>CAYNMD010000050.1:0-2947 GCA_964398485.1 uncultured Bdellovibrionales bacterium | reverse complement strand
GCCGATGTAGCTCAGTTGGTAGAGCAACGCACTCGTAACGCGTAGGTCACCAGTTCGATCCTGGTCATCGGCTCAAGAAATATGATCGAAGATCTCAAGAGACAACTCGCTACTCTTCAAGAACAATACTCCCGCTTGCGGGACTATCTTTGACTGGGAGAAAAAAGGTCTTCGTATCACCGAACTCAAGCAGAAAGTAGAAAATCCTCATCTTTGGGATGATCCAGAGACTGCGAGAGAGCTCATGCAAGAACTCTCCTCACTGGAGTCAGAACGAGCTGAATTTGAGTCACTCGAAACAGAGCTTGCGCATATTGAGGAATTTCTCGGACTTGATACACTCTCCCCAGATGATGAACGGGGTCTTGAAACATCACTCGGTCATATCAAAGAATTACTTCAAAAAGGGGAGACAGCCCTCCTTATGAGCGGCCCCTACGATGCCGGCCATGCCCTCCTCACCGTACGGAGTGGAGCTGGAGGAACTGAGGCCCAGGATTGGGCTGAGATGCTCCTGCGCATGTACCTGCGGTATGCTGAGCGTGCTCTGTGGCGAGCCATCGTGGTTGATGAGACTCGCGGAAATGAAGCGGGTATTAAAAATGCTACCATCGAAATCCGAGGAAATTCCGCCTACGGCTACCTCCGCAGTGAACATGGTATCCATCGATTGATCCGCCTTTCTCCATTCAACGCCAATAATCTTCGCCAAACTTCTTTTGCCTCGGTAGAAGTTTTACCTATTTTGCCAGAAACCTCCAAAGATATCGAAATAAAGCCCGAAGAGCTCAAGATCGATACTTTTCGAGCCAGTGGAGCTGGTGGACAGCACGTCAACAAGACAGAATCTGCTGTACGAATTACCCATCTCCCAAGTGGTATAGTGGTAAGTTGTCAGAGCGAACGTTCTCAGCTCCAAAACCGCGATCAGGCTATGAAACTTCTTCGTTCAAAACTTCTTCAACAAAAAATAGAGACTGAGGAAAAAGAGCGAGTCAAACTCAAGGGCGAAGAACGATCAGTAGCTTTTGGAAGTCAGATTCGCACCTACACTCTCCATCCCTATACTCTCGTGAAAGATCATCGTACCAACACCGAAACCAGCGATGCTCTTGGTGTATTGGACGGAAACTTGGACAAGTTCATTGAGAGTGGGTTACAATATAGAGGAACTCAGAACCATTAGTTTGTTTTTGTTTGCGGACCTGGTTTGCTCTTTTGTTTTTGTATGAACCAAAACACACTTCCCCTCATTCGATTTGATAACGTTACCAAAATTTACCCTGGCGGCATGGCGGCACTCGAACGTGTCAATGTGACGATTATGCCAGGGGAATTTATTTCATTGGTTGGACCAAGCGGTGCCGGTAAATCAACCTTCATGAAGCTTATCTATGCCGAAGAACAGCCTACCGAAGGTACCGTATACTTCAAAGACCGCGCTATCAAAGACATTGCGAGTCATCTGCTTCCTTTTTACCGGCGCAATATCGGTACGGTATTTCAGGATTTCAAACTTTTGCCACAAAAAACAGTTTTTGAAAATATTGCCTACGCTCTTGAGGTGGATGGACTTCCAGCCAAACAAATTCGTGATGAGGTGCATGAGATTGTTGATATTGTTGGTCTCTCACAGAAAGCTGATAAATTCCCCCGAGAACTCTCTGGTGGGGAACAACAGCGCGTAGCGATAGCAAGAGCACTTATTCATCACCCCACCGTCATCTGCGCTGACGAACCAACCGGAAATCTTGACCCCATCTCCACCAAGGACATCACTGATCTCTTGCTCGAAATCAACTCCTACGGAACGACCGTTATTGTAGCTACTCATAAAAAGGAAGTAGTGGACGCTATCAATCGGAGAGTAATTGCCATCCAAGATGGTCATATTGCTCATGATCAAGCCAAAAGCAAGTATTTTCTCTAAAAGATTATGTGGAAACAACGCACGCTTAAACTGTGGCGCACTCTCAAAGAGGGGATGATAAATTTCCGGCGCAATGGCTGGCTTTCTCTCGCTACTATTTCCATCCTCTCGCTCTCACTGTTTATTATTAGTGTGGCTTTTCTGATTAGTCTTGGGGCAAATTTGGTAGTCGAAAATTTTGAAAATCGAGTCAATATTACTGTTTCATTCAATCCCGATATTGTCGAAGAACGCATCATTACTATTCAGCAGAACCTCAAGCGTTTCCGTGAGATCGAATCAGTAGAGTACATTTCCCGCGATCAAGCCCTGACAGAGTTCCTTGATCAGAGCAACAACGATCCAGAGATCCGCCAAGCTATTGAGGAAATTGGGGAAAATCCACTCCTTGCTTCTTTGGTTATTCGTGCCAAGAATCAGAGTGATTATGAAAAGATTGCTCAAGTCCTCAATCAGTCCGAATATAAAGAAGAAATTAGCCGTATTAACTACGAGCGGAATAAACGTATTTTTGATCGGCTCAATACGATTAGTCTGGCTGCCAAAAAATTTGGTCTCTCTGTCGGTATTGCCTTCGCTCTCATCGCAGTCCTTATTACGTTTAATACTATCCGTATTACCATCTACTCACATCGCCAAGAATTTGAGATTATGCGTCTTGTTGGGGCGTCCAATCTCTACGTACGCATGCCTTATATTTTTGAAGGGATGCTCTATGGCCTCTCTGCTGGCCTCATTACCCTCCTTCTCTTGGCTGGGGCTACCTACGGGGTGCGCGGATTTACCCAGGGTGCCTTTCCTCAGGGGGACTTATTTCAGGTATTCCTTGAACACCTCCCTCTACTTAGCCTAAGCACCATGCTTTCGGGTGTATTTTTGGGGGTCATCTCGAGCTATATTGCTATCAGGCGCTACCTCCGCATCTAAGAGAAAAGACTTGAAAGAAGGCTCAAATTGCGCTAGGATAGCTGTGTTCTAATTTGGGGAGTAGCCAAGTGGTAAGGCACCGCGCTCTGG
>CAYNMD010000049.1:0-3494 GCA_964398485.1 uncultured Bdellovibrionales bacterium | reverse complement strand
GTCCACTTCTTATAAGTCCAGCAATGGATTTTTTCTTTTTTTCAAGAACTCCGTATGATAGAAGGGGAGGATTGATTCAAAAGTTACTATCTGCTACAATCACCCTCCGTCTTCTTTGTATTTTTATCATTGTTTAGCCGCCCCTGTAGCTCAATGGATAGAGCAGTCCCGTCCTAAGGGAAAGATCTAGGTTCGATTCCTAGTGGGGGCACTTCCAAATCTTTTATGTCAGACCGCATTACAAAAATTAATGAACTTATCCATTCTATTGTAGGGGAGCTTTTGGAGCGAGCCGTTTCCTGGAAACACGGGATTTTCGTTACCGTAGTGAGGGTCGAGACCGCTCACAATCTGCGTTCAACCAAAGTATTTGTAAGTGTGTTTCCCGAAACAGAGACTCGTTACGCTATGGAAACCCTCCGTCATGAACAAAAAAGTCTCGAACAGAAACTTCGAATGAGACTCGCTACCAAACCACTCCCCAAACTTTTTTTTGCCATTGATACCTCCAACCAAGGACTCGATGAGATCGAAAAAATACTCAAACAAATTCACTCTGAGTAATCACTCTCTACATTCTCTTCATGCGCTACTTTGGTAAAGAGTTTCGTACACTCGAATATGTTATAGAACATGGCCACCAATTCCTTCTCGTGGCCCATAAAAGACCAGATCCAGATACTGTCGGGGCAAATTTAGCGTTAAAATGGTATCTTGAATCAGTTGGAAAAACAGTTGATATTGTCTGCTTTGATCCATTTCCAGAACTCCTCAGACCTCTTTTTGGTGATGTTATCTTTTATCATCCTGATCAAGTAGACTGGACAATTTATTCCACTGTAATTGCTGCCGATTCTGTTGATCGAGGATTTCATCTCCTCGTAGATCGCATTGCTGAGGATCAAGTGACTGTTCTTATTGATCACCATCCGGACATCACTCTTTCTGGCGATATCGTTATGATTGATCCACAATATTCCTCCTCGAGTGAGCTCATCTACCTTTTCTTAAATCACATCAAGGCAAAAATTACCAGGCCTATTGCTACAGCTCTCCTGACTGGCATTCTTTTTGATACGGGAAATTTCCAACATTCCAGTGTTTCTCCTCAAGTAATGGACATCGCCTCTCAACTCATGAAGCTCGGAGCTCCTCTTGCTAAAATATCCAATGTCCTCTTTACCAATAAACAAATATCCGCCATGAAACTGTGGGGAAAAGCCTTTGAGAAGGCTCGCTTCATTCCAGAAAACGGCCTCTTGGTTACCGCAGTAACTCAGTATGATATTACTGAATGTGAAGCTACCCCCGACGATATCTACCAAGTAGCATCAATCCTCTCGACAGTACCCGAAGCCAAATTCGCCCTCGTACTTTCAGAGCGTGACCAGGATACCGTTCGTGGAAGTCTGCGTGCATCTGAACACTATGGAATAGACGTTTCTGCTATCGCTCACCAATTTGGTGGGGGAGGACACAAACTAGCGAGCGGTTTTGAGGTAAAGGGGAAGATCAAAGAGACCCCTCGGGGCTGGAGTATCGTTTAAATTTCTCTAGGTAACAACGTCTCAATCGCTGCTACTCTATATACACCTGGCACTAGAAAACTTTTCATTCCACTTATGACAAAGAGTGACCGACTCACTGTTCTCAATACGAAAATGATTCTTGAATGCCAGTGCTCGTTACGAGAAACGGCTACTCAGGCTGTTCCTGGTGATGGCAATCCTGATGCTGATATCGTCTTTATTGGTGAAGCCCCCGGAAAAAATGAGGATCTCCAAGGGAAACCCTTCATTGGTGCTGCCGGTAAATTTCTTTCAGAAATGCTCACCTCCATTAACCTCAAGCGAGAAGATATCTACATAACCAACATCGTAAAATACCGGCCACCGAATAATCGCGACCCTGAGCCAGAAGAAATTGAAGCCTGCAAAGAGTGGCTTCATGAACAGATAAAAATTATTGAACCAAAAATTATTATCACCCTTGGAAGACATGCTCTCGAACACTTTATCCCCGGCAAGAAAATCTCCGAGGTACACGGACAAGCTTTCCGTCGTAATTTTGAGGATATTGGTGAACAGGTATTTTTTTCTCTCTACCACCCAGCTGCAGCGCTCTACAACGGCTCTATGAGAACCACTCTCCTTGCTGATTTTCAAAAAATTCCCAAAGTACTTAAAGCTCTTCAATCAAAAAAATAACCCTGGATTCCCAGGGTTTCTCTTATTTTGCCACCAGCGTAAAGATTATTACTTCTGTTTTTGTACCGAGCCGTTGTGGTGGCCCCCAGCTTCCTGCCCCACTCGTTGTGTAAACAGCGAGGTTTTTAAAATATTTCAAACCATAATCAAAACCCCGGTAGATAAACTCCGTCACTAAACTAAACGGCCACATCTGCCCCTGGTGGGTATGTCCGCAGAGCATCAGGTGCCCACCGAGCGACTCAATCATTTCTATATGACGAGGGATATGCTTGAGTACAATAGTGGGGAGGGAAGGATTGATCTCGAGATGTTTCAAAGTCATGGCCGTAGCTGCTTCCGTGCGAGTTGTCATAAAATCAAGACCAACTATCTGAAGTCCATCAATTACCACTTTTTTATCGTTGATAATTCGGAATCCATGCGCTTCAAGAGACCGTAAAAAATCAGCCTTCTTTCCATATTCCTCATGATTTCCCGAGACAAAATAGGTAGGGATATGACCCACCACTGGATAAAATGGCGCCGTTACAAGGTCAGCTTCAATAGGAGGACCATCAAAGAAATCACCACCCATAAGGATAATATCTGGTCTCTCTCTCTCAAGAATGTCTGTTATCTGCCGGGCCAAACGCTCTCGATGGATATTACCAAAATGAGTATCGGCAAAGAAAAATAATTTCTTACCCTGCCAGACTGTTGGTAAATAGGGGAGAGATACCATCTTCTGGACGACTTGTATCTCTCTTCCTTTCTTCCAGGCATAAACACTAAAGCCAAGCGCTCCTATATAAACTCCCCAAGCTGCTAATGCTGGCATAGGAAAATGGAGAAACCAAGAAATAATTTCTAAGAGAGCAATTACCGTCGCTCCCAAAAATAAGAAATGAACTGTTCCAAGCCAGAGCGCTCCCATCCGATAAGCAAAACGGCTCAAATGACCAGGAAACAACCTCGTAGCAATATTAGAAAGTAAAAAAGAAAAAGAAGAGAGAAGAAATCCCCAAAAAACATAGTACTCAACTATTCCCTCCAACTGAAAATAGTGACTCACTGATTGAAAAATAATCCAGTGAACCAGTGTAATGAGAAGCTGAATAAGAATAAGAAAAGCAAAGAGTCCCATAAGTAATGTTTTTATTGTAACAAAGAATCCTCATTGACGCTCAGGTCAGGCTTTGCTAGGCTTCTCATGTTGTGAAAAAATGAGATATGGTCGCGTGGCCGAGCGGTTAGGCACGGGTCTGCAAAACCCTTTACTCCGGTTCAACTCCGGACGCGACCTCA
>CAYNMD010000048.1:0-3507 GCA_964398485.1 uncultured Bdellovibrionales bacterium | reverse complement strand
TAAAAGGCAGCTTCACCATTGGCTTCAACAAAATTACCCCCTCTTTTTTGAAGTACCTCTCGGAGCAGGGCCTCGCTTTCTTCCCAGGCAGCGTCGTTTTTATAGTACTTGGTCTCATCGTTTCTATCGCCAAGTGAAAGGCGGTAAGAATAGTTTTCTCCTAATGTAAGACCAAAAACGGAAGCAACATGTTCGATAAGATCGAGTGCCCGTCCAACCTCTTCTCCTGCCTGGATTTTGTCAGCACAGATGATATGAGCATCTGATAGGCAAAAACTTCGCACGCGTACGAGACCGGAGAGTTCCCCAGAGCCTTCATAGCGATAGAGTTTGGCCAGTTCGGCGATGCGGAGGGGGAGTTCGCGATAGCTTCTTGGTCTGTCAGCGTAGACTTGGAAGTGATGGGGACAGGTCATGGGCCGGAGCATGAATTCATGCTCGTCAATTTCGATCGGAGCATACATGGAGTCCTTGTAATAGGGGTAGTGTCCAGAAGTTTTATAGAGGTCAAGTTTGGCAATATCGGGCGTGTACACATGGGAGTAACCCCAGGCTATTTCGGTATCAACGATGAAACGCTCAAGAATACGCCGAATAGTAGCTCCTTTGGGGAGCCAGAGGGGGAGTCCTGATCCTACTAGATCAGAAAAGGTAAAGAGTTCAAGCTTTTGGCCGAGCTTACGGTGGTCATTTTCTGCGAGCGATTCTGGTTGGGGAGAGATTTCAGACATAAGGCTATAGAGTCGTTGTAGTGGATAAAAAGGAATTTGACAAGTTAGTATGATGAGTGTTAACGTTTTGATACAAAACGCTGATTTTGTGATAGTATCTGGTGTCGAGGCAAAGACCTCGGGCCGACCTTCTCCTCCTGGCACAGTCCCCTGTGCTTTTGCGGGTGTCCTTCACGGGATGCCCGCATTTTTTATTGGTTTATTTCCGCTCTTCTACTTCCTGGAGGGAGAAAATAAGGTCGCGCTTGAGGTCAGCGGTTTGCTTGATTTCTTTTTCTTTGGTCTTGATAGTGATCGTCACAGGGATAGTACCAACACCAGATTGTTTTTCAATGAGGAGTTTGTAATTTTCTGGTTTGATAGTGTCGGGGAGTTGATACTTAATCATACCAGCGGTAGAGCCACCGATGAGGGTATCAACGAAGACACCAAAATAGGTTTTACCAAAGGCTTTGTCAGTGAGCGGGTAACCAACGAGTTTGCGTTCGAGGAGTGTTGATCCTTCGGGGACATAGGCTCTGAGATAGGTGTGGTAGTCACTCGTTTTCCAGTCACCCCGAGTAGCGGTATGGGTGTAGGTATGGGTAAGGATAGCAACTGGTTTCTCTCCAGTAAAATCGACAACATAGTCGATAGCCCGCTTCATGTAGTAATCACTTTTAAGAGCTCCCATGTTAGCATCGACAAGCATCAGATAATCATCCTTCCAATCAGTGTTGACAACTCCACCCCACTTGGCATCGGTGACAATTTTTTGCAGCGTCTGATCTTTAAAGAAGAGCATGATGTCTTTCTCGCGGAGTTCTTGTTGACCCATTTCGAGAACTTTGGGAATATTTTCTATCTGTGTGAGTCGTTTGACCATTTCGGCGGCAAGCGGTCTCATGATAGCTTTACGATTTTGCTTCAGCTCTGCGGCGACATCGTCACCGAGATAGGCCTTCTCTACTCGCTCTTGAAGTTTGAGTGAACCATCGGTGCTTGTATATGTTTCTGGATAACCAGGTACTTGAATAGGACCAGTAATTTCTAGGGCGCGATCAAAAATAGTTGAATTTACAGCAATAACCCCGTCGAACTGTTGGCCACCACCAGCGAGGCGATAGAAGTAGAGAGCTTTGTCAGCATTGGTAGGGAAATCTGGCGAGAAGTTAGAGTCACGGAATTTCCATCGTTTGAGCTGAAGCTTTCTGGTGAGGGGATAGGGTGGGGTGACTTTAATATTGATGCGCTGATCGAGGAGGTTGGCATCTTCTACAAAGGTAGAAACCACGGCGCCATCTTTTACTTTGACTACGGCGTATTGCCCTAGAAAACCACCACCTGGGCGGAGTTCGTAGTTATTTTGAAGCATAACGAGGTAGGTGCGAGTTATCCCATCTTTTTTGAGTACAGCTTCAGAAAGTTTCTGGACAGCCTCGATCTCTTTTTTAGTATCTTCTTCAAGGGGAAGAAGTTTGGAAACTTTACTGACTACTGAGAGTGACTGGAGGGCAAATTCTTGTTTGCCGCCAGGCTGATTGAAGTACCAAAAAGCCCCGCCACCGACTATAAGGATAAGGAAAAGGCTGATGAGGGTAAATTTTGAGAAAAGCCAAGACATGATGAGACAAAGAATAGAGTTACTCTCGTAGCATAGCAGGAGAAGTTATTTTTTTCTATCCCAGGTATTTTTTGAAGTATCTCGTAAGTGATTGAGAGGGTCGATTTGACATACCTGGGGGGGAGGTATAACCTGAAGAAGGTAAAGCAACAGAATTGATTACGTAAAATATATGGATCATGCCTCACATCATGCTCAGCATGAAAAAGCTCGGATAAGTTATCGCAAGGCAAAGAGTTTACTTGAAAAAATAGAGCACATGCTCGAAGAAGATGCTTACTGCATTGACGTTATGCAGCAGAATCTGGCGGTGATGGGGCTCCTGCGTTCTGCTCATCGAGAGCTCATGGCTGGACATTTATCTTCTTGTTTTAAACAAGCCATGGAGACGGGGAGTGAAAAAAAGAAGCAGGCGATGATTGCTGAGATTCTTCAGGTGACGCATTTGGCTCAAAAATAATTTCTTTCTATGCCACAACAAAAAATACATATTCAGGGTATGCACTGTCGATCTTGTGAAGTGCTCCTGGAAGAAGATCTTGGAAAGATTTCTGGAGTGACTAAAGTACGAGCCAATTTTCAGCGTGGTGAGGCAGTGGTGGAATATGTCGGGGAATCGCCCCAGGAAACAGAGATTCGTTCAGTGATTGAACAGGCCGGTTATCGACTAGGGGGAACGGCTACGTCAGAACCATGGTTTTCTCGAGAGGCAGCTGTTTATGGCAAACTTATCTTTGGTCTAGCTGGGTTTGGACTCCTTTTCCTTTTGTTTAAACTTACTGGCTGGTCATCACTTTTTTCGGTAGGCAAGGTGAATACATCGGAACTCCCTCTTATTTTCCTAGTAGGAGTAACAGCGGGGATATCGACCTGTGCTGCGCTGGTGGGTGGGCTGGTGCTCGGAGTTTCGGCTCGCTACCAAGCAGTGCACCCTGAACTTTCGACATGGAGGAAATTTGTTCCACATCTCTGGTTTCATGCTGGCCGCATTGGTGGGTTCTTTCTTTTAGGATCCCTCCTTGGATTTATTGGTAATTGGCTTTCACAGTCTATTGTTTTTACGGCGCTCCTTACGCTTTTTGCCGGAGGGGTGATGCTCCTCCTTGGGGTGCAGCTGTCCCAGGTATCACCAAGAGCGTCTCAGTGGAGCATTACTTTGCCTAAATTTTTCTC
>CAYNMD010000047.1:0-3540 GCA_964398485.1 uncultured Bdellovibrionales bacterium | reverse complement strand
TGGAGCATTGACCTTTTTTTTGCCTTGCGGTTTTACTCAAGCTGTACAGCTGGCGGTCGTGTCTCTAGCTGATCCATGGTGGGGAGGGATTGTGATGGCCGTCTTTGCTCTTGGTACAGTACCGGGACTTTTGGCAATTGGGGGATTGGTGACCTGGCTTGGAGCGAGAGCGCGGACCGTCTTTTTTCCACTGATTGCTGTTATGCTCATCGCTTTTGGCTGGTGGAATATCCGCAATGGCCTGCAACTCTTTGGTATTAACACGGCGCTGCCTGAGACAGAGATTTCAGCTGAAAATACTTTGGCCCCTCTCGAAAATGGGATACAAGTGGTTCGACTTATTCAGGATGCAAGAGGATATCATCCGAGCACGTTGCCGACTCTCCGCATCGGCGTGCCGGCTCGGCTTATTGTTGATTCACAAGAGAGTTACACGTGCGCTTCAAGCTTTGTGATTCCAGAACTCGGGATTCAACGTCAACTCAAACCTGGTGAAAATATTATCGAGTTTACTCCTACAGAAAGTGGCCGACTTCCTTTTAGCTGCAGCATGGGTATGTTTCGAGGGAATTTTCAGGTTCAATAAAATAATAATTCGTAATCAACGTACTTTCTCCTATGTCACAGCCTTCCTGGTCACTTATAGGTGCTTTCGTTGTCGTAAGTTTTTTGGTTGGCATGAGCGCTGGTTATTTTTTCACGCCGGAGTATCAGCTTTCCATGTATTCAAAAAACGAGATGAATCTCGGTCGGGCTGATCGAGGAATTGATCTCCGGTATATCAATGCTATGATTGCTCACCATCGGGGGGTAATACTTTTGGCAGAGCAGGCAGAAAACAGTCAGCGGTCAGAAGTAGCGACACTCGCCAAAGAAATTCAGCAAAGTGAACCAAAACTTATTGACGAGCTCTATGCGTGGAAGAAGGAATGGTACGGCGATGAGCGTCCAGTACGCGATCCAGTAGTCGCGAGATTGGGGGAGGTTGATGAGACGTTTGATCTTCGTTTTCTCAATGCGCTCATTGCTCATCATGAAGCGGGGGTGGTAATGACTCAGGATGTGCGTCGTAAATCGAGTCGAAGTGAGGTGCTCGATAATGCTGATGCCGTCGAACAATTTCTAACCACAAGCGGCACCATGCTGCGTGAGTGGCGGGCCAATTGGTATCAGGTTCGATAAGCACAAGACCTATGATCCAGAATACCTACCAGGTAAAGGGCATGCACTGTGCAAGTTGTGCGTCGATCATTACTCGGGATCTTGCCAAGCTTGCTGGTGTGCAGTCGGTGGATGTGAACGTAGCGACTGAACAGGCTCAAATAGAATTTGATCCGAATCAGGTTTCGATTACAGTCATGAATCAGTCTTTGGAAAAACTTGGCTATTCGCTGGAGGGGAAAGAGACGCTGGTTCCGGTAGCTGATATTAAGACAACTCAAGCGGGTGATATCTTGGCTGGTGAACGGCTCAAGGTTGAAGCGAGTCTCCCGGTAGCTCTGTGGGTGTTTGCTTTGATGCTCTGGGAAATTACTGCACGGATTGTTCCTTCAGTGCCCAATCTCGCGTTTCCTATGGAATGGTTAAATGTCGTGCTATTCCTCCTATCAACAACTGTCTTATTTTGGATTGGCAAACCCTTTCTTTTGGGAGTAGTACGCTTTGTCCGTTTTCGCGTGGCGAATATGGATACGCTTATTGGTATTGGTACCTTGGCTGCCTACTTCTATAGCAGTCTGATTACTCTCTTCCCTTCTGTTCGTGACTGGCTTAGGCTTCCGAGTGACACGTATTTTGATGTGACTATTATTGTGATTAGTTTTGTTACTTTTGGAAAGTATCTGGAATCGCGAGCCAAAGCAAAAACAGGGGCAGCAATCGAAAAACTACTCTCCCTTCAAGCAAAAACGGCTTTAGTAGTACGGGATGGACAAGAACAAGAAATACCACTGGAAGCAGTTGTAGTCGGTGATAGTCTTCGTATTAAGCCAGGGTCCAAGATTCCTGTTGATGGGACAGTCATCGAAGGGGAGTCACGAGTCGATGAATCGATGCTTACTGGTGAGCCTATGCCGGTAGAGAAGCATTCGGGTGATACGGTGGTGGGTGGAACAGTGAATCAGTCAGGGACACTCCTTATGCGAGCAACAGCTGTTGGTGAGGCAACACTACTGGCTCATATAGTCCAAATGGTACAGACGGCTCAAGGTAGTCGAGCGCCTATACAAAAGCTCGCTGATCAAATTTCGGCGGTTTTTGTTCCAGTAGTGCTTGTTACTGCCGTCTTGACGGTGGCGCTCTGGGGAGTCATCGGGAGTCAGTATTTTCCTTTGATCGATGCGCTGATTTTGGGGGTACTTTCGGCCGTAGGCGTGCTTGTTATTGCCTGTCCTTGCGCTTTGGGATTAGCGACTCCCACCGCAGTGGTAGTCGGTGTTGGGAAAGGGGCTGAACAGGGAATTCTGATCAAAAACGCTAGCGTCCTCGAAGCGCTGCACAAGGTAACAACGCTCGTCATTGATAAGACAGGGACATTGACGATTGGTAAGCCAGTCCTAACAAGTGTAGAAGTAATGGAAGGGGGAGTAACGCATACCGCTCTCAGTCTGGTGGGATCGCTCGAACAATTTTCCGAACACCCAATCGCTCATGCTATCGCTCAACAAGTAGCAGCAGACCATGTCCCGATCCAGTCAGTAACTGATTTCGCCAATATTCCAGGTAAGGGGGTAACAGGACGTATTGCTGGGAAAGAATACTGGGTTGGTAACGCTACACTTGTTCGGGAATATCATCCTAGTTTTGATTTGAAAAAATTGACCGCTATTACTGAGCGGGGGAATACACCGGTACTCCTGTTTGATCGTGAAGGAGTCATCGCTCTTCTTGGGATTGGTGACACTATCAAGCCAGAAGCTAAAGTGGCCATTGAAAAACTTCGGACGCTCGGTATTGAAGTGATTATGGCGACAGGTGATGACCATCATACGGCCGAGCAGATAGCGAAAGAAGTGGGGATTGCCACTATCCATGCAGGAGTGCTCCCAGCCGACAAGCAAAAACTTGTGCAAACATTGCAAGCGGAAGGAAAAGTGGTGGCTATGGCGGGAGATGGAGTCAATGATGCGCCGGCGCTCGCTCAGGCTGATGTGAGCCTGGCGATGAGTACAGGTACCGACGTGGCTATCGAAACAGCCGATGTCGCCCTTCTTCATGGGGATATCCTCAAGATAGAAAAAGCGCTGCTTCTTTCCCGGGCGACACTTCGGACGATCAAGCAAAATCTCTTTTGGGCTTTTGTCTACAACCTGGTTGGTATTCCACTCGCCGCCGGAGTCTTTTATCCATTTACTGGTTGGCTTCTTTCGCCAGTATTTGCTGGACTAGCGATGGCTTTTTCGAGTGTTTCAGTGGTCATCAATGCTCTACGGCTCAAATGGCAACCACTTCGCTAAGGCGATTGGGTGATTTTAAACGCTTGTCAGAATAAGCTGATATGACGTATAAAGGACTTGTTACTCAAGTTCTTGAAGCGGGTAT
>CAYNMD010000046.1:0-5122 GCA_964398485.1 uncultured Bdellovibrionales bacterium | reverse complement strand
CTTTGGGGCGGATTTTTGGTTACCTTGAGTCTCAGGCGAAATTCCGGTACTATGACAGATGCCCTCTTGAGAGGGGGTTTTATGACGGTATCCTGGCACACTTTTTTGAAACAACTGGAAGGTCGTTTTTTTGGTCACCTGACGCAAGACATTGGGGTGGATTTAGGTACGGCTAATACCCTCGTGTACGTTAAGGGAAGGGGTATTGTGATCAATGAACCATCGGTGGTGGCTGTAAATACCAGAACGGGGCAAATCTTGGCTATTGGTCGAGAGGCAAAAAAAATGGTTGGTAAGACTCCCGGGCATATTGTCGCCACGAGACCACTCGTCGATGGTGTGGTTTCTGATTTTGAGATTACGCAACAGATGCTTCGTTATTTTATTGCCAAAGTAACTGAAGGGAGTTTTAAATTTCTGCGCCGACCGAGGGTGCTTATCGGAATCCCATCTGGAGTAACTGAGGTAGAAAAACGAGCCGTGATTGAAGCAGCGATGAATGCTGGAGCCCGTCAGGCTTTCCTTATTGATGAACCGATGGCAGCTGCTATCGGTGGGAGACTTCCAGTAATAGATGCGGCAGGAAATATGGTGGTAGATATTGGGGGCGGGACAACGGAGATTGCTGTTATATCTTTGGGGGGAGTGGTAATTGCCAGAAGTCTTCGCATTGCTGGTGATGAAATGAATGAAGACATTGTTCGATATTGTCGAGACGAATTCAATCTTTTGGTAGGTGAACGAACCGCGGAAGATGTCAAAATATCTATTGGGAGTGCCTATCCCCTCAAGGAAGAACTTCGTTATGCTGTGCGTGGCCGTGATCTTGTCTCTGGCCTTCCAAAGGAAGTCTTGCTTACCGACACTCATGTTCGAGAAGCGCTTTCTCGCTCTATTCGTATTGTTGTCAATAATGTAAAGACTGTAATAGAAGAGACCCCGCCAGAACTTCTCTCGGATGTGATGCAGCGAGGGATCGTTCTTTCTGGTGGAGGGAGTTTGATTCGTGGTTTAGATAAACTCTTGGCTAACCAAACCGGTATACCAGTGAGAACTATCGATGACCCCCTGACAGCAGTGGTGCGGGGGACTGGCATAGTACTTGACGATATGGAAACTCTGAAAGAAGTTCTTATTGAGGATGAACAAGGGAAACCTCTCATGTAGAGGGAATAATTTTGGTAATCGAGTGATACAGAAATTTTTATGCGAGATTCTCATTCACCATATAAACAGAAACTGACTGCTTTTGTGGTGATTGGAATTTTGCTGAGCTCGGTGTTTTTTCTTCCATCAAGATTCTTGGTACCGGTGCAGCAGGTAGTGGTTACTCTTACGCTTCCTTTTCAGAATTTATTCTCTTGGACTGCCTTTGAGCTTCGCGAGTGGGGGAGTTTCTGGGGGTCAATTCAAAAACTGAAAGAGGAAAATGAAAAACTTCATAAGGACGTGCTTAGTCTCAAGATAGGAGCGGCAGATCGCATCCGTCTCGAAGAGGAAAATACTGCCTTGCGTCAAGAGCTCAATCTCCCTCAGAAGTCACAGCAGAAATTGGTGGCAGCTGAGGTAATTGGGCGTGATCAGAATGGTGCCTCGGTGTTTCTTCGGATTAATCGTGGTCAGCAACAGGGTGTCAAAATGGGAATGCCAGTAGTGGTGCAAGGAAATATTCTCGTGGGACGGATTGAGGCAGTTGGACCTTTCTCGTCCGAAGTTCGCCTTCTTTCGCATCCAGAGAGTTTGATAGCAGCTCGTGTCGAGGGTGCTAAAACAGAGGCAGTGGTGAGAGGTGATCATGGAACTGGACTCTTGCTCGATCTTGCTCGTCCCAATGAAAAAATTGAGGCGGGAGCGATAGTGATGACCGCCGGTATGAGTGATGGGTTGCCGGGTGGTCTTTTGATCGGAACAATTGAAACGGCTCAACTTTCGGGCGATCAGTTATTTCAGCAGGCCGTTATCATTCCACCGGTACGGGCAGATCTTTTGCGTTTTCTGAGTATTATTATTGAATAGTAGCCTGATCATTATCTATGCGTTTTTTTGGTTGGTTTGGTTCACTGACACTTTTTTGGATTTTGATAGAGCTCTCTTTTTTCGAGATGCTTTTTCCAGAGGTGAAAGCGCCACTCATCCTTATTGCCTTGGTGCTAGCACTTTCGGTTATGCTAGAGCAAAGGATTGCCTTTTGGTGGGCTGCTGGGGCAGTCCTAGTGTTTGATGTCCTTCGCTCTGGGGGCGTGACTTTGCTCTCACCTTTTTTTGCTTGTGTGGCCTATGGCGCGTACTTTCTTTCTCAGAGATTTCTCTTTGCTCGCGAACATACGAATCGTTTTCTTCTTTCGCTGCTTGTGGTGGGAATAACTGTTGTGTATGAAACAGTGTTCCCGTTATTTTCATGGCCAAATTTTATTGATATCTTTCTCGTCGTCCCGATCTGGTTTGTGGTATCATGGTCTGTCGAGAGGCTCCAGGCCTGGGTTATAGCAACATCGTTCTCTGAATTCAGAGGTATGCGTCATTCGTAAATTGACACCTTGGTATGATGTTATTTTCGAGAAAATCAACGATGGCTACTTCTCATGAAATTGATGATGCCGTGTTGACGCTCACTGAGAAAGACACGGCCAGACTTGAATGGCCTCTTGATCGGCGACGAAGCACATATTTTTTTGTTTTGGGAGTCTTACTACTTGGTATTTTTACTGGCCGTTTAGTATACCTCAATCTGGTTCGGGGGGGAGAGTATCAAGCGATGGCGGAGCGGAATAGCTTACGTTCTTTGGTACTCGTCGCGCCACGAGGTATTATTTATGATCGATTTGGTGAGCCGCTTGTTCAGAATGAGCCAAGTTTGGATGCAGTCATTATTCCCAATGATCTTCCTCAGGATATTACTCAGCGTAATCAAGTACTTGAGAGAGCAAAAGACTTTTTTGAGCCAGAAAATGAATTGTGGGAATCGTTGGTAAAAAGATTAGAGACTAAGAGTTTGCAGCCGGTCCTTGTCCGCTCGCATATAGACCAGGGTTTGATTGTAAAATTTCTTACTGAGCGAAAACAGTTTCCTGGAATTGTGCTTATGAAAAGTGCAGAGCGAGAGTATGTTGATGGAAAAATTTTTTCTCATCTACTTGGGTATGAGGGGAAGATACGCCCAGAGGAATATGCAGAGCTCAAGGATAAAGGATATCTCATGACTGATGCTATTGGGAAGCAGGGAGTGGAGCGTAGTTATGAATCAGATCTTCGTGGTGTGCATGGCAAACAGCTGATCGAGGTTGACGCTCTTGGTGAGGTTAAAAAAGAGCTCGGGGTGGTGCCGCCTCAGAAGGGAAATGATTTATTGCTGACAATCGATGCTGGTTTACAGCGAGAGGCTTATCGGATAATGGAAGAGTCATTAGGGAAAGCAAATCTCAAAAAAGGAGCCCTGATTGCACTTGATCCACGTTCAGGAGCCATTAGGGCTCTGGTAAGTTTTCCGAGTTATGATAACAATTTATTCTCTGGAGGTATTTCTAGCGCTGCTTATAGTGAGCTTGCCAATAATCCTGATAAGCCACTCTTTAATCGTTCTATCGCTGGTGAATATCCGCCCGGATCAACGATTAAGCCGATCCTAGCTGGGGCAGCGTTAGCGGAAGGGATTGTTTCTCCTGAAACAAGTATCGAGAGTCGTGGCGGTATCCGGGTAGGAAGGTTTTTCTTCGGTGACTGGAAAGCTCATGGATTTACTGATCTCAGGCGGGCCATTGCTGTATCAAGTGATGTGTATTTTTATTCAATTGGTGGTGGCTATGGCAATACTTCAGGGCTTGGTATTGATCGTATGAGACAGTATGAAGAACGTTTTGGGTGGGGGAAGAAAACGGGTATTGACCTTCCTGGTGAGCAAGATGGTTTTCTTCCTACGCCCAAATGGAAAGAAGATCGTTTTGGAGAGCGTTGGTATATTGGAGACGACTACAACTCCTCGATTGGTCAGGGATATGTAACGGCTACGCCACTGCAGGTGCTCAATGCTACAGCAGCCATTGCTAATGGTGGGGTGCTGTATCAGCCACGAGTGGTTGAAGCGGTCCAGTCTGGCAGTGGCGAGCAACTAAAAAAGACTTCAATTATTGCTAATGAAAAAATTCTCTCCACGGATATTTTGCGAATTGTTCGAGAGGGGATGCGAGAAACAGTCACCGAGGGAACAGCTCAGTCGCTGAACGAATTATCAGTAGCGGTTGCTGGAAAGACGGGGACAGCTCAGTTCGGTGGAGAGAAGCAGACGCATGGTTGGTTTACTTCTTTTGCCCCCTATGAAGATCCAGAGCTAGCGGTGGTGGTCCTGGTAGAGGATCAGCCAGAGGAGTCGACGTACCACGCTGTCCCAATTACCAAAGCTCTCTATCAGTGGTACTTTGAAAACCGAAAAAATGGCGAAAACAAGCCATAAATGTGAGTCTTGACACTCACTCGGGGGTCTTGTATGATGGGTGGCATCGTGTACCAAAGTTTTGCTGAGGGCAGCAAAATATCTAAAACACAATTGTACTAAGTTGATAATTCTATCTGTCATGTCAAAAGTATTTACTGAAGAGGGTTTGAAGAAGCTCGTGACTGAACTCGAGGAGCGAAAATCAGTGGTTCGTCAGGAAATTGCTGAGGCTATCAAGGAGGCCAAGGAACAGGGCGATCTTTCAGAGAATGCTGAATATAGCGAAGCCAAGCGTCGACAGAATGAAAATGAGATGCGTATTGCTGAGCTCGAGGCTGAACTCAAAGAGTCAGTGGTGGCTGCTCCTGTAAAAAAATCTTCAACAGTACAAGTAGGTTCTAAATTAACTGTGAAGGTGCAGGGAAAGGAAGTGAACTTTGAAATTGTTGGTTCCAATGAAGTTGATCCAAGCAAGGGACTTATCTCGAGCGAGTCGCCTCTCGGTAAAGAGTTCATGGGTAAAGGGAAAGGTGATACGGTGACCCTCAATGCTCCTGCTGGTACCGTAAAGTATGAGATTCTTGCAGTAAAATAAGAAAGCAGCCGGGGTAACCCGGTTTTCTTTTTTGATGCACTAGAGAGAGTTTTTGCTTGCAGGAGCGCTCAAAAACCGATAGAGTGATGACATATATA
>CAYNMD010000045.1:0-5155 GCA_964398485.1 uncultured Bdellovibrionales bacterium | reverse complement strand
TGGCAAGCTTTTTGGATCTGTGACCAAAGGGAGCATTGCTAAGGCGCTTGAGGGGGCTGTGGCTGAAGAGATGATTGCCCTCGAGCACCCCATAAAAGCTGTTGGTGAGTATGAGGTAGCGATTGTAGCTGGCAGTACCCGGGCTACGGTCAAACTTTCTGTCGTGAGTGAATAATTCGTTCTCCATCTGTAACTTCACAAGAGGCCGTTCTTCGTCACCGAAGGCGGCTTCTTCTCTAAATGGTAAAAGTTTAAATGAGTATGAAAAAATCAACACCGAAAAAAAAATCTCAAAGAAAGTATATTTTTGTGGTTGGCGGAGTCATGAGTGGGGTTGGTAAGGGCATCACAGCTTCGTCGATTGGGAAGATTCTTCAGTCTCGAGGGCTTTCGGTGACGGCTATGAAAATTGACCCGTATATTAACGTTGATGCTGGGACGATGAACCCAACCGAACACGGAGAAGTTTTTGTTTTGGCTGATGGCTATGAGACTGATCAGGATATGGGAAATTACGAGCGTTTTATGGGACTCAAGCTTACACGGGCCAATTACATGACAACGGGATCGGTTTATCAACAGGTGATTGAGCGGGAGCGTAATCTCGAATACGGCGGTCGCTGCGTACAGGTAGTGCCACATATTCCGCTTGAAGTTATCCAACGTATCAAAAATGCAGGAAGAGAGAGCTTGGCGGATGTTGTAATTATTGAGATCGGCGGCACGGTGGGCGAATACGAAAACATTCTTTTTTTGGAGGCGGTGCGCATGCTCAAAATCGAAAATCCTGATGATGTTCTCACCGTGATGGTGAGCTATGTCCCCACCCCATCTAAAGTAGGTGAAATGAAGACCAAACCAACGCAGCATGCGGTTCGTACGCTCAATGGTACTGGTATTCAGCCTGATTTTATTATCGCTCGGGCCGATCGGCCGCTCGATGATAAGCGCAAGGAAAAAATTGCTACATTCTGTAATGTCCGTCCTGAGGCAGTAATCAGCGCGCCTGATGTAGAGAGCATCTATGATGTCCCCATTAATTTTGAAAAAGATCGTCTGAGTGACCGGCTTTTAGAACGACTTCACCTCAAGGGGAAGCCGAGAAATCTGCGTGAGTGGGAGAGTCGAGTACGGGCACTGCATCAAGTGAAACATAAGGTGAGGATTGGTATTGTAGGAAAATACTTCAAGACCGGTGATTATGTCCTCTCCGATGCTTACATTAGTGTGATCGAAGCGCTCAAGCATGCTGCCTTTGCCACCAAACAAAAACCAGAACTGGTGTGGCTTGATGCTACTGAGTACGAGCGCGATCCTCAGAAACTCCGTGAACTTAAGAAGTTTGATGGTATTCTCATCCCTGGCGGATTTGGGTCGCGTGGGGTAGAAGGGAAAATCAAAGTGATAGAGTACTGCCGTGTGAACAAAATTCCTTATTTTGGCCTGTGTTATGGGATGCAGCTTCTAGTGATTGAGTATGCTCGGCATGTGCTCGGACTTGGAGAAGCAACCACTCATGAGATTCATCCCAAAGCAGAACACTTGGTGGTAGATATCATGCCGGACCAGAAAAAGAAATTGGCTGAAAAAGATTATGGGGGTAGCATGCGGCTCGGGGAGTATAGCGCCAAACTCTCTCGGGGCACCATTGCTCATGCTGCCTATCGATCTACTCACGTAGTTGAGCGACATCGACATCGTTACGAAGTTAACCCATCATATGTTGTTGAACTAAAGAAGTCGGGACTCGTTTTCTCTGGTACTTCGCCAGATGGGGTACTGATGGAAATTGCCGAGCTTCCTCGGAAGCAGCACCCCTTCTTTCTCGGTACCCAGTTTCATCCCGAATTCCAATCATCACTTGTAGCACCTCATCCGCTCTTTGTTGCTTTTCTCGAAGCGTGTAAGAGGAATTAGTTTGATGGTATTATGGTTTCATGAAAACTTTTTTGAGGTTTAATAAAAAATGGCTTTGGTTACTGTGCTTTTTTGTTGTTTCTTCGGTTGATGCGAGAGAAAATGTCACTGACTGGTACATCAAGGACTTTCAGGTCGAGTTTGTAGTGCAATCCGATGCAACCATGCTGGTGACCGAACGTATTCTCGCTGATTGCGGCGAATGTATTGGGAAGCACGGCATATTTCGCGTGGTGCCGTATCTTACCAAAACGACAGAGGATGATATCTCCACACCGATAGAATTGGTGAGTATTACGGATTTTGCTGGTACGCCGCACCCGTTTACTACTATTCAGGATCGGAATAACCACACGCTGACGTGGAAAATTGGTGATCCCGATAAGACAGTTACTGGACTCAATGAATACCAAATTGTTTATCGAGTGAAAAATGTTATTCGGGATCAGGGGAATTTTCATGAGTGGTACTGGAACGTAATTGGGAATTTTTGGGACCTCCCAATCGATGCCTTTCAAGGGAGAATAATTTTCCCTAAGGAAATAGGGGGACATCTGCGTGATACGAGTATCTATAGCGGTTCTCTTGGTGAAAGGGGGAATGCTCTAGCGGAGTATACCTGGGAAAATGAGCATACTCTGCGCATAGCAGTTCTTCGCGGGCTTTTTCCACGGGAAGGGATAACGCTTTCAGTAGCAGTAGATACGGGTATCTTTACTCCCTATCAGTTTTCACTCTGGGAGCGGGTGGCGGCATACTGGCTCTATGTCTGGTTCCTTATTCCATTGGTAGCTTTTATCTATCTCTATCAAATGTGGTGTCGTTATGGTGATGATCCGGCATGGGAGAAGCCAATCATACCAGAATATGATTTTCCAAGAGAGCTTACCCCTCTCTCGGCAAGTGCCCTCCTGAAACAGGGATCGGTAGAGAGTGCTGCGGTGACAGCAACGATTATACATTTGGCCATAAAGGGCGCTCTCCGGATACAGCAAGAAACCAAGAAGGTACTCTTTTTTTCCAATACTGAAACTGTACTTGAGCGGTTGAATGAAGAGTCGACGAAAGCGCTTACCGCAGGGGAGGCACTGCTCCTCGACAGGTTGTTTACTACCGGGAAGACCGTCACTCTTTCGGATCTGAAGTATAAGCTAAATCCAGTCTTGGCAGAGCTAGGGAAGATAGAACGACAAGGGTTGATTCAGGCTGGTTTTTTTGAAAAACAAGGCTTTACCTATCGTAATATTTTTATTGGCGTTGGGATTGTGGGAGTCTTTACTTTCCTGTTTTTTTATGATTTGGCCTGGACAGCTCCGGTAGCACTCATCATCACCTGGATCCTCTTTCTTTTGTTTGGTTACTTTATGCCCAAGCGAACGCTTGCTGGAGCTCAGCTCCATGCCAAACTTCAGGGGCTCAAGCTGTATATGGAAACAGCTGAAAAATATCGCCAGCAGTTTCATGAGCGTGAAGGACTTTTTGAGCGTCTACTACCGATAGCTATCTTTTTCGGGATGACAAGGGAATGGATTCAGAAGATGGAAACACTTTATGGTAAGGAGTACTTTACCCAGTACCATCCAGCTTGGTTTGTGGGGACAGGGACTCATAGCTTTGATGTCACAAGCTTTACGAATTATATGGAGAGCATCTCGAGTGCTGTTGCATCGACTATGAGTACCCGATCTGGTTCTGGCGGAAGTGGGTCGTCTGGCGGGGGCTCTGGTGGCGGGGGTGGTGGTGGATGGTAATAATTTGGTGTTATACTGTGCTTAAGTTATCGGAAACAAAAAATACGAGAAATACTTATGATATCTTCTTGGTACCGTTTCAAGAAATATTTTATCTGGTCTCTTTTTAGTTTGACTGGATTTTTTTTGTGGCTTGTATTACCCCAGATTACATTGGCTGCAGGCTCAATACCTGATGCTGAAGTTACATTAACAGTGACGAGCGCTGGGAAAAGTGTCTCGGGAGTCGCTGGAATACCGCCGTCACCTGACATGATAAAGGTTGAAGCTGGTCAAGATTTTCAGATCCAATGGTCATCTCCAATCCAGTGGGTACCAAACTATGGCTATGACGCATCAATTAATTATGCTGAGGCCTATCCGAACGCTGGTACTTGCATGAGGGTGCCTAGTGGAGTTTTTCAAAATTGGTTCTGGGTGCTCGGTGGTAGTGTTGCTGCTGGCTATGCCCAGTTTGAGGACAGGGCTCAATATGGGAGTGGTAATGTCTATATAACAACTGCAAACCTCTCACCAGGCTACTATTCATTCGGTATCTATTGCACCTATAATAGTCCGCCAGCAGGAGTAAAACAAACCAGTGCAATAAAAACAGTTACGATTGCTGTTAGTGCAGCAGGAGCCGAGGGCTGTGTTCCAACCAATACTTGTTGGAAAAATATTTGCTATCCGGAAACTTGCACGGAGTGTGGTCAAAGGTACAATGGACAGCATCCCTGCACTGGCGGGGTACCAAATCCAACCATTGTGAATAGTTGTGCTTGTCGTGCTGCCTGCCTTCCTGGTGAGGTGGTTACGCAACCAGCTAATGCAAGTCAAGCTTGTGGTACGAGCTACGGAAGCCTTGGACTCACACAGAGATGCTGTCCTGCAGGGTCTTCATCGGGAGGCTCTGGTCCGGTTACACCACCAGCTAATCCTCTAATTACCTCCTTTACCACTAATCAAGCCACATTAAGCAGTTCTGGTACTGTGCGACTCTCTTGGCAGACTACGTCAGAAGCTGTTTCCTGTGTCGCTTCTGGCGCCTGGAGCGGACCCATTACTCCTGGATCGGGAGCAATGGATGTGAATGTTTCGAATTCTGGTACTTATTATCTCGATTGCATTAATGCATCAGGAATATCGAGTGGTGAGAAATTCGTCATGGTGACTATTGGCGGATCATGTACACCAAACACGAGTTGTGCTGCAGATCGTTGCACGTTTGAGACTTGTTCAGATGGTTGTGGTGGTTTTGTTGGTGGCACCAAGAGTTGCGATGGTCAACTCTGCGTCCCTAACAACACCTGTATCCTCACTACCCCAGTTGGTTCTTTCTGCACCAATAACTGCGGCCAACAGGTTCCTGGGGCATTCCAATCAGGAAATCAACCAACTACCCCATCGCTTCCTCCGTCTTCTTCTGCCCCACCTACGGCCACCAATATTTCCACCCCCCCTCCCTCTGTCTTCACTACCCCCTTTACCTTTGGTAACCCCGTTGC
>CAYNMD010000044.1:0-5181 GCA_964398485.1 uncultured Bdellovibrionales bacterium | reverse complement strand
GGGTGTAGCGAGTTCAGCCAGACCCTCTGGCAAAAGATAATTAAAACCATAGCCCTTCTTTACCTCCTTTACCTCCCCTGCCTTGCCGAGGCTTGGTACGTCTTGTGTCAGAATTACTTTCATAGTCAAGAAAATCTAAAATTACACCTCATTCTAGCGATTTGTGACCTACTTGGCAACTCCCCTCTTTTCTAGAGGATAAGCATACTGTCCCCAAAAGAGTAGAATGAAAATCCTTCCCGAATAGCCTCCTCATAGAGATTCACTACCCCTCTTTTTGCACCCTTGTACTGAAGAAAAGCATCCACGAGAAGCATGAGCGAAGTCCGAGGGAGATGAAAATTGGTGATGAGTATATCAGTCATGCGAAACTCATAGGGCGGATAAATAAAGAGATTCGCTTCCAGAGAAAGTACCTGCGACTTATCGTACTTGGCCAGTGTTTCTAAAGTCCGCGTCGTTGTAGTGCCCACAGCAATAATCGGGCGTTTATTTGCTTTGGCTTTCTCCAATGCTTTTATTGTCTCATCTGACACCACGACCCACTCACCATGCAATTTTCCTGTTTGGAAGTTTTCTTCGCGAAGCGGTGCAAAAGTCCCAAGGCCAACATTTAAAGTCACCTTGGCTGTCTCAATATTTTTCTCCTTCAAGCCCGCAAAAACTGCCTCAGTAAAGTGGAGCGATGCCGTCGGAGCCGCCACCGATGCCCCAGCAGCAGCAAAAACGGTTTGATACCGCTTGCGAAGCAGGGATTCATCTTCCTTTTCTTCCCCTTCAAGATAGTGTGGGATCGGAGTAGTGCCAAATTCTTGGAGTAATGCCTGCAAAGATTGCTTACTTTCTAAACGAAAGAAAAATTTTTGCTCCTGATGATCTTCTGCAATAAATTTTGATCCATCTAAAAAAGTCAGTTCGTCACCGATATTTACCTTCCTATCCACAAGTGCCGGAATGAGTCCCTTCCCATCCCATTCATTAACAAGTACCAAGACTTCAATTTTCCCTCCTGTTGCTTTTTTGAGCCAGAGCCTCGCTGGCCACACCTTGGTATCATTAAGAACCATGAGTGAGTGTGCGGGAAGATATTTAGCTATATTCCGAAAGGTATCAAAAGTAACGACGTCTGTTTTCGTATCGTAGACAAAAAGCCGGGCGCTATCGCGTGGTTCGAGTGGTACTTTACGAATTAAATCTTCAGGAAGACTGTAGTAATATCTATCCAAATCAACCAGTTTCATACAACAAAAACAGATTTTCAAAGTAATACGCTAGACGCTCGATAAAGATCACTTCCTAAATAACCCGAATGGCTTCATCAACCGTGGTTATTCCCTGCATCACCAGATTGATGGCATTTTGACGAAGGGTAGTCATCCCTGATCGTTCAGCATATGCTTGAAGCTCACTCATAGAAGCTTTGTCAACAATCATTGCTCGAAGTTCATCATCAAAAACAAGTACTTCAAAAACTCCGATACGCCCACGATAGCCTGTACCTGCGCATTCAGAACAGCCAGCGCCTCTCTGGTAATTGATGCCCATACCCTGAACTCCTAGATAATTTACATACTCTGTTCGTGGTGAAGGATCTGGCTGACGACAATGCTCACAGATTTTGCGCACTAAACGCTGGGCAATAACTCCTCGAACAGCATAAGCAATAAGCCCTCTCTCTATGTTGAGATCAATAAGACGAGCAACGCCACCGATAGTTGTATTAGCATGAAGGGTAGAGTAGACGACTCGCCCTGTAAGCGATGCCTGAACAGCATGCTCAGCCGTTTCTGAGTCACGAATTTCACCAATCATGACCACATCTGGATCTTGACGCAAGATACTTTTCATTCCTTTGGCGAAAGTGAAACCGATTTCTGGAATGATTTGACTCTGGCGCATATCATCAATAAAAACTTCCACCGGGTCTTCTAGGGTCATGATATTTCGCTCCTTCCGATTGACTTCCATCAACATCGAATAGAGTGTCGTCGTCTTTCCTGAACCTGTTGGTCCAGTGGTTAGAATCATGCCATAACTTCCAAGAGTAAGTTGTTTTACTCGATCACGAATAGCTGCATCAAAACCCACCTCGTCGAGAGAGATAAGCATGTCTGACCGATTGAGTAGTCGCAGTACTGCAGTTGGCCCATTGACTGTTGGAAAAATAGAGACACGAACATCAATAGTACGCTCACCCTTACCATCCTCATCTGGGAGGCGAACAGCAAAATGCCCATCCTCAGGGAGTCGTACCCGCCCAACCTCCATGTTGCAGAGTACCTTGAGGTGGTTAATCACATGCTCATGATCACCTTTGGCAACATGAGCATGTGTTTGAAGTACCCCATCAATACGAAACCGGACCAGCACTTCATCTGGCATGGCTTCAATGTGAATATCTGATGTCCCCCTCAGAACAGCCTCTTGCACAATAGGGCTTACCAGATCAGAACCAGATGCATCACGGAAAACAATACTTTCTGTCGCCATAAGATTAAATATAATCTACTCTCAATAAGATAGCATTTCTCAGGTAAATGTTAAATATAACAAACGGGATATGCTATGCTCAAAACAACTATTTCCACATTTAGTATTACACCGAATCCAGTCCATGAAAAACGCCTTTCTCATACTATCTGCCAGTATCTTTGCCGTTTTTACCACCCTTACCTGGTTTCGTCTCCACTTCGAAAAAAACGTCCTCTGGCACCCAACCGTTCTGACTTGTTTAGCAACCTCTATCGTGGCGTTATTTTTATCACGCCAATGGTTAACATCAAAACAGACAGGACTCTCTCGTATTCTAAAATCATTTTTTTTCATCCTCCTACTAGCCATCCTCTACTTCAATCTTAGTATTTTCATCGTTCCCTGGCTTGTTCGTGGAAACATTCCAATCTTACTTCCACATGACATATGGACTGCTAATATTTTTTTTACAAAATCATTAATCTCAATCAGTATAGTTTATGGATTGTTCACTTCTACTTGCTTCCTCCTCGGTTCAATAATCGTCAAAAAACTTACAAAAATTTCTCCTACCTTCAACCAGATTCCTGCAGTTTCCCTGACTATCATTCTTGGCATCATCGCCCTCAGTTGGATTATTTTTCTTCTCCGCAGTACCAACATACTAACACAATCGGTATTGCTTTTCCTACTCGTTAGTCTCCATCTTTGGCAACTTCCCCTCCTCCATCAGTTGTGGAAAAAATTACAAGTCCCAGTTTCATTAAATGTATCATTATCCATTTATTTTCGAATCATTTTCTCATTCCTTATACTGCTTCTCGTTTTAAATCTCAGTGAGACAGTGCGTCCTGTACCAAGTGGATTCGATGATAGCACCCTCTACTATGACCATATTAGACATATCACCCAACAAACAGTATACCCACCAATTCGCCTTCCTATTCCTTACGAAAACATCGCCGCGGCAATTAGCACTGCTACCAATGAATCAAATCAAACTTTTGCTCTCGCTCTTGGTGCCTATAGTCTCTGTATAGCTACTTATTTTTTCTGGCACCTCTTTCGTAGGTTTTCGGATAAAAAATACAGTTTTTTTGGAGCAGTAGCCTTCCTTTCATTTCCGATGTTTTCAGCCTTGGCTTTTTTTGAAACAAAACCAGATATACTCATGTTGGCATGTTTTATCATGGCATTTTATACTCTTGCATCATACTGGGAGCTTAAAAAAACACCCCTACTCTATCTCAGTCTCTTCCTCTTAGGAAGTGCTGCTACATTTAAACTTACCGCTCTTTTTTTTATCCCAGGCTGGTTTATCATCGCTTTATTGGTTGAAAAATACCTCAAATATCAAAAGGTAATTAGTATATCAAAAACTGCAGTCTTCTCTGTTTTTGTAGTAACTACCCCACTTATTCCCTGGATTCTGCAAGGATTTTTAGCTAATCAGGATTCATCACCCCAACACACCCTTCGCTTTCAAATTGAAAACACGCTATCGAGCAGAGGCACTGATTGTCACCCTACTGGATCTCTAGAAGACTACGGCCGTTTTGACCACTTCGCTCAGAAATCTCTTCGCGACATCATCCTCTTTCCTTGGCGATTTTCCATGAATACTCAAGTAAATACTTTTGCTACTGAAATAGGATTTATCTTTTTAGCCATACTACCCTTTGGACTCCTATCTCTTCTCAGAAAGAAAACCCCTCATAAAAACTCTTGGTTTTGGTTTTTTGGTATACTCATAAGCTCAAGCACCATCTTTTGGCTAATGATTGGCAAACAAATTGCCTGGTATATCGTTACCGTATGGCCAATCTTTTTTTTGGTCGTATTTTTTATCTCTGAAAAATTCACCGATCGCCCCAAAACGTATTATTTCATCGTTTCCCTCTTTGTTATCGCTCTCCTTGGACAGTTTCTTATGAGACTAAAATTTATTGGTCTAGATGATCAATATGATTTCTTTACTCAAGCTCACTCTACTAAAGAATATCTCGAGCCACTTCAGCCTGGCCATGCTGAGGCCATGAGTATTCTCAATACTCACCTACAGCAAAAAGTGTACATGACAGATTCCCGTTTTTGGTATGGTATAGAGAACAATACCGAACGAGCCTTCATGGATAGTCATCTTGATACTTTTTCCTGCCTCATCAAGACTTACAAAGAAACAAGGACTGCCGATATACTCCGCTCTCTCGGGGTACAATACATCTTCTTCAGCAAATCACTTAACTTTGAAGCAATAAATAATCCCCACAGTAGTTATAGTCAAAAAATTAATACCTTTACTGAATTCCTTGCACAAAATGCTAAGCCGGTCTGGGGATCTCCCTACCACATGATTTTTGAGCTTACTCCCAAAAAAGAGCATCCTCTATCTTGGTAAGCGCAATATACCAAGCTCAATAACATACACTGTTGCAAAAATAAAATTATCACGCTCAACAAAAAATACCAGGTCTTTGTCTTGTGGTAGAAGAAAAACATTCCTGCTAAAACCCCAGCTGCACCACCTATAGTAGCCAAAAAGAGCAATATCCCTTCGGGAATACGCTGAGATCCTCGTTCCCTTGATCTTGATTTATCCCAACCCATCAAAAAGAACCCTATACTACTTGTTAGAACAACCCAAGAGAAAATAAATATCATAAAAGACAAGTATGCAAAAGCAAGTAACTCATCAATTGTGGACTACAT
>CAYNMD010000043.1:0-5278 GCA_964398485.1 uncultured Bdellovibrionales bacterium | reverse complement strand
CCGCTTCCATGGGCCTCAGCTATACTTGGCGTATCCCTATGCTAAAGTTGTGGCAAAAAATTCATGGGTACTATGTTTTTGAGTTATTACTCGGAATTTTTTTGCTTTCTTCGCTCATACTTTCTTTGCTTCATTGGATTGATCCAGGACGACAAAGGGAGTTCTTTTTTTTAGTGGGGGCAGTAGGTGTTGCTCCAGTCTTATGGAGTGCTTATCGAGCCTTGCGAAGCAGGGAGATCACTGTAGATTTTTTGGCAGGTATTGCTTTAATTTTCGCACTGGTTGGCCGTGAATGGAATTCAGTGATCTTTGTTGCTCTCATGCTATCGGCTGCGCGAGTATTAAATTATTGGAACAACGAAAGAACAAAGAACAACCTTGAGGGTTTAATGAAACTTAGGCCTGAACTAGCGATGATTAGAGGATCGGACGGGAGTTTGCGAAAGGTATCAGTCGAGAGTCTCCAGGTTGGCCAGATAGTTTTGGGGAGCGCTGGTCAAAGAGTCCCTGTTGATGGTGTGCTTATGAGTGGACAGGCAACTATAGACGAGGCTTCTTTGACAGGGGAATCAATGCCAGTAGAAAAAAATATTGGATCACAGTTGTATAGTTCAACTTTAGTAGTTTCAGGGGGATTTGAAATGAAAGCTAATCGAGTCGGGAGGGAGACTACTCTTGAAAGGATGATTGCTCTTGTTGAACAGGCTCATGCTGATAAGCCAGCTATCAGTACGCTAGCTGAGAAATTTGGCAAATGGTATATACTTTCTATTTTTGCTGTAACAATTTTACTGTGGATTTTTTTTCGAGATCTTAACCTTTTGTTGGCAGTAGCTCTGGTAGTTTGTGCTGATGATGTAGCTATTGCCATTCCCTTGGCGTATGTGTCTGCTCTTGGTAACGCTGCTAAGAGGGGTATTGTTATCAAAGGTGGTCGCTATCTTGAAACCATCGGTCAAGCGAGTATATTTATTTTTGACAAGACAGGCACTATTACCAAAGGAGTGCTTCGAGTCGAACAGGTGATACCTCTTGGTTCAATAACGAAGGAACAATTTCTTGGTTATGCCAAGAAACTTGGTGAACAATCAAATCATCCGGTAGCGAAAGCATTGGCTCGTCTATCTTTGGAGGAGGGCCCTTTTTCAGCTGGTATTCCTGAAAATTTTCAGGAAATAAGCGGTAAAGGTTTAGCTGGAATATTTGGTGACTATCATGTTCTGGTGGGGCGGCGAGCTCTCATGAGAGAGCGGAATATTTCTATCAATGGTGATGTCGAAGAGAAAATACGGCGTGTAGAACAGGAGGGGCAGTCGGTTGTGCTAATAGCTGTTAATCAAGATGTCGTCGGTCTCTTGGGGGTCGCTGATGAAATTAGGCCAGACATACGGGAGGTTATAACAGAGCTGAGAAATTTGGGAGCAAAACGAATAGTAATGCTTACGGGGGATAATGATACGGTAGCCAGGCGTGTTGCAACAGAGGTTGGGATTGATGAATTTTATGCCGGCCTTTTACCAGAGCAGAAATTGGAACGAGTGAGTCAATTGACTGAAGGTGACCAAGTAAGCGTGATGGTCGGTGATGGAGTCAATGATGCCGCTGCTCTTGAGAGAGCAACAGTGGGAGTGGCTATGGGAGCCATTGGTTATGATGCTGCTATTGATTCTGCCAATATAGTACTGATGCGAGATGATTTACGTCGACTTCCAGAAGTTATTCGATTAGCTCATTCTTTACGTGGCATAGTGAAACAAAATTTTTGGATATGGGGAGTGTCTAATGTGGTAGGTCTCAGTCTAGTATTTACCGGGGTGATTGGTCCTGTTGGGGCGGCTGCCTACAATTTTCTCTCAGATTTTATCCCTCTTTTTAATTCACTCAAGGTAGTACGGATGTGGTTTGGACGATCGAATTGATCGCTTGCCGAGGGTGTATAATATAAGACGGTAATTAGCTAAGAAGAAAGTATATGCAGGGATTCCTTGAATTTGTTCGTACCCAGGGGGTGATTGGGCTAGCAGTTGGTTTTATACTTGGTGGAGCAGTATCAAAAGTTGTGTCATCTGTAGTTAATGACCTGGTCAATCCAATCTTGGGCATGGTCCTGGGATCAGTAGAAGGTTTACGGACGATGACACTTTCTGTTGGTTCTGCAGAGATTCTGCTAGGAAGTTTTGTGAGTACACTGATTGATTTTTTGGTAGTGGCAGCGGTGGTTTATTTTGGAGTCAAAAAGCTTGGGCTCGAAACTCTCGATCAGAAGAAGTAGTCTCTAAAAGAGTAGTGTGGAAGTTGAAAAGAACCCTTCTCAAGAAGGGTTCTTTGCGTGATATACTGCCAGGGCAACCCATTTTATATATGAATATGCAGTCAATGAATCGTTACGCCAAGAAGTCTTTGGCAGTTCACAAAAAAATGAAGGGGAAGGTAGGCACCGCTCTCAAAGCAGAAATAAAAGACAAAGAAGATCTCAGCATTTATTACACTCCTGGTGTCGGAGCAGTATCGAGTTATTTGGCTGAACACAAGAATGAGATAAAGAAATATACCATGAAGGGTAATACGGTAGCGGTAGTTTCTGATGGTTCGGCTGTTTTGGGTCTTGGGAATATTGGACCTGAAGGGGCATTACCAGTCATGGAAGGCAAGGCCATGCTCTTTAAGTCCTTGGCTGATGTAGACGCTTTTCCTCTGGTGCTTTCGACTCAGAATGTTGACGAGATAGTATCTACAGTAGAGCGAATCGCCCCTGTTTTTGGAGGAATAAATCTTGAAGATATTGCTGCTCCAAAATGTTTTGAGGTGGAAGCTCAGTTGAAAAAGCGATTGGACATCCCTGTTTTTCATGATGATCAGCACGGTACTGCTTTGGTGGTATTGGCTGGGCTCATGAATGCTGCCAAGGTAGTGAAACGTAAGCCACAATCTCTTCGAGTGGTGATTAACGGGGCAGGTGCTGCTGGCCAGGCTATTGCAGATCTCCTTCTTTTGGCGGGGATAAAAAATGTAGTCCTTGTTGATAGCAAAGGAATTATTGGACCAAAACGGTTGGATCTCGATCCTTTCAAAAAGAGCTTGTTAACTAAAACGAATCCGAGAAAACTTGACGGTGATCTTGCTCAGGCCCTGATTGGGGCGAATGTGGTTATTGGTGTTTCCAAAGCTGGAGCTTTGACGGGGGAACATATCAAATTGATGGAGGAAAAACCAATTGTGTTTGCTCTAGCTAATCCGATTCCAGAAATTATGCCAGAAGAGGCTAAAAAGGCAGGGGCATGGGTGGTAGCAACTGGCCGTTCTGATTTCCCAAATCAGATCAATAATTCGCTGGGTTTTCCGGGGATTTTCCGGGGAGCGCTTGATCATGGAGTTCGGGATATTACACATGTTATGTTAGTAGAGGCAGCAAAAAATTTGGCTCGTCTTGTAGCGCGGCCAACTCAGGAGAATATTATTCCTCACACCTTTGATAAACGGGTAGTGGCTGCTGTAGCTCGGGCTATCAAAGAGAGAAGAACCTCATGATATACTGAAAAAAATAGACTTTTTATCCCTAATAACTCTGGGCATATGTCTGAACCAGTTTCCAATGATCATCAGGTAGATACCGAAGAAGCAAAACCATCTTCTCCTGAGGAGGTTTCTTCGTCGGCACCGAAAGAGACTAATGAGGTATTTTTGGGGGGTATGGTGGTGGGAGTTCTCCTTCTCCTCCTATTGGTTCTCATTGGAACCTTTGGCTATTTCGGCTTTCGTCTTTGGAAATCAGCCCAGGTGGAGCGATTCATCCCTTCCATACAGGAATTGGGAGAAAAGTCAGGAGTGGGAACGAGTGAGTCTCGGACCGAAACTCCTACTGCTCCAGAACCCTCATCGCCTTCAACAACCCAAACCGAGCCTCCGAAAGTAGTTGATGCCGGATCAGCAAGTCCGGATCTTGCCTCGGTGGAAATAAAGGTTCTGAATGGTGGGGCAGCTCGAGGGAGTGCTGGGACGCTAGTAGATATTTTGAAGAAGGCTGGTTATACAAAGGCTGCCTTTGGGAATACGGTGGCTGATTATACTGGTACGACTATTTATTACGGAGCGAATACTCAATCGGTAGCTGAGAAAGTAAAAGAGTTGGTAATCAAAACATATCCGGCAGTGGTAGTTGCCCCAGCAGAGGCAAATAATAAAGATGCTACCGCTGCTTCAGTAGTGGTAATTCTCGGGAAATGAAGATAACTGGTTTTGTGACTCTGAGAAGATGGTGGCAACTGGCAACTCGGCTAGGCTTTGCCTTTCTTTTCGTCTTGCCAACGAGTACCAATTATCAACTGAAGGATTTTGGTTACGGTGGAGGAGGGGTAGGGAATGGCACATCGTCAAATTATGCGATCGAAGGCATTCTTGGTGAACAAAATGAGGATCAACTTCAGGGTACGACGTATGATTTGGGGGCTGGCCTCCAATATGTTAATCAGGCCAATGTGCCTCCGGCACCTACTTTTACTAACCCCGCTAACTACTACAATAAGCTTCAGTTAGTTTTGGATAATGGAGGGAATCCTACTGATACCAAGTTTGCTATAGCGATAAGTTCCGATAGTTTTGCGAGTGATACGAGGTATGTACAGAGCGATAATACAGTAGGAGTGAGCTTGGGGCTCGAGGATTATCAGACGTATAGCGCTTGGGGTGGAGCGAGCGGTTTTTTGGTTATTGGTCTTGCTGCGAGTACGACATATACGGTCAAGGTAAAAGCTTGGCAAGGGAAATTCACTGAGACGGGGTATGGTCCTACAGCCAGTGCGGCTACTATTGGCCAGACGCTTACTTTTGATATTGATGTATCGTCAACCAATAGTGACACTAACCCTCCTTTTACTACTAATTTCGGTGATTTGATTGCTGGAACAGTGACCGATAGCCCAGAAAAAATTTGGGTTGATTTTACCACCAATGGTGAAAGCGGAGGACGGGTATATATAGCGGCGAGTAATGCTGGACTTCTCAGTAGTCGCGCAGGCTATACCATCAACGCTGTTACCGGTAATCTTACAAGCCTTTCAGAAGGATTTGGCGCCCAAGGATCGACGGCTACTCAGACGTCAGGGAGTACTTTTTCTCTAGCAACTGCCTACAACCTCGCTTCAAACAATGTAGCCACTACCGATACAACGATCCGAGAAATCTTTACCGTGAGTGGCCCAGTGACTGGGGGACGAGGTTCTTTTCTCCTCAAAGCGAAATCTTCTGCTGTGACCCCAGCAGCTTCTGATTATACTGAAAC
>CAYNMD010000042.1:0-5290 GCA_964398485.1 uncultured Bdellovibrionales bacterium | reverse complement strand
CAAATCCTATCCTCCATACCGAAACAGTTACTGTCAAAAATCCACTTGATCCTGCTATTCAGAACCTCCTTCCGGAGATGCTTCGTATCATGCGTGAGGCAGATGGTATTGGTCTCGCCGCCCAACAGATTGGTCTCAACTTTAGACTCTGCGTTATTGAAATAGATGGTGTAATTCGCTACCTCATCAATCCCAAGATAACCTCTACATCTAAGGAAAAGATTCTTTTTGAAGAAGGGTGCCTCAGTCTCCCTGGTGATTATTACTCCGTCGAACGTGCTGCCAAGGTTACTGTTCGCTATACCAACGAGAAAAATGAGGACGTAAAATTACGAGCCCATGGATTATTGGCTATTTGTATCCAGCATGAACTTGACCATCTCGATGGTAAACTTATTTATGATCGATACCATGAACAAAAACGACACTAAATAAATCTATGACTACCGCTGAAACAAAAATTCACATCACTATTAACACTCCACCAGCTCCGCAAGTTCGCGTAGTTTTTATGGGAACACCAGCCTTTTCGGCGGAAATTCTAGAAACTCTTCTCCAGGCTCATTACAATATTGTCGGCGTAGTAACGAAGCCCGATCGACCAGTTGGCCGAGAGCAAACCCTAGAGACCAGCCCCGTAAAAAATATCGCCGTTAGTCACAAGCTCCCTATTCTCCAACCGGAACGCCTCGATGCGGCAGCTCTCAAACAACTCAAAGAATGGAAACCGGATCTTATTGTCGTTGTTGCCTATGGTAAACTCCTCCCTGAGACAGTCCTCAATCTACCTGGGTTCGGCTGTGTTAATATCCACACTTCCTTGCTCCCTCGCTGGCGTGGTGCTTCGCCTATCCAAAATGCTTTGCTCGCAGGAGATACTGAAACGGGCGTTAGTCTTATGCTTCTCGATAAGGGAATGGATACCGGACCAATTATTGCCCAAAAATCATGTCCCATTGATCCAATGGAGAGATCGGATACTCTGACAGAAAAACTCACTGCTCTCAGCAAAGAACTCCTTCTCGAAACCCTACCGCTCTGGGTGAAACGTAAAATTACCGCTACTCCCCAACCCGGAGAAGGAGTGACACTCTGCCAACTCATTGAACGTGAGGATGGACGAATATTTTGGGATCTCACTGCTCCTGAGATTTATAATCGATACCGCGGACTCTATCCTTGGCCAGGTATTTTTACCTTCTGGAAAAAAGATGAGGATGATCTTGTAAGAATAAAACTTCACGAGATTGAATGTCAGAAAGTAAACCCAAGCACTCCCCGTCATGTTGGTGAAGTATTTGAAATTGGAGAAGATCTTGGGGTACAAACTGGCTCTGGCGTCATTCTCATCAAGTCATTACAGCTCGAAGGAAAAAACAAGGTATCGGCAGCCGAATTCTTACGTGGCAACCCAAAATGTGTTGGGAGTTTATTCATATCCTAGTCATCATCTATGCCTCAAGATAGCCAACATCGATCACTCGCTGTACTCCTTGGGTTCTTGGCTATCCTCGGGGTAGGAGGCTGGTACATTGGTCGTCATTGGTTCCAAAAAGATACCTCAGAAGATCAATCTTCTTCCCCGACAGCCGAAGTTGCTTTAACCGATTTACGTTTTTTTTCAGCCAAAGAAGTCTTGGCTCGCCTTTCTCGCAAGGAAGATATTCTTCTCCTCGATGTGCGCACGAAAGAAGATTATGACCTAGAACATATTGTAGATGCCATTTCTCTGCCAGCAGCCACCCTTTCTGCTTTTACCCCGGGAAGCAATCAACTGGTGGTAATTATTGGCAATTCTGAAATACCCAATGAAACCCTAAAAGGCATTCACTTACTCTTCACTGAAAGAAAATTTCAATTTGGCTTCCTTCAAGGGACATTTGCGGATTGGCGCTATGCTGGTGGCAATACTATATCCTCTGGTAACCCAGAATCATCATTTGATTATTCGAAAGTAATCTTCATTGAAAACGACCAGGTACTCCCCCTCGCTCAAGAACTCGTTAGTCCACTCTTCTTGGATGTCAGAAGTGAAAGCTTATTCAAAACATCCCATCTCCCTGGGGCAATCAACATCCCTCTCGATCAGATGGAGCGTCGTCGTGCTGACATTCCTCGTCAAAAATCTATTTTTGTCTACGGTGCCAATGATTTCGAAAGCTACCAGGGAGGAGTACGACTCTTTGATCTCGGTTTCTTTGGCGCACGAGTTATTCGAGGTGGTTTTGCTGCCTGGCAAGAAAAGAAACTCCCTACTGAAACAGAAAAATCAGCACCCTAATCACATTCTCTCGGAAAAACAAAAAAGAGGAACCCTAAATTCCTCTTTTTCTTTTTACCCCCCCTTACTCTTCGATAACTGCTAAGATATCTTTGTGATTTACCAAAACATACGGCTCACCAGCAATCTCGATTTCTTCACTGGAACCATATCGCTTAAATACTACCCGCTCCCCTTTTTTGACAGCTATATCTTTATCCGTACCGATAGCCACTACCTTTCCCTCCTGACGACGATCCTCACTGGCTGTTTCAGGGAGATAAATACCGGTAGCTGTCTTTTTTTCTGGACGAACCAATTGTATCAAAACATTTTCACCAAGTGGCCGAACATTCGCTTTTGCCATAGTCAAATACGTTACAATTTACCAGTACGGATCCAGTATATCGCTCTGTTAGCAGTCATGTCAATAGAGTGCTAATGTACCGATCGACGGGAGTATAGTTGATCAAGCTCCTGAAGCAGGCTACCTGACACAGCGCCGTCTTCAGTGGCCGAAACCTGACTCAAAAAATAGATCTTCCTCGTAAAATTCCCTTCCAGATCTTTATAATTCATAATTTCCTGACGAAACCATTCACTTACCGCTTCTCCTGTTGGAGAGGTAAACCAATCTAGGGCAGCGGCTAATCTTTCTTCAGAAGTACCAGAAAAACGACTCATAGCCCAGGCGAGTTGTAAAGCATTAGACCTCTGCCTTTCCTCTTCCTCGGAAAGTTGATATTCATGGACATCCTCATTCTCATGCCTCGGCAATGACGTCATTTCGAGAGAAGTAGGAAACTGTTTCATACAGCAAGTCCTAGAAATACTTAGTTATCAGCAACTAAAGCTTCCATTTCTTCCAAAGCCTTATCAAGTTGGGTATCCTTCTTACTCTCAGGATCATTAGCGTCACGCTCAAAATTTACTTCTACATCTGGCGTAATTCCAACATTATTGATGGCCTCACCTTTGGGAGTAAGCCAGTGGGCAACGGTAATTTTGACCGAGGTATCTCGGGAAACGGGAATGAGTTCCTGAACTGATCCCTTACCAAAAGATTTTTTTCCTACCAAACGAACATCATCACGATTATCGCGGAGTGCACCTGCCAAAATCTCTGATGCACTAGCACTTCCTTCATTGATTAAAACAACCACTGGTATCTGGCCAAGCTTTGGGGCGCCACTCGTCTTTAGTTCCTTTCGAGACTTATCAGCATGTTCCTCAATCACAGCAACGCTTCCTGAAGCAAGAAAGTACCCAGCTAAATCCACAGCCGTTCCCAAGAAACCACCGGGATTATTACGGAGATCAAGTATGACGCCTTCTGGAGACTCAGCCAGAATTCTCCTCACCGCTGCATCAAACTCTTGACTCGTATCATCACCAAATCGACTGAGACGAAGCACCGCTACAGAGTCACGCATTTCTAGCTTCACACTCTTCACAACGATGGTATCTCGTTCAATAGCAATCTCTCGTATTTCCTCTTCTCCCGCTCGAAAAATAGACAAAGTCACTTTTGTTCCCTTGGGTCCACGAATACGATCAACGGCTTCATCAAGACTAAAAGCGTTGGTTGGTTCACCATTGATTTTGAGCACTCGGTCACCAGCCAGTACACCCGCCTTTTGAGCTGGTGAGTCATCAAGAGGAGCAATGACAGTCAACACTTCGTTTTTGATACCCATTTCAGCCCCAATACCATCAAAGCTTCCTGAGAGATCTTCCTTGAATTCTTGATTTTCCTTTGGACTAAAAAAAGTAGTGTACGGATCGCCAGTAGCTGAGAGCATACCATCAATAGCTCCATAAAAAAGCGCCTTAGCATCAAGATGTTCACGATCGAGGTATTTTTCCTTGAGAAGATCCCATACTCGCCAAAACAAGGTAAAATCTATCTCCCTATCTTTAGCTCCTTCAGTATTGAGGAAAACTGCTTCCTGAGGAGTAATCCCTGTTTCTGTCATGGTTGCACCATAACGACCTTTCTGATAACCGGCGTAAAATACAAATGCAAAAAGACCCATCATCACTCCCACAAGAATGACACGACGGGAACGTGAGACTTTTTCTTTTTGAGGAGAGTTGAGCGATTGAGGTTCTTCTTGATAATCCATACTATTCAACTCGAGGCAATGGTTTTCCTCGATATTTCATAAAATATTTTAGGGCACTCCCGATATGGTACCAGGTGAGACGATTCATGAGAAGAGAAAAGAAAAATCCCCCCCGAGCGCTCCCTTTAGCATGATAATGGTAGACGATAGCCTCAGGATAATAACAAACCTTTAGACCTAGCTCCCAAAATCTGCGACACCAATCAACATCCTCCATATACATGAAAAACCTTGCGTCAAGTGGACCGACTTTTTCTGCCACTGTTTTTCGACAAAAGAGAGCTGAGCCGGTGAGCCAATCCACCATTTGAGGCGTGCGATGATCATAATCTTTCATGGTAAACCAATCGAGATGGCGCTTCCCTAAGCGGGTATATTTAAGCCAAGTGCGACGGTAGAGAATAGTCATAGGCCGGTAGTACCGCAAACAACTTTCTTGAAGGGAGCCATCAAAATTGAGTTGCTTTGGCCCGAGCAGTCCAATCTCAGGATGAGCATCGGCGTAAGCCAAGAGTTTTTGGATCGTGTCTGTCTCAACAATAATATCGGCATTAATGAAAAATATATATTCCCCTTGGGCAGCTGCTACCGATTGATTAATGAGTCTTCCGTAACCAACATTGTCAACAAAAGGAAAGAAACGTACCTCGGGAAATTCTTCCCGCATAAGCATTTCCGTTGCCTCTTCGGTAGCACTATCCACCAAGATAATCTCATAAGGAAAATCCACCTGAGCAAGATGTTTCTTCAAAGCCAAAAGAGCCAGACGAATAAGTTCTGGACTCTTATAGCTATTGATAGCAATAGAGACGCGTGGCCGAGAAGACATGTACCTCAAGAAAAGGAGTAAACTCGTCTAGTCACCAATCTAGGGTAGTGACTGGAACAGAGCTCTGATACGATC
>CAYNMD010000041.1:0-6286 GCA_964398485.1 uncultured Bdellovibrionales bacterium | reverse complement strand
ATTATGATTGACGTTCGTTAAAGTGGACAAAAGTTTTGGATCATTCGCATATGCACGATAAATATCATCAAACTGTGAATATCTCTCCTGAATGGATAGGTTATGTACATTAGTAAATATTTCTACTTTTATCTCTCCATCTGAGTAAAATGGTTCCCCTGACGCTAAATTCCCTAGAAACACTGGTTGAAATTTTTCTGATCTTAGATAAAACACGGCAGGTGTCGTAGTTTTCTTAATAGCCCACTCCTTCGGATACTTAAACTCAAACCCATCCTCCTCGTTCCGATAGGTCTTCCAGTCAGAGGTATCGATAGGTTCTTCGATTGGGGCTGGCACTGGTTCCTTCACCACTGGTTCAGTGACGACCGGTGTCGGAGTAGTCACTGATTGCTGCTTCTGCCAGGCGAAATAGCCACCTACAAGAAGGATGACGAGAGCAAAGAGGATAATGAAAAGGCGTTTGTCCATAAGGATTGTGTGACACTCCACTGTAGCAAGTGGGGTAAAAATGTAAATATTGACGCTCTTAGAAAAGTATAGCGTTATTTTAAAAATACAAAAAATGGGAGTAAAAAAGTCCCTTTCTCGGGACTTTTCGGACTTACGTATAGGCGCTCTCTAATTCCTGCGGCGGCGGATAAGAGCAGCGGCTGTTTTGAAACAGATGAGAATGTCGAGCCAGAGAGACCAGTTCTCGATATAAAACACATCCAGTCGATACTCATCTTCGAAATCGAGATCTGAGCGGCCGGATACCTGAGCCATCCCAGTGACTCCGGGTTTGATGGTAAGGAGACGGCGATGATATTCACTGTACTTCTCCACTTCTCGCTTCTGATGCGGCCGTGGGCCCACGAGACTCATCTCTCCTCGGAGCACATTGAAAAGCTGCGGGAGTTCATCGAGAGAATAGCGCTCAATAATCGCTCCCACCCTTGTCTTCCGTGGATCATCCTTGATTTTGTAGAGCGGTCCCTCACGGAGACTGCGTTCAGCAATGAGTTCTTTCTCATAAGCCAGCGCCTCTTGAAAATGAGGATTCGCCTTATTGATACACCACTTCCACTGCATATAGCGAAACTTGAAGACAGGGATTTTCTCACCATTCTCACCAATGCGCTCATTGGTATAAATAACTGGTCCACCAGCATCCTCAAGTTTGATGAGAAGAGCAATAATAAGCATCACCGGCGAAAAGAGAATCGTCAGGATAACTCCCGCCACAATATCAAAGGCTCGCTTGAGCACCTTGCCCCATCCATCAAGCGGCGTATGCTGAAATTCGATGACTGGCTCACCGTTGAAAATTTTCATCTCAAAACGTGGCGTCTGGAGTGTCGTCGGGAAATACTTGTAGGTAATATTGTTGATCTGACAATAATCAAACAGTTTCTCCTGCTCATCATCAGTAAGCGTCGGATCACCAATAACAATCTCATCAATCCCCTTTTTAGCACGAATCTCTTTGATCCTCGTCACACTCGCCGTATCAATATGATCAACTACTCGATAGCCAAGTGTCTTGTCTCGGGTGAGGAGTTTCTTGAGAGCATACATGCGTTGATTGGTCCCAATAAGGAGGAGTCTGTGCACTCCTACGCCTCGATGAATAAGAAACCAGCGCTGAACACGCTGCAAGAGAAAACGAGCAAAAACGACATAGACCACTGCCAAAAACCAGGAAACGAGGATAACAAAGCGCGACGAAAACCACTCCCGCTGGAGAAACACGGCAATCATGAGAATGATGAGACCAATCGTAATAGCCTTGGTCACACCATAAAGCTCTTGCCACAAACGACGAGTGACCCGCATGCGGTACAATCCTTCGATCGCCAAGATAACAATAAAGAGTGGCGCTACCGTGAGCGCAAACCGAAAATAATCATCAAAAGCCAGGTTAAACACCCGAGAAACGTACGGCTGAAAAAATTCTGTGCCACGCAAAAAATAAGCGGAGGCGGCCGCCAAAAGTATCATCACGAAATCCACCGGGAGCTGCAGGGCACCAAAATAGATTTCTGATCGTTTCACAAGCTTGAATAACTAATAATTGAAAGCACTTTTACAAAACAGGTCTATAAGCCGGATTCTGTACCAGACAATGCCTGGTGACTACTATTTCTCTTGTTTCTCTATTGCTAGAGAAATCTTTGCGGTTCTCCATTGCACGGACTCATGTACCCAAAATTCCTCTGTCTCAAAATTTTGATTCACATAAGTCCGTACAGTGGCACGACCTTGCATCGAAGTAAGGATTTAGCCGTTTCACCCCTCATATCACTATGAGGACTCACCTTGTCAAAGACAAGGGCTCTGAAATTCTCATTCCATGAGCGTCTCTGCTCGCACCTCGCGTCTCACGACGTGTGGGCGTTACCCACTACCCTTCCCTCTCCAAAAATGAGAGGGCCGATGTCCGGACTTTCCACACCGTAGCGCAGTAGTCCAACCTGTTTTGTAAAAGATCTTCCAACTAGACCATAATATCACAAAAAACAATTTTAGTCAACAGAAAACCAAAGCCAAGAAAGCTATAAAAATGGCTTATTTAAAGCTTTAATCTCATATTGAGATGCTCCCCGGCTGCTGCTACTATCGCGTCAAAAGAGCGGTCCATTTCCTCACTAGAGAGCGTCCGTTCATCAGACTGAAAACCGAGATGAAGAGAAAAGCTCTTTTCTCCCTCAGTGGGATAGACATCAAACAACTCTACCTTCCTCAGGAGTGGTGCACCAGCTGATTCAATAACCTGAAGCAGTCTGTCGTACGTTACCTCTTTTGGACCAATGAGAGAAATATCTCTCTCTGCCATAGGAAAACGAGCAATTCTTTCAAACACTCGTTCTTTCTCTTGGAAAGCAGCTGCTGTCTTGACCGAAAATTCAACAAAGAATAGCACGGCTCGCTTGCCAAACTTCTGGATAGCAACATCTTTTACAACGCCAATCGTTCCAAAAATTTCACCTTGCACAGTAAGATTGGCTGCTCCACCTGACTCGAGATAGCGAGGCACCGCTACCAATACTGGCAAAAACTTTACTGGAACCCTGAGCTGACCAAAGAGTGTCTCTACTCGTCCTTTGAAATCAAGAAAGCTTGCCTCAACAGAAGTACTTTCACGATCGAAACAGAGTAATGCTGCTTTTTTCTCTTCATCAGGCTTTTCTTTGGTGGGGAAATAAACACTTCCAAATTCAAAGAGCGAGAAGCGGGTTGAGTGAGCAGTATTATTGAGCGCCGCTCGAAGAAGCCCTGGGAAAAGACTTCTCCTCATAAGAGCCTGATCAGGATTCATAGGGTTGGCCAATTTGAGGTGTTCCGTCGGAGCATATCCCGACGCGAGAGCTGACTTCTCACTATAAAATGAATAGGTCATGACTTCATCAAAACCAAGATGAGCCAGTATATGTTTCAGTGTACGTTCAAACGCTTTATCCCCGTCTCGGACCAATGGTACCGCCGGAAGAGCAAGAGGGAGCGGCTCTATAGCACTATACCCACGTGTTCGCCCAATTTCTTCAATTATATCTTCTGGGGTGCTCAGATCTGGTCGACGCAGCGGCGGAGTAACCTGAAGCGCTTGGCGATTGGGAAGTTTTTTGACCGAAAGACCAAGCCAAGAACAGTACTGTACGATTTCAAAAAGTGGTACTTTGACTCCCAGAAGACTCGCCACTGCTTCGAGTTCGAGTGTAATAGATTTTGGTTTGGGAAGCTTGACTCCCACTTCTCGATAAAAGAAATCATCACCAAGACCCCAGAGAGCGGCCTTCTCCGCCAAAAGAGTCATCACCTCACCCGGTCGGCCGAGATCAATACCGCGCTCAAAACGATAGGCTGCATCCGTCTGCATATGGTAGCGTTTTTCGGTACGCCGAATACTCTTAGCATCAAAATGGGCAAGCTCAAACACCACAGACTTTGAATCACTGCTTATACCTGAATGTTTGCCCCCCATGACTCCTGCAAGGGCCAGAGCACGGCGACTATCAGCAATAACGATGTCGTCCTTGGAGAGAGAAAGCACCGTATCATCCAAAAGCGTGAGCGCTTCATTTTTCTTAGCATCCCGAACCACAATACCTCCTTTGGGAATATGAGCAGCATCAAAAGCATGGATTGGTTGGCCCGTCTCAAGCATGAGGTAATTGGTAAGATCCACTACTGGACTAATAGGCCGAAGTCCCGAGAGTAAAAGTCTCACCTCTGCCATAAGCGGCGTTGGAGCAGGTGCCAGTTTGGGGAGGGCAAGTGCGATATAACGGCCAGAGCGCTCCGTTTTCAGTGTTACTTTTGGCGCCTTACCACCCTTTCTCAGCCGATACGATGTCTTGCTCATGAGCTTGAGGAAGACTGGTTCACTCCCCTCCAAAGCAGCAATCTCATGTGCCAAACCTCGATAAGATAGAGCATCGCAGCTTCGATCGGGCAAAATCTTGATATCCATCACTACGTCATCCAGACCGGCATACGTAGCAAAATCCTTGCCAATCGGAGCATCTCCTGGAAGAACCAGTATACCAGTGTGGTCACTCCCCATTCCGAGTTCCTTGGCTGAACAGATCATTCCAGATGATTTCACTCCCCGCAGCTCTGTCTCTTTGATCACGATGCCATCAGGCAACTTGGCGCCAGGAAGTGCCACCGCTACCTTTTGATGAAGAGCAAGATTGGGAGCTCCGCAAACAATCTCCCGAGTATCCTTCTTTCCGAGGGATACCTTGGCCACCCGCAGGCGATCAGCATTGGGATGCTGCATTACCGAAATTACTTTGCCTACGACAACATTTTGGAGTCCATGCTGATACTGTTCGAAAGACTCTACTTCAAACGCGTGCGTCAATAAAAGTTCGGCCAATTTTTCAGGCGAGCGTTTGGTACCAGAGAGTTCCTTGAGCCAAGAATAACTAAAGAGCATAACGTGGCAATTAATTAAATCCTAATCTTTCAAAACGTGATTTACACTGATACCAATTTCCATTCTTTTGCTGCCATGTTTTCCAAATCATTCCACGTTCCGAGACTCGCATCTCAATCGGGGGTGCGAACCCTTTCAAAGATTCACTAGGAATGGCTACGCATACAGGCCAAAATAGGAACAATATACTGACAAGAAGCAATATTCCGAAAACAATCCACTTCATACATCAATCAAAATTGTCTGATAAACCTAAGATCGCCACTCATAAGAAGCCGAATGTCGGTAATCTTGTACTTCATCATAGCAAGACGAGTAAGACCAAATCCCCACGCAAAGCCCTGGTACTGATTGCGTTTGTAACCAGCTGCCACAAAAACATTTTGATGCACCATACCTGCGCCACCGATCTCAAGCCAGCCAGTCCCTTTGCACACTGGACACCCCGTACCACTGCAAAGAAGACAATTCACATCAAACTCAAATGATGGCTCGGTAAACGGAAAGAAGCTTGGCCTGAGACGAACCTCTACCTTTTTTTCAAAGAAAGCAGTAAAAAATGTTTCTGCTAAATGTTTGAAATTGGCTACCGAAACCGTATCCCCTAGCACCAAACACTCAAACTGATGGAAGGTATGTTCGTGCGAGGCGTCAGTCGCTTCATTGCGGAAAATTCTCCCTGGAATAACAATTTGAAACGGTGGCGTATGTGTCTCCATATAGCGCACCTGTACCGATGAAGTATGCGTCCGAGGAAGATATTTTTGTTTTCCCCACTCGCCTTCAAGCCAGAACGCATCCTGCATATCACGGGCTGGATGATCAGGAGGAAAATTAAGGGCATCAAAGTTGTACCACTCGCTCTCCACTTCTGGTCCATCAGCTATAGTGAAACCCATCGAAGTAAAAATATCTTCAATCTCATGTTCGATCTGAGTAATCGGATGAAGATGGCCAACACTTGATCCATGACCTGGAAGCGTCACATCTATCCCTTTCCTAAGTACGCCTTCCCCTGACTGATCGAGTAAGGATTTTTTTTCTTCAAACTGTGCCAGGAGTTCTTGTTTGGCCTGATTCCCAAAAATACCTACCGCCTTCCGCTCTTCAGCAGGAAGATTCTTGAGTCCCTTGAGGAGGGTATTGAATTCGCTCTTACGGCCAAGATAAAGATTCTCCCATTCTTTGAGAGTCTCGATACTCGTAGCTGCCGTCAATCGGTCAAGAGCTTCGCTATGGAGGGTTTTCAGTCGTTCAAGCATCATGCTGTCATTCTATCGAAACTAGAGTCGTCGGTCAAAAAACGATTCTGAGAAAATCTTTTTTACCTATTTTTATTACCTTATTTTCATACTTTTCTCT
>CAYNMD010000040.1:0-6434 GCA_964398485.1 uncultured Bdellovibrionales bacterium | reverse complement strand
CAATCGTATCACCTTTCTTTACTTTATCCCCTACTTTCTTTTCATAGCCGCTCAGGTGGCCATACATCGTGACAAGACCATTGCCATGATCGACGGCGATCCAACGGCCATAAGCATAGCGGCCATTATTACCGAGAGCGACCACCTTGCCATCAGCGGCTGAGAGTACCTTGGTACCGGTTGGCATACCAAAGTCAGTCCCGTTATGGAAGGTGTACCAGCGAGTAAAGGTGGTCTTCCCATACTTCTGAGTAATTTTTGGATCTTTGACCGGGTAGGCAAGGAGTCCCTTTTGGTATTTTGGAACATCCTTAAGATCAAGCGCTGCAGTTTTCCCAGACTCAATGTCTTCAATTTCATCTTCAATCGCCTTGCGCTGCTCCTCAAGATCATCAACGAGAGCATCATACTTCTTGGCTTCAGACTGTGTTTTGGAAAGAAGCCTTTCCTTACTAGCTTTTACTTCATCGAGATAGCTCTGTCGTTCTCCAAGCTCTTGGTACAATTTATCTGCTTGCACCTTTTTATCCGTAATACTTTTTCGCTCTTCAATAAGACTCGTTCTGAGTGTCCGGAGTGAAGTCAGAACCTCACGAATCTTTTGTCCGGTTGTATGGGTCCACTCACTCATCTGGAGTGGATTCTCAAATCGCGAAGCATTGGCCAAGATATCAAGCGGGAGATCTGATTGATCCTGATACGTGCCACGCATTATTTCGGCAAGTACTTTCTTTTGGGACACAATCACCAATTCTTTCTGTTCGATACGCTGAGTCAATGTTTTGATATCTTCGTTGAGGGCATCGAGTTCTTTTTTGCTCGCATCAATCTCAAGTTCGAGAGCACTCACCTGAGCGCTCACTGTCTCAATTTGATCGGAGAGAGCTACTCCTTGCCGCTGCTTGAGTTCGATAATTTGTTTATAGGCTTTGATCTTTGCCTTGATTTCATCGAGTGCGTCTTCCTTGTCCTCAATGAGAGTATCAATACTCTCTTCGGCAGCCTGGAGCACTCGGTAGCTCAGCAAAGACACTATCCCAAGAGCAATGAGGGTAAGTAAGAAAAATGATTTTTGGGCAGCATGATACATGTTACTAGTATACCATCCTTGAGAGGTGGTCCTACGCCATGGAAGGGATTTTGGCGAGAGCAGCGTCAATACGCCGTATACTGAGTTCTTTGCCGAGCACCCAAGCCGTATCCATCGGCGAGGGCGACCGCTCAGCACCCGTGAGGGCTACTCGAAGCGGCCAGAGGAAATCCCCCTTCTTGTCCCCGGCTGCTTCCAAAAGTTTTGCGTTGAGAATTTCGCGAGTCCAATCTGTTTCAGTAAGTGTTTCCAAAAGGGTCTTTGCTCGAGAGAGTTCTTGAGCTGCTGCTTCGAGACTATTCCCCTTCCAAGCCAATAGTTGAGCAGGGTAATCAACGGTTTCGACAAAAAAGAAAGGATCGTTCGCTCCAACCTCCAGAAGGGTTTTAAGTCGATCCTGCTCTACCGTGAGCACTTTGCGAAGATGAGCATCAGCCTGAAACTCAGCTTCAGCCTTGCGGTACCAGTCAGCATGCTCAATTTTTCCAAGCTGGCGCACTCGGGCGAGGAGTTCATCAATCGAAAGCCGAGCAATATACTCATGATTCATCCAATCAAGTTTCTTTCGATCAAATACAGCTGGCGCAGCATTGAGATGCCCAAGCGAAAAATGATTGACGAGTTCATCGAGTGAAAAAAGTTCCTGAGTGCTCCCCTGGCCAGGATTCCAACCGAGAAGTGCAATGAAATTAATCAGGGCTTCACGAAGATAGCCAGCCTCAACAAAGGCATCTACCGAAACATCGCCATCTCGTTTGGAAAGTTTCTTCTTTCCATCACTCCCGAGAATAACTGAAAGATGAACGAAATGTGGTTTTTCCCATCCAAATGCTTCGTACAAGAGGACATGTTTGGGGAGACTCGAAAGCCATTCTTCACCTCGGAGAACATGGGTAATCGCCATGGCGTGATCGTCAACAATACTGGCGAGATGATACGTCGGGTACCCATCGGATTTAAGCAGTACGAAATCTTCGATGTCTTTGCTGTGATAACGGAGGTCTCCTCGAAGTTCATCATGACAAGCAATAGTCTCTCGGTCTTCTGGTACGCGGAAACGAACGACGCACGGCTTGCCACTCTTTCGCTCTTCCTCGGCCGCCTCCTTGGTCATCCCACGACAGAGGCCATCATACCGCGGCGGTTGCTTGGCTTTTTCTTGGCGTTCACGAAGCTCCTTGAGACGCTCTTCCGTACAGAAACAGTAATAGGCATGACCCTTCTCAATAAGCTCTTTGACAGCAGTCTCATAACGAGTCAAACGCTCCGATTGGATGTAGGGTCCGTGCTCGCCCTTTTCGTATACACCAGGATAACGCGTCGAAAGCATCCCGGGCTTATGATCTGTTTTATCAGAGAGGGTGATAGGACCCTCATCATAGGTAAGACCAAATTCCTTGAGGAAGCCCATAATATTCTCGACGGCCCCCGCAACGAATCGTTTTTGATCGGTATCTTCAATACGAAGCAAAAACTGCCCTTCCGTTTTCCGAGCAAGAAGGTAATTGTAGAGAGCGGTACGAAGTCCTCCGACGTGTTGGAGTCCGGTTGGCGAAGGAGCGTAGCGTACTCGTACTGGTTTACTATCATCTGACATAGGTCAAATATAGCTTATCCAAGGGCTTTTTTCTAGTTGACTTTTATAGAAAATTATGCTAACATATTAATTCGGCACATCGTGCCATCAGTTCTTTCAACCGGTCTCGAAAGAGATCATCTCACGAGGAGAAGTCCATGTTCCAAAACCTCCGCCCAACCACCATCACCTTCCTGGGGATGGCAGCCATGGTGCTGTCTTGTGCCATTGCGGCATGGGCCCTGATCTGGGCCAAGCCCTTCCCGGGTGCTCCGCATGACTACCAGCAGGTCACCAGGGTGATCGGCTACCTGAGCCTGGCACTCCTGGCGATCGCCACCTGGCTGACGAACGGCCTCCTCGGCCGGATGATCATCCGGCTCGACAAGCACTTGTCCGCCGGACGCTAAGGCCGGACAACCAACAGCGAGAACTCTCGCCACCCAAAAGCGGCAGCTATCGAAAGAAGCTGCCGTTTAAATTTTTATTTTTGGCTCAGTACTTTGATTGGAAAGACTCCCACTGCATTCCAGATGCGGCGGAAACGGCGTGGCTGCTGATACAAGCGCCAGAGCCATTCGAGACCAAGTTGCCTACATATTTTTGGAGCACGAGGAAGAATACCTGTCAGGTAATCAAAAGCACCTCCCACCCCCATCACGAGCTTGATGTTCCCCTTTTTGGTACGGAAACTCTCGAGATAGGTTTCCTGAAGTGGGGCGCCATAATTACAAAAAAGGATCTCATCTCGGGTATCAAGTGTAAGAACTTCCGAATATAATCGACATCTGAGTTTTGGATATTTTTCCTTGAGACAAGCCAGTATCTGTACTGGTGTTGAAAGGCCATGTTCATGAAGTGCTAGCGCCACCTGTTTATTCATTTCTTCGGCCATCCGTAAAATATCATGCATCAGATCGACTCCTGGATAATGACCAATGAGTTTTTCTCCTGAGAGCCAAAAGGGGAAATGGAGTCCGATACCGTCCGCTATCCGGAGATCAGCTGCAAGAAGCGACTGTTTGAAGTTTGAATTTTTTTCAGCCAGTAACAGGAATTCGGGATTAACCGTCGCAATGCGATGAAATTCATCAGTTTTAAGCCAAGAGTTCACCCGCTCCAAAATCTCTTTACGAGAAAGGTTATCAATAGGGACACCAAAGATTTGTGTCATACCAAAAAATAATCAGACAAGCGTCTTGTCATTCGCCAAGCGGAAACTCTTCGATAGGAAGATATATTCTTTTCCCATCTTCAGTTGTACTCTCAAAAAGAGCCAATGAAGAGACCGGCTCAACAAAATTTACCGACTTATCAAAGTTTGGCTTTTCTGGCAGCGCCTCAAATTTCCCTCGACGAATTTTTCCCAAAGTGATATGGGGCCGGAAACTTTTTTTCTCAGGAACCAAATAACCGAGTTCCTGATCAAGATTTTTCCTCAAGCGGAGGAGTTCTTCACTCTCTTCTCCAAAGACAAAAAGAGCTGTGGGATGCTCATTGTTTGGGAAATAACCAAGTTGATGAAAACGGAGTTCAAATGGATGAATACCCTCAATCGCTCGTTCTATCGCTGGCAATATTTCTGCCAAATTTTCTTCAGCTACAAAGCCAAGAAAGAGCACAGTTACATGGAGATTTTCCTTGCGCGTTGGAATAATGGGCCAATTAGCAAAGGCGCCTATCTCACGTATGAGTCTCTTTGCCAAAAGAGAGGAAAGCTTTATACCAATAAAAAGACGCTTGGTTTGCATAAGATTCGCTTTATTGTAAGGAAAAAAAGGGAATTTGGCAATGGCGACGAAACCCTCCTGAAGCTGATAAAATGGAGCTATGCCGACATCTCTTTTTCGTACTGAAGTAGCCCCCCTCACCCCGCTTCCCCTTGAGAGGTCGCCTCTTTTTAGTTATCGCTCCAAAGAAGCCATCCCACCAGGAAGTTTGGTAGAAATTTCTTTTGGCAAGCGATACCTCCAAGGCATCGTTTTTGAGAGTGCGAAACTCCCTGGCCGAGCACCCCTCTGGATGAAGCCCGTCGGTAAAGTCATTTTGCCCTCTTGGCTTACCTCTCAGCAGCGGCTACTCGCCCAGTATATGGGTGAGACATACTTTTCCTCTCTAGGAAATAGCCTGAAACACTTTGTCTTTCCTCTTCCAAAAAAAATTCTAGCGGACTGTTCTTTGAATACCAAAATCAGCTCCCGGCGCCAAACGAAAAAAGTCACCTTATCACCAGAAAAAGATCTCATACAAGAAGTTAACTCAGATCAAACACTCTGGACAATGGTTGATCATGCTCTCGCCTCAGCTCGCCCCAAAGAAACCTGTCTTATCCTTCTCCCTAATCTCATTTTGGCTGAATTTGCTGTTCAAAGGTATTCAGCTATGTTCCCTCTTGAAACTACTGTTATCACCAGTAAACTTACTAAAAAAGCACTCTTTGAGAGCTGGCAGCAAATCCGAAGTGGATCAATTCGTTTTATTTTTGGTACTCGGCAAGCGCTTTTTGCTCCCTTTCCAAAACTGACTCATATCATCATGCTTTTCCCAGAAGAAACTCTCTCTTACAAACAATGGGAAATGACTCCTCACTACACATCCCTGAGTCTTATTCATTTTTTGAAACAGTCCTTCCACAGCAAGCTCACTCTTCTCACTACCTCCCTAGGACTCAGAGAGCAGGAGCTCGCTCCATCAAAAACACTCTCTCCTCCATATCAGCCGCTCATCATCGATCGACGTAAAGATGGCAAAGGAGCTCGCTCGAGAGCTTTTGCCAAATCGCTCCAAACACTCCTTGAGGAAACCACCAAGCAACAAAAAATACTGCTCGTAGCCAAAGAAAGAGGAGCGTCAGGAATCATGATCTGCCAACACTGCCGTAATACGGCTCGTTGTCCAGATTGTGAACACGTGCTCAGTGAAGCTGGGGAAGGGAATTTCCGCTGTCTTAGCTGCGGATTTAAGAGCGACTTCTTCCCGAAATGTCGGACGTGTTCTGGCATGAACTTTGTTCCATTTGGCTTTGGTACCATACGGGTAGAAAAAGAGACCGAGCGCCTTTTACTTGGACGACGAGTGCTCCGTATTGATCGAGACGCCCTCGAGACCACAGCAGGTTGGAGAAAAACACTCGACAAGCTTTGCCGGGGACAATTTGATGTCCTCATTACCACTCACGAAATTGGCACCTTACTCCCCTTGCCACCTCTCGACTTGATTGCTATGCTGGAGGGCGATCATGTACTGCGACGGCCAGAATTTGATAGTGAAGAGCGACTCGCTCTCCAGGTCAAACGCCTGCTCGCTAAACTTGCCCCAAAGGGTCAGTGTGTGATCCAAACCTTTTCTCCAGAGGAACGAATCTGGCAAAATATAACTGCTGGAACTTTCGTTAATTACTTCGAGCTTCTCCTTGAGGAAAGAAAGCTCTTGGGTTACCCTCCAGCGACTGCTATCATACAGTTAACACCTCTCGAGCTGTCTTTTTTAAAGAAAAAAATTGACACCGCTGAGATGGAGAAAAAGAGAGATGAACTCGTCAAGCTCCTTGTCTCCTCAAAGGACTTTCGCGTCCCTTCACTCCTCATCAGGCCAACCACTCAAAAAAGTCGTCCTTCTCCAGCCAGTATTCTCATAAAATACCCTCCTCAGCAGGAATTACCTCCAAAACTTCTTACCTGGCTCAAACAACACTCATCTCAATTCTCTATTGATTTTGAACCCTATCAATTATAGTTACCCTCATGGCTACTGCTCATCCCGATATCG
>CAYNMD010000039.1:0-6479 GCA_964398485.1 uncultured Bdellovibrionales bacterium | reverse complement strand
AAGGTTAAGCGAGGGGTTCGATTCCCCTTACCCGCTCAGCTGTATAAAATGACTCTTGTTTTTGTGAGGCAGTTGATAGGGAAAGTAAGGTGCAGACTAATTTTAAAATCTATGAATAAAAATTTTTCTATCAGTCAATGTTTTTCTGTTGGTTGGGCACGCTTCAAAGAACATCCATGGTTTTTTATTGGTCTCAATCTTCTTCTGTGGGCTGTGGCAGGGATTTCTGGGTATCTCACTGATATTGTGTATGTTGATATCGAGCCAACTCGATCACTGACAGATCTTTTGTGTACAGTTCTCTATTATTGGGTGATGTTTGGTTTTATTGCTCTTACTTTGCGGGCAATCGACGGTAAGTCACTGAGCTGGGATCAATTCCTCAAGATGGATCGTCGCTTTCTCTCTTATCTTATCGGTCTTTTGATCTATGCCGTACTAGTAATAGTTGGGCTATTGGCCTTTATCATTCCGGGTATCTATTTAGGGATCCGCTATGGTTTTTTCTGGTACGGTATTATTGATGGTCGCAAGGGTGTGATGGAGTCATTTCAAGAAAGTGCCTGTATTACTGATGGGGTAAAGTGGCAGCTTATCTTGTTTGCCCTGGCCTCAGTGGGAGTAATATTTCTCGGGATGCTTGTCTTGGGTATCGGCGTGCTTGTTGCGATGCCAGTGACAATGCTAGCTTCAGCTCATCTCTATCGAGTCCTCCTGAGTCAATCAGCTGTTCCCCAAGAATCAGGAATACCAACGACTACTCCTGTGCAGTCTCCCGAGGCTCCAGCTTCAGCTGAGGTAACTACTCCTTCAGCCAACTAAAAAACTTTTGCCAAAAATGTTGCCACGTTTGTTGAAGTGGCGCCTTTTTCTCAATGGTAGCCATTGGGAGCGGCTCTTCTTGGCCCTCTTCTTTGATAGATACAGAAACTCCCTTTACTTCAGGGAGGATGGCGGACCCATCTTGAATTGTTGATGTTAAATTTTCAGGCGCGGTTATTTCTTCTTGAATAGTGACAGTTGGAAGGATTGGTTCTGACTCTTTTGATGTGTCTGATCCTTCATCAGTCGTGAGGAGGGTGAGTGACTTCCCTTTTTCTTTTTTGAGAACGATACCTTCCTTGAGACTCTTATCAAATTTGTATTTGAAACGATGGATAACTTCGCCAGTTGGATCGCGTAGTTCCACGGAGCCCTTTTGGTTGGGGAAAGTAAAGAGTGCATCCTCACGGGTGAGCCGCTTCACTGATTTTCCTTTTATTTCCACTGACTCACGGATAGGGTGATTGGTGAGTTTTTTTGATTGGCTGCCGGTTGCAATACCAAAACCCTGGAGGTCGACGGTTTTCTTTTCGCGATTCTCGATCTCGATCCATTCGAAGTCGCTGTCTTTTCCCTTGGGATTTGGCGAGAGAGCAACAATCCTGAGTTTGGGTGCTTCGTATTTCTCAATTTTAATGTCAAAATTTTCTGTAATCGTATCACTACCATCATCGATAGTGAGGGTAACCGTATATTTCCCTACCGCTTTATATTTGTGTGTCGTCTCGGCTTTGTAGCTCTTATGGTTATCGCCAAAATCCCAGGTATATTTGAGTTCATCCCCATCACTATCTTTACCCTTGGCTAAAAATGATACGGGAATATCGCGATAACCTTTTTTGGGTACGCGTTCTTTAGTGGCGGGATCATTGTTCAAGATGTTGGCTTGCCCAGGTGTCGGTACTTTGCCACCGCGGAGTTTGTCTCCTACGAGGTTGAGTGTCACACCTTCTTTGGTTTTCTCGTAACTCACGGTGTGGACGATGCGTTGCTCGGTATCAGAGAGCGTGAGCGTTTCTTTTCCATTATTGAGTGAAAGTGTGAAATCTCTATCAGTAATCACGACATACCCTTGACCTTCAATCTTTTGGCTACTCGGGAAAACATATTTACCGCTAGCCGTAGCATCGCGAATTTCCCAACCTGAGAGATCGACGGTTTCCTGGAGTGGATTATAGAGTTCAATAAATTCTCCCATGTCGCCTTTTGAGTCAGGATTGGGAAAGACTTCATGAATGAGAATACTTTTGAACTCTTTTGGTACTGGCGGTGGGGGAGTCTCTTCTTTCCAAACTTCGCCTTTGGAATTGGTAGCCGAAGTTTGTTTGGTCTTGCTCCAATCAAGAGTATTGAGATCTCGCACGAAACTTTCTTTTTTGTCAGAGTTACCAAATTGAGCAGGCGAAAAGGGGAGTGCGTGATCACTACCCCACGTGAGTGAGTCAATAAGTTTTCCATCTTTATCAAATAATCCCAGACTATTGTTGTCCGAGAGTCCACCACTTGTGGTGACATCAGCTAGATCCTTGAATATGCCAGCGCTGCTGGCCCAGAGAAAATATCCTCTGGCTGGAATGATGTCACTACTGCCAAAAGTTTTGAGTGAACTCCCTTTCACTGTTGCATCTCCCTGACTTTTGCGGCGGAGACTATAATCGTTGAGGTTTACCGATGTATCCCTATCGTTATAGAGCTCGACGAATTCATCGGCAGCTTTATTACCACTGATTTGGATTTCACTGAGAATAATATTGGCCCTGGCAATGGAGGGAAAGAAGAACAAAAGACCCAAGAGTAGTACACGAAATACCAGCCGAACATGCATAGGAGAAATACAGGTAGTTTTTGGAACGCTCAATAATAGCAAAAATAGGAATCTTGCCTAGTTGACGAATGATAATTATCCTGTTTGAATACATGTTCTGCTGGATATGGTTTCAGCAGGCACCCTCCTTGGGGTCGTTCCTTTTTCGAGATCAGCTTGGCAAGGGAAGTTGATTGGGAGATCCTGATGTCACGGTGGATATTGGTTGTCGACGATGACGCTTCATCACGGGATCAGCTGCTGCTGATGCTCAGCAACAACGGCTTCTTCTGTCACGCGTTATCGAGCGGAGAAGAGGCACTCGACCTGCTCCGCATCAACCCAGAGCATTTCGTCATGGTGATCACGGCCATGCGCATGCCAGACGAGGGTGATGGCTTGCGACTCCTCAGGGCAATCAAGTCTGACGAGGCGCTCCAGCATCTGCCGGTCCTCATGATCAGCTCTGCCTTCACTGGTGAAGAAATCGCTGAAGCAGGGCGACTTGGCGCCTTTGCCTGGTCCAACAACCCTGTCGAAACTGAAACTTTTCTGTTCACGATTCGACGGGAATTGTCACGACTTGGTGTCAATCCTTAGGGTGTTCTACGAATCCGTATCCACTTAGGTCAGAATTTTGGTGATTGGTGATTTTCGTACATCTACCCACCATCCCGCGTCTGAACCAGGTGCCCACTAGACGCTAGGCAGCCCCACCCGGGCTCCTGGCGTTCATCATTTTTGTAAGGGTTTTTTATTGGGACTTGACAAGCTTCTGGCAGTCCTCTAGTATGGAAAAACCGCTCTAAAAAACGGTAAAAACACGAAAAACTGTGGAACTCTCACGTAACTGAATAGGGCTTGATGGGGTGGGAAGTTTCTCCGGCTCGTAACCGGAGTTTTTGTTTGAAAAGAGTGAGTAATTTTGAAAATTTTGTTCGGAAAGAGAGAGGTTTGGGTGAAACTTTTCTCACTACTTTGAAAGATCCAAGATTCATCTTTCCGCGCAAGAATATTTAACAACTAGTCTTTATAAGTGCATCAGGAGTCAGGTGAGCGCGGGGCGAATGATGAGCACACTTAAAAGTCAAAATGTAAGGTCAAGCAATTGACGACGGTGAAGTATGCGCAAACATTCTTCACTGTCAACCGATCACTACACGAGAGGTGGTTTATTCTACCGTTCGTGTAGTGACTCAAATGAATGTAGGTTACTAACGCAGAGTGTGGATGCCTTGACTTATGCAAGCGAAGAAGGACGTAGGAGGCTGCGAAAAGCTTCGGGGAGCTGCCAACCAAGCTGTGATCCGGAGATATCCGAATGGGGAAACCCTTCCAATTTATTGGAAACGATAGTCTGAATTCATAGGGCTATCGCGCAAACCCAGTGAACTGAAACATCTTAGTAGCTGGAGGAAAAGAAATTAATAAAGATTCCGTTAGTAGTGGCGAGCGAACGCGGAAGAGCCTAAACCACCGAGTTTACTCGAGTGGGGTTGCAGGGCTGATGGACTCGATTGATCGGGGCCGCAAAACATTTTTTAGCAGAATCATCTGGAAAGATGAGCCATAGCAGGTAATAGCCCTGTATGCGAAAAGAAATGTGCGTGGTGCATCAGTTCCTAAGTAGGGCGGGGCCGGAGAAACCCCGTTTGAATCTGGGAGCACTAACTTCCAAGGCTAAACATTGCATAAGATCGATAGCGAACAAGTACCGTGAGGGAAAGGTGAAAAGTATCCCGAAAGGGAGGTGAAATAGAACTGAAACTCTCTGCTAACAAAGAGTCGGAGCTCGGAGCAATCCGAGTGACGGCGTGCTTTTTGCAGCACGATCCAACGAGTTTGTTCTATGCGGTTGTCTAAGGGATGAAGAGTTCCGGAGACACAGTGAAAGCGAGGCTGAATAGGCCGCCATATAATCGCATGGACAAGACCCGAAGCCGGACGAGCTACACTTGAGCAGGGTGAAGCGTGGGTAACACCACGTGGAGGCCCGCACCCACTAGCTGTGCAACTCTAGGGGATGACTTGAGTGTAGGGGAGAAATTCCAATCGAGTTCGGCAATAGCTGGTTCTCTCCGAAATAGCTTGAGGGCTAGCGTCTTACGAAATTATATCCGAGGGGTAGAGCTACTGGATGAGACTCCGCGCGCAAGCGTAGGTTTCTCAACCAAACTCCGAATACTCGTGATATCTAGTAAGGCAGTCAGTACTACGGGGCTAAGCTCGTAGCACAAAAGGGAAACAGCCCAGATCGTCAGCTAAGGTCCCTAAATCCATGTTCAGTGGGAAAGGAAGTGGAAACTCTTAGACACTGAGGAGGTTGGCTTAGAAGCAGCCACCCTTTAAAGAGTGCGTAATAGCTCACTCATCTAGAGTTTCTGCGCCGACAATGTAACGGGGCTAAACATGGTACCGAAGCTACGGATTTGTTCATTGTTTACAATGGACAAGTGGTAGGAGAGCGTCCCATACACGCCGAAGCGAGACAGGCGACTGCTCGTGGAGAGTATGGAAGTGAGAATGTTGGAATGAGTAACCGCAATGGGGGTGAGATCCCCCCACATCGAAAGTCCGAGGTTTCCTGGGCCATGGTGATCATCCCAGGGTTAGTCGGTCCTAAGGCGAGGCTGAAAGGCGTAGTCGATGGACATCAGGTTAATATTCCTGAACTTGATACGTATTCGAAGGAGTGACGCATTGTTGTACTCTTCGCCCCTTATTGGATTGGGGTCGGGGACATGAGGGTGCTAGATAGGCAAATCCGTCTAGCGTTAGCCCAAGTGTTCACGCGCTACTGGTAGCAATACCGGTGAAGGAAGAGGAGCACGGTGCCAGGAAAAGCTTCTAAGGTGTATACTTATCAATCCGTACCGCAAACCGACACAGGTGGACAGGGCGAGTAGCCTAAGATGAACGGGAGAGCATTCGTTAAGGAACTAGGCAAAAAAGCTAGACGTAAGTTCGCGATATGTCTTTCCGGCTCTCCATTGAGTTTTTCAGTTTTTTAAAGAATTCTGAAAGGCTGAATGGAGAGTCGGACGCAGCGAAAGTTTTTCAAGCGACTGTTTACCAAAAACACAACTCTCTGCAAACCGGCAACGGGAAGTATAGGGGGTGACACCTGACCAGTGCTGGAACGTTAACGGGAGCGGTTCACGCCAATCCCCGAAGCGCCAGTGAACGTCGGCGATAACTATAATCGTCCTAAGGTAGCGAAATTCCTTGTCGGGTAAGTTCCGACCCGCATGAAAGGTGTAACGACTTGGAAACTGTCTCAACGAACATCCCGGTGAAATTGCAATGACGGTAAAGATGCCGTCGACCTGCAGCAAGACGAAAAGACCCCATGGAGCTTTACTACAACTTGGTATTGACTGTATGTTTTTGCTGCCGAGCATAGGTGGGAGACTTTGAAGCGCGGGCTCAGGCCTGCGTGGAGTCATCACTGGAATACCACCCTGCACGAATATACATTCTCACCTGTCGCCGTTATCCGGCGAGGGGACAGTGCCTGGCGGGTAGTTTGACTGGGGCGGTCGCCTCCTAAAAAGCAACGGAGGCGTTTACAAAGGTTCTCTAGGTCCGGATGGAAATCGGGCCGATAGCGCAAACGCATAAGAGAGCTTTACTGAAAGACCGATCAGTTAATCAGTTACGAAAGTAGAAGTTAGTGAACCGACCATCACTCGTAGGAGTGTGGAAGATCATCAGATAAAAGTTACCCTGGGGATAACAGGCTGATCATGCCCAAGAGTTCATATCGACGGCATGGTTTGGCACCTCGATGTCGGCTCATCGCATCCTGGGGGTGGAGAAGCTCCCAAGGGTATGGCTGTTCGCCATTTAAAGC
>CAYNMD010000038.1:0-6590 GCA_964398485.1 uncultured Bdellovibrionales bacterium | reverse complement strand
CTCGACGATGGATCGGGCACGACTGCTACAGACTCATCCACCAATGGCAATACTGGCAACCTCACCAATGGCCCAACGTGGACAACAGGGCAGATGAATGGGGCAGTGGACTTTGATGGCACCGATGATTATATTACGATCGCTGATGCGGATAGCCTTGATATTCCCGACTCGCGCAGCTTCACGCTCTCAGGCTGGTTTAATCGTGATACGTATGCCGCTGACCACACAATTCTCGCCAAGGCCAATGGTCAGACTGCAACCGATACCGGATACATCGTATATATCGATGACGCGACCGACCAGCTCATTTTTAACGCGTCTGATGGCACTGATCGCTACCAACTTGCCTCTACCTCTACCTTTGCTAGTTCGAGCTGGCGTCATTTTGCCGTCGTCTGGACTGAAGGATCGACATCTCTTACCGAACTCTATGTTGATGGATTCCGTCAGGCAGCAACCGCAACCGGTACTCAGGCCAATGTCAATAGTCTGGCAAATAGCAACGCGCTTCGGATTGGAGCTGAATCGGACAATGGGAATCCTTTTGATGGGAAGTTGGATGAAATACGGATCTATGGACGAGCCTTCACTCGAGCTGGGGTACTCGATCTCTTCCGTACGACTTCACCCACTGGTACCGACACCAGTCTCAAAGGTTACTGGAGCTTCAACGGCAAGGATGTGAGTGGTACCGCGGCCTATGATCGCTCTGGTGCGGGGAATAACGGGACGCTTACCAATGGACCAGCCACTACTGAAGGAAAAGTAGGCCAGGGACTCAATTTTGATGGGGTAGATGATTATGTGACAGTCGCAGATGCAGATTCATTGGACTTTACTACTGCCATGACTCTTTCCCTCTGGGTCAAAGCAGATAATTGGACGGGTGAAAGTGGGTACGCCAGCCTGGTCAAAAAAGATAAGAACTATATTATCAGAAAAGATACTTTTAGTGGGAGCACACTGAGAATGTATTGGTGGGATGGTTCTAATGTGAGATACGTTGCTGTCTCCACTTTACCATCTACCGGTGACTGGCACCATATCGTTGGGATAATTTCTGGTAATGATATCTCGGCACTCTATATTGATGGAGTATCTTCAGCTGGGGCTGCCGCAACGTATGCTGCGGATTCTCGAGTTTTGACGAATGTGTTGGAAATTGGATCAGGAGTAAGTGGAAGTGAGTCGTTTGATGGAGTGATTGATGAAGTTCGTATTTACAATCGGGCACTTTCAGCAAGTGAAGTCCAAGCGCTCTATAATCAGAGCCGCTAGTAGAGGGTTATTTTTTGGAAAAACTAGAGGAGCTTGTCCTGATTTTCCTCTTTGAGTTTTTCGATAACTTTTTTGATGTCACTTGATACTTGGTCGCGACGGGCGACGAGAAGGGCATCGGGGGTATCGACGATGACAATGTCTTCAAGTCCGATGGTCGCTACGAGTTTCTTTTCGCTCTGAACAAGGATATTTTTACTCCCAAGGTCGATATGTTGGCCATGGATGACGGAGTGACTCCCTGAACGCTCAGCAAGGAATTGATGAAGAGAATCCCAGTTACCGACGTCACTCCACTCGAGAGCGGAGGGGATGACGAGACGCTGAGAGGCAGGGAGTTTTTCGACGATGGCTATATCAAAGGGTTCACTTGGGGCTTTGGCATAGAGTTCCTGAAGTTTTTTCTCATCGAGTGTCCCAGATTTTTGGTGAGCAGTAATCTCTTGCATGCATGTAGCGAGGGTGGGAGCAAAGACCTTTGCCCATTCGGTGAAGTGTTTGACAGTGAAAATAAAATAACCAGCATTCCAGAGATAATCAAAACTCCGGAGGTATTCCTCAGCGGTGGCTTGATCGGGTTTTTCTTTGAAGGCGTCAACTTCAAAGACACGCTTCCCGAGAGTTTCGGTTACCTCTCGGCCAAGCTTGATATAGCCGAGTCCGGTGTCGGGCTTGGTGGGATTGATCCCGATGATGACGAGTTTATCTGGATGATTATCGGCAGCTTGGAGAGCAGCATGGATAGTTTCTCTAAATTCATCGGTGTTTTGGATAGCATGATCCGAAGCGATAGTGGCAATCACTGCCTCGCTATCCCTCGCCTCAATCAGGGTAGCAACGAGGGCAATAGCCGGGGCCGTATTCCTTGATTCTGGTTCAACAATGATATTTTCAGGGAGGAGATCAGGGAGTTCTTGGGTGACGAGCGCTTTATAAGCAGCTGTGGTAGAAACAAAAATATTTTCGAGTGGAACGATAGGTCGGATGCGATCGAGAGTCTCCGCAATCATGGTTTTCTCGGAAATAAACGACTGAAATTGCTTAGGTTTTGATTTCCGAGAGAGTGGCCAGAGCCTCGTGCCAGAACCGCCAGCCATGATAACGATGTAGTGATGCGAAGATAATTTTTCGATCATAGAGCTCTATAGAAAAGTCTGTCCCTATGGTACAGTAAAAGAAAGCAAACAGGCAATTTTTGTCACTGAGGTTTGGTTATGGCTGATACTAGTCCATTTTTGGGTTCTCCGGGGAGCGCTACCCCCTCTGAATTACCCAAGAAAGATGTTGGCGCTTCTCCTCCTGAGGGAGAGAAAAAAGAGAACCAAGCTCGAGCGGCGAGCCCTTTTTCCATACGGCCGGCCGCACCAGCAGTCTCTTCCCCTCAGCAGTCATCAGGAGATGTTCCAGGTGCTGTTTTATCGAGCAAGGATCCTTCGAGCGCTCCTCAAGTTATCAAGGGGCCATCTATGACAGAATCGGATCGATTGGCTCGTGAAAAGCTTTTGGCGCCAGACGAAGATGAAGTGAAAAAGAAAAGAAGACGCATCTTTTTTGGTGTACTTGGAGTGTTTCTTGCATCGGGTATAGCCATGTCTTTGTATTGGTGGTGGCAAAGACCAGGAGAAGAAGTAACTCCTATCACAGATCCAAAACCGGCAGAAGTCCCATCAACGAGCCAACCTCCCACTGTCCTGGAAGAGGTGCCACCAGTGCTCCTTGATGATACTGCCAACTATCGTAGCGAAAATTTCAAGGTAGGGGAGATCGTGCTTCTTGGGGAGGCTCAGTTTCTCCAGATGGATGAAGGGATTGCTCCCTTGTCGATTGATGGGATACGAGGTGAGGCTTTCACCGAGAAGAACAAACAGGAGGTGAAATTGGTTATTACGTGGAATACCAATAAGCTCGCTACCGCCTCGGTGAGCTACGCGAAGGGTATTGGCCAAACTCCAAAGATCGTCGAGACAGACGATCTTGCCTATGATCACAGTATTATTCTGACTGGTCTCGATCCAGCTTCAACCTATCTCTATACCATCCAGGCAACAGACCGCTTCGGGAATGTGGTTACCAGTGAGCCGTACGCTGTTTTTACGGGTGCTCGCTCTGTATCACTCTTTGATCTTATTGCTGGAGCCATCGGTGAGGTATTTGGCTGGGCTGTGAAGTAGCCGATTGGAAGAAGGTAATAGAAAGAGATAAAAACACTTCCTGAAAGGAGTGTTTTTTGATTGTTTTCTTTTTAAAAATTTCCATGAAAAAATTTATTATTATTTTTTGTGTTTATTACTCTTGACCACTATACAAAAGTTGCTTTTTTTATGATAAAATGAGTTCATGGCATGATTGTCCGCCATGCATAGTTATGTAAAAAATAAAAACCGAAAAGTTCATACCATCATCTTGTTTATCACGGTAGTGATTGGGGTGATATTTTCCTGGGGGGAATCAATTCGTCCTAGTTTTGCGCAGTCAATAACACAAATTCCGGTCGCTCTCTCGCTTTTTGGATCAGATAACAAAGTGATCGCTAATGGTGATTATCAGGTGCGTTTTGCTCTCTACCGCACTGATCGAAGCAATGCTGATCCATATCCATCCAACGCTGATGCTGGTAATCGAATCTGGGAAGAGGTGCAGACAGTCAAAGTTGAAGGTGGAGTTCTTCGTGCTTATCTCGGGGCGGTGAATTCTTTGGCCAATTTGGTTAACTTCGAAAACGGTGATTATTATCTCGGTATTCGAATTGGTACCGATTCGGAACTTGTGCCACGGAAGAAACTTGGTTCTGTACCGGCTGCTCTCAATGCTCAGTACCTTCGTGGTAAAACTTTTGGAACACGTGAAGGCGATCTCGTTGTACTTGATAAAGGTGGAAAGATAAATATCAAACAACTTCCGACGGGCACTGGCAATAGTCAGCTGGTACTCGGTAATGATTCTCGTTTTGATAATATCGACGACATCCATCAGCAGAACACCGATACTGGGACTGACTCTACGGTCTTTACCATCGGAACAGGGAATGCCTTTACGAGCGGTAATTTTGATCTTTCAGTATCGAGTGCTACGAGTACTCCAGCGCTGCGTTACAATGGCACCACTCAAACATGGCAACTCTCCAATGATGGTTCAACCTTTAGTAATATTTCGACGGCTTCCAGTTCAATTACGCTCGGTACAGACACGAATGGAAATTATGTTGAGAGCGTGGCGAGTGGCAACGGTATTACCGGTGGTGCAGCGGGGAGCGAGGGTGCTGCGCTCACTCTTGGTATTGATCTGCTTGATTCGAGCGATGGTACTGGGTTAACCTCATCCAACTCCGGACTTGAATTTGGTGGAGCCCTTGGTAATGAGCTCACCCTTCTCCAGGGCTGTGCTAATGGTCAGGCTCTGGCTTGGAATGATACGACCGGCGTCTGGGAGTGTACGAGTTTCTCGGCAGGACTCTCTGGATCGGGAACAGTGGGATACGTAACCTACTGGAGCGGTGTTTCTTCGCTCGGAGCAGAACAGTATCTTGATGAATCACGTGGTGGTACCGGGCTCAATGCTTCTTTGGCATCCAATGGGTCGCTTCTTATTGGGAATGGCAGTGGTTTTACTCTCAATACGCTTAGTGCAGGTAATGGTATTTCGGTTACCAATGGTGTTGGACTCATAACCGTCGGACTTGACGTGGCGACGACTGGAACGACAGCGACCACTTCATCAAATTCAGGTTTGGAAACCGACGCGAGCGGACTCAAACTTCTTGGTGGTTGTAGCAATGATCAGGTGCTCGCTTGGAGTAGTGGCTCAAGCGCTTGGGTATGTTCCAACAAGTCTGGCGGGACGAGTGACTGGACGAGCACGGGGTCACTGACATACCTTACCGATGCAACGGATGATTTGGTGATTGGTGGGACAGCTGTTGACGAAGGATTTTTCTTTGATGTTTCAGCGGGTACGCTTTCCTTTGAGGGAACAACTGCCAATGGTTTTGAAACGACTTTGGCTGTTACAGATCCGACCGCTGATCGGACCATCACCTTCCCTAATGTGACGGGGACGGTGATTACTAGCGGTAACCTGACTGATATCACGGCGGTCGGGACGATTGCGAGTGGTACGTGGAACGGTGGTGTAATAGGAACGCTGTATGGTGGTACCGGCGCGACGAGTCTCAATAACTTGATTGCTCTCACAACACACACCACCGGGAACTATGTCGCTAGTGTCGGGAATGGCAACGGTATTACGGGTGGCTCAGCAGGGAGTGAGGGTGCGACCCTTACCCTCGGCATTGATCTCCTCGACTCTGCTGATGGGACCGGCTCTACTTCGAGTAACTCTGGTCTCGAATTTGCTGGGACGGGATCGAACGAATTGGCACTTCTCCAGGGTTGTGCTGATCTCGATGTCTTGGCTTGGAATAATACAACCAATGTTTGGGAGTGTCGTTCCGTGACGGGAGTTGGCGGCATCAACGGCTCAGGATCAGCTGGTCAGGTGGCGATCTGGGCTGATGCGGATACACTCACGGCCGAAGCACAGCTTTCGGTCTCGCGTGGTGGGACGGGAATTGGTTCGTACACGATCGGTGATATTCTCTATGCTTCAGGAGCCACAACCCTCTCGGCGTTGGCTGATGTAGCTACGGGCAATGTACTTATATCTGGAGGAGTCGGAGTAGCTCCAAGCTGGGGAAAGGTAGGACTTACGACTCATGTGACTGGTATCCTTCCAGTAGCTAATGGTGGTACGGGAGCATCGTCGTTAAATGATCTTATTACTCTTGGTACTCACACGACGGGGAATTATGTAGCGACTATTACCGCTGGAAATGGTATCTCTGGTTCAGCAAGTAGTGAGGGAGCTACACCGACACTTGCTCTCAGTAACCTTGTTTCAGACTGGAATCAGACGGGTGCATTTGATATCGTGCTCGGTAATGCAGCTGCAGAACTCCGCATTCTCGAGTCAACAGGAGGGAGTTTCTATGGCACGTTTGATGTTGGTGACCTTGCTAGTGATCAGACCTACACCTTTACGACAGGAGGTACTGTTTGGACAAGTGGCAATGATGGATCAGGATCTGGACTTGATGCGGATCTTCTGGATGGGCTTTCTTCGGCGGCTTTTGTTCAGACAAGCTCTACCCTCTTTACCTTGACTGGTACGAGTGGGTCAAGCCAAGCTATCACTCCAGGAGATACGGTAACTATTGCTGCTGGGACTGGTATCACCACAACTGGCGGAGCGACAGACACAATCACTATCGCCTCTACCCTTGGTACTTCAGTTGACCTTACTACAGAAGTGAC
>CAYNMD010000037.1:0-6621 GCA_964398485.1 uncultured Bdellovibrionales bacterium | reverse complement strand
CAGCTTCAGAAGAAGTATCAATTACACTCGGTTTCTCTGGAGGGGAAGAGGCACGCGGAACAGCATCTCCCTCCATCTGAGAAAGCACTCCTAACATTAGCTGCCGATCGCGTTCATATTCACTTGGTGATGGTTCTGGCATAGTAAACCCCCCTACAAACTATTTTGGTATTTCAATTGATGAAGTATTCCTCTCTATCATAGCCTCTCGCTCATCGGATGACAAAACAGTGCTTGATTGTCGCTGAAGAATAAGTTCAGCAAATTCGGGCATCTGAGCTAAAATCCTTCCCCGCCTCCTAGCATAACTTAATCCCGGTTCTGCTTGCAGCAGCCTTTCATTCATAAGTTGGACAAAGAGTTGTAATTTCTCCTTCAGCAATCGCTCCAATTCTTGTATTGCTTTCTCTTGTTCTCTCAAGACTACCCCATCAGCTTGTTTGATTACGCTTTGAGCATCTTGCATCGACAGCGATCGCAGTTTTGGGTCTCGAAACTCCCCCTGCCAACGCATCCTCTTGCCATCAAACACAACCCCAATCTGACTCAGTGTCCTCGCCAACTCACGGTAATGCCCAAGCACCCGCACTCCGTCCGGATACCAGAGCTCAAATACTTCATCACCTCGTGTTGGAATAACTCGATAAAGACCTCCTGTTTGATCACGATACCAAAGCTCTTTGTCTTTTCGAGCCAAAGTGCTCATTGCTTTCTCAAGCTCAAGAAATGTCACAACTGGACCAGATTCTTTCTCTGCTATTGTTTTGCCCACTAGATCCGCCCTGCCTACCTCTAATTTTGCTGTAGAATCCAACGATTGTTGTCCATTGGTTGCCGCTATCTCGCGAGCTATTGGCATAATTTCTTCCAGATGTCCCATCTTGATTCGTACGTGACTCTTATCCCCCTTGGCAGCCTCACCTTCCCAATGGTGCCTCTCTCCCAATACTCTCAGTTCTCGAGCAAACTCTCGCACATCCAAAACATGCTCTGGTTTTTTACCGAGCCTCTGAGCAAGGACTGCCCGGAAATCCTCCTCCTGCATCTCTGACTGACGCACCAGCGCCTTCCATTCACCTATGAGTTTGCGAGTCACTGTAAGCCGCTCATGAAATGGGATCCGGTGACGCTCTTCAGTCTCACTATCATCATCCCGCGTTTCGCTCGTGCCTCGCTGACGCAAATCCAAAAGAACCCCCTGACTCGCTACGAGCAAATCATGTAGTTCAAGATAAAAACTTTCCAATTTCTCAGCTGGTTCAGATTCTTTATCTGCTTTGCCTTTGAGTATTTCGAATTGATCATCAAGCCATAACTTCTTTTGCTTCCATCTTATTTCATCAGCCAATTCATTGCTGGGAAGCGTATTAATCACGCTCATCAGCTGAGCCCAGCCTCGCAAATGGCTAATTTCATCACAAATCCTGCGCAACGCTCGAAGATTGTCACTGACTGCTACGAGCTTGTATCGATAGTCTCTCCTTGTCCTGATCCATTGTTCGACGTCCTCACGCTTGACCTTTCCGTACAATACTTCCTCTCCATCATTTCTTACTTCCAGCACAGGCATTGGTTCGCTCTCTTGCCTGGTAACTTGAGCCTCTCTCGCGGTATCTATGTCCCGCCGAGTCTCGTCTACTACTGCCGAAAGCTCTCGGTCGAGATCCAAAGCAAAACCGCCCAAGAGTTCGTCAAGATGAGCTTTGGGATTTTCATTTCCCCGTGGAGGATGCTCAGGATTAGTTCTGTCTGTCATAACCTAGTTGTGATCCTCCATTATCTTGATCCCGAGGTCCAGCTATCAAAAGAGTTCTCGTCAATCGCTCAATTTCAGCTGGCCTAAATCCTGCGTGTGACATGATCCCCTTTACTGCTTCCCCTACCTTTGGGGCGAATGTTGCAGCAATTCGTTCGCGTCTCTCGTCTGGATTAGTAATCCCATTATCTAAGAGTGCTGCATCAGCCCGCTCTACTGTTGCGCGTGTAACAGCGGCTATTCTTTCCACTCCCTGAAGAAGCGCCTGCTGCACTTCAGGCTCTAGTCCCTCATAGGTCGTCCCTACCGTTTTGAGTGCTCGCTCAGTTGATGTCATCTCTACTATGCCCTCTCCATCAACCTGTCGATAACCATCACCTTTCTCCACAAGAGCCTTTCTCGACTTAACACTTAGCACTCTTTCACCAGTACGAAGAATTTCATCATAGAGTCTGGCATAGTTCTGAAGACGCATAACCTTAGCCGAAAACCACTCATCATACTCCTCTTGTGATGACCATCGATGTTTCGGGGAGAGTGAGCTTTCAATATCATCAAGTTCTCCACTAACCTCCCTAACTCTCTTAGTACGAGCAAGCGCCTCATGATCAGTACTCACAGCAAACAAAGCATTCTTGAACTCTTGGGTCAGTTTTCTCCGAAAAATCCTACCTGCTAACTGATCCAGATCTTGGAGCTGTTGCCGTATACCGCCTATCCACCGGAAAAGCTCTGCATTTCCCTCTTCAGTTTCTACTCCACCCTCCTTTATTTTCTCCGGGGATCCATCCTGGGCAGCTTCAAAAGGCTTGTCTGAAGCCCTCTTCAAAGAAGGCCTGCCTCTTTTTTGTTTTCTTTGTTCATCCTGCCGAGCATCAGACCGGTTTTTTTCCAGCTCTAAGGCTGATTCAGGAAGATTTTGTTTACGAGCCTGAGCCATTATATAGACACCAGCTCGCAAGATATCCAGATAACGAAAGAGGATCTCCCGAAGCTCTGGACGATAATTGGCTGCATACGCCTGCCATTCAGAACTACCCTCAGTAAGGCGAGATAATCCTGCCTCGATCTCTGCCAAACGAGCTATCACCACATCACCATTTTCACTCTGAGCAAAGGATCGATACCCCTCATCCAAACTATCCATAGCTTGCCCCCAACGCCTTATACGCCGTACCTGTCTAACCCCATCAACAAGAGCCGTCAGATCCTGCTGTGCTACTCGAATCGCTGCAATCCAATCTACTAATGTATGTTTATCATCATTCGTCCAATCCTCGCTCCATTCCTTTTGAGACAGACCGTATTTAACAAACCGCTCCTCAACAACACCTCGAAAAAATTCTGGATCAATTGCTTCGGGTACCACGCGTATTTGGCGAGTTGTATATTTCCTATCGGCCGTCTCAGGGACGTCACTCTGCGTACTATCCACAGTACGGGTAGGTTGATCCACTCGACCACGTCTCCCTCTCCTACTGATTCCATCATGTTCCGAATCTTTTGGCCTACCCAATTTTTTACCCTGAGTCTTCCGTTTCCCTTTGGATACTTCTTCAGCATCTTGAGCGTCGCTCTTTTTCTTGGCCTTATCCCCCTTCTGTTCGGTTTGAATTTTTTGAAGACGAGGATAGGGCTTCACCCATGCTTCCGGAAGTTTAGTAACAATCAATTTCAAATCAGCCAACAGCTCCATTTTCTTTTTTGCCGCAGTTTCTTTATCTGTCAAAAGTTCAGCCACATTCCAGGCATCATCAAGAGACCCCACTTCCAATGAAAGCAATCCGACATATTTTGCTTGAGCTTGCGCCTCACGGGAGAATTCTGCTCCCGACTGAGACTCTCCCTGAAGAATCTCCGTCATATCCCCAAAGATTTGCTGACAATCATTAAAAATATCATCAAATTCTTGCTCGTAAGCAAACCTTGGCTCAGAATATCCACCAACCTCCTTTTGGACTTCAAAATTTCCCCTCTGTTTCCTCTGAATAGGATTCTCACGATGAGCTCGTACCCCCTCCTTGATCTCCTGAGTGAAAGCTATCTCCTGATCATCCCCCTTCCCTCTCACTCCTTCAACTACAATCCGCTCTCCAGTTTTCGGGTTTGTGTAGACATCTCCCTTATTAATCAACACTCTCCCCCCTCGTTCATGAAGTACCGTGCTCGCTACTGATGAAGCCACCCGCGCTTCTCCTCCACTATTCTCCATTACCCGAGCTGGCGTCTCAGCAGACACTACTGTCTGTGGCTTTTCAGCGAATGGTCCACTACCGAAGTGAGAATTGGTTTCTGACATACTATTCGAGAAGAATATTTTTTATATAAGTCCAAAAAGACTATTCTCCATTACAAGAGAAAGAAGTGATGATATAATTTTAGCATAGACTAATACAAAAAAGACATGTCGCCATACCCCACACCAGAGAAGCCGGATTATTCTTTTCGAAGGTTACTCAGCATCACGCTGCTTTTTGCTATTCTTTCTCTTGCACTCTTCGTCCGCGTCTACCAAATCGACAGCATTCCCGGAGGACTCTACCCCGATGAAGCTGTCAATGGTATCGATGCTCTCCGCGCTATCGAAACTGGTGAGTACAAACTTTTTTATCCCAACAATTACGGACGTGAAGGCCTTTTCATCAACCTTCAGGCACTGGCTATCAAATATTTTGGCAACACTGTTCCCGTACTCAAGTTTTGGTCAGCTATTTTCGGCACACTCGCTGTTCTTGGTCTCTATCTCCTCGGAAAAGAACTCTTCCAACGTCGCAGTGCCGGTCTCATCGCCGCCTTTCTCCTCGCTACCTCTTACTGGGCCATCAATTTCTCCCGCATTGGCTTTCGAGCCATCATGGTCACCTTTCTTCTTACTTTTGCCTTCTACTTCTTTTTTAAGGGTCTACGTACAGAGCGCATCCGTACCTTCTTTATTTCAGGACTTATTTTTGGTGTTGGCCTTCATACTTATGTGGCCTATCGCCTCGCTCCACTCATCCTTATCGCTCTCCTCCCTTTTCTCATTCTTTCCTATGAACACTTCTTCAGGCGTTTTTGGAAACACGGACTTGCTTTCATTCTTGGTGCTTTTCTTTCGGCCGCACCGCTCATCTTTCACTTTGTAAATCATCCAGAAGAACTCAATTCTCGAACCGGTGCCGTCTCTATTTTCTCGCCAGAAATTAACAAAGGTGATTTTTGGGGAACTTTTAGCAAAACTCTCGGTCTATCTCTCATCAAATACAATTTCTGGGGTGATCAAAACTGGCGACACAATTATCCTCCTTATCCAGTCCTTGATCCCTTTACCGGTATCTTCTTCCTTGCTGCCTTCGGCTACATTATATTCCAAATAGTCCGTCTTATAGGAAGGCGTTTCCGCGAAGGTATACGAGATCCTATTTTGGTACGTTATACCTTTCTCCTTATTGCTTTTTTTGTCATGCTCATACCAGAATTCCTTACTGAAGAAGGTCTCCCCCATGCTCTCCGCTCGATTGGAACTCAAATGTCTGTATTTCTTATTGCTACCACCGGTATACTGTGGATAGTACACAGAGCCAAAAACTCGCATCTTGGAGCTCGCCTAGCCCTCCTCTCTCTTCTTTTTATAGCCCTCTTTGGCGGAGCAACCATCAACGTCAGCAAATACTTCTACTTTTTTGGTAACAGCCCCACTCAAATGGGAGCTTTCGATAAGAATTTTCGCAACATGGCTGAATACATTCTCGCTCTCCCTGCTGAAAAGAAAAAATATATTGTCACCAATGCTGGTGGTAGAATGATTGATAATAATCTCCCCGTCTCTGCACAGCCTATTGTCTTTCTCACTCATAACAAAGCAGAAAATGTCGTTTTCCTCGAAGATAATACAAAAATAGAGCTCGGTCATAACAATGTCATTATTCTTATGCGTCATGATGATGCTCTTATCAAAAAAATTGAGAGTAAAATAAGTCAGACTGTCAAAGAAACTATCGATATTTATCCCGGAACGCAGAGCGCTTTCACTGTTATTCATATCCCATAAAAATTCCTAATCAATAATAGAAATATCTTCTATGGATATTCTCAAACGTCTCGCTCCGCAACTCCTCGCCCTCATGATGGTCATCTTTTTTGTCGTCTCGCTCCTTATTTCCTTTCAAGAGTCCACTACCATGGATGAAAAGGCTCATATTCCTGCCGGTTACAGTTATGTAAAATACCAGGATATGAGGATCAATCCAGAGCACCCGCCCCTCCTCAAAGATCTTGCTGGCCTTCCACTCCTCTTCCTGTCACCAGCCCCCATCATGCCTCAATCAGATCCCCTCTGGGAAAGCGGTGATTGGCTCGATAAAACCAAGTTTCCCGAAGGTCCAGCTCGTACCTGGGGGCTAGCTCAGTGGGCCTTTGGAGACAAGATTCTCCATGAGAATGGCAACGACGCCAATGCTATTACTTTTTGGGCTCGCTTTCCACTTATTTTTGTCTCGCTCCTCCTTGGTTTCTTTATTTATCGCTGGACCAGAGAACTTGCTGGCACAGTAGCTGGTCTCTTTGCTGTCCTCCTATATTTCTTCAATCCAAACATCATCGCTCACAGCCACTACGTTACCACCGATGTTGGTATTGCTGCATTTATTTTTATTGCCTTTTACTACTTTGTTCGATTCCTCAGATCACCATCGTGGAAGAATACTATCATTGCTGGCATCTTTCTTGGTCTCGCTCAACTTGCCAAATTCTCTGCTGTTCTCTTATTTCCTATTTTTGGACTTTTCACTCTTATCGCTGCGATTGTAGTTACCCTTCCAGTTGAATCTTCTCACAGCTGGAAATTACGCCTCCAAAATATTTTCTGGTATGGACTCAAATTTACT
>CAYNMD010000036.1:0-6816 GCA_964398485.1 uncultured Bdellovibrionales bacterium | reverse complement strand
AACTGGTGACCTACGCGTTACGAGTGCGTTGCTCTACCAACTGAGCTACATCGGCAAATGAAAAACAAAGTTAAAACTGATTCTGCAGCCTTTCGTAGACTAGCAAAGAATCTTCTTTCGGCCAATAACTAGTTTGTGTCGCCGAGAGCTGTCTTGATAAGCTCCTCCAGCACTTCTTTGGGAGCAGCGCCACTAACAAATTCAGTACCGACAAATGTCATGGGAGCCGCTTGGAGATTGTACTCATTTGCCATAGTGAGATTGTTGGTGAGCGTGCTCTCAAAGCGCTTTTCATCGAGACACTGCGCGAATTCACGACCCTTCATTCCCTTGACGCGCCAGGCAAAATTCTTGAGAGCCTGAGTGCTATCAGTGCGATTTACCCACTCAGCCTGTTTTTCAAAAAGAAGTTTAGCATATGGAAGGAAAGATCCTTCGGCATCAGCACAGCTTGCGGCGAGAGCAGCTCGTTCTGCCTGTGGATGATTAGGGAGAGGAAAATGCTTGAAGACAAAATTTACCCGGTCACCAAAATCACTTACCAGCTTCTCGAACGTCCCGAAGTGTTCACGGCAATAGTCACAGGCAAAATCAGAAAAGATGGTAACGGTAACCGCAGCATCTGGATTGCCGAGTCGAATATCACCTGATTGATATTCTGGTGCCTGGAGGTATTTCCCCACAGGGAGACCTATTTTATTCATGTCAAAAAAGAGATGGTCATCAGTCTTTTTGAATAGTGGTCCTGCTTCCGCATAGAAATCAGTGTTTTCTACTTCACTCGAAAAAACGAAGGCTGGTAGAGACTGAATGCCATGTTTTATGATCAGTTCTTTCCCCTCAAAAGAATCATAGGCTACTCTGTGAGCACTCAGAGTTGGCATAATACGACGCATCCAGAGCAGTGCTTCACTTGGATCACAATCAACACAGGTCTCATCGCTTATGACACTGACATTGATAGCCGGATCAGTGTAAGCTACCCACGTTTTACCACTTGTTTCGAGTACAGTCTGCTCTCTGAGCGCTGATCCAGAGAAACCGCTTCCGGTAATCAACTGACCAATATCAACAAAAAGACTACCTACAAAAAGACCAACAAGAAGAATGATCAGAGCAAAACTATTCTTCAGTCGGCTATCAACAGTTGCGGCTACTTCTTCATGTGGATCGTTTGGTAGAGTCTCCATAGGGTTTTGAGGATAGGTGATTGATCAAATGATGTTAGGGTTCTTGGATGTTGCAGGCGGGATACGTCTTGCGTAGTGATGATTCTGTCTCTAGGAGTGTTCTCGTTTCAAAACGGTCCTGGAGATCATTGAGATCGTACAGCGTTTGCGAAGAGCTCAGGGTATAGTCATCATAACCTATAGTAAGGGTGTCTTCAGCAAGGTATTTCATTCCGATGCCAGCCAAGAGACCGACCATAAAAATGAATGGCCAAAAAGACGTACCTACGCCACCTTGCCTAAGGCGTTCGAAAGCTTGTCTGCAATACTCCGCTGCTTTTCGACCGCTCAAGTGCTGCTTCCAGGCAAGCCATCGTGAGGAATCAGTTGATGTGAGTATTTCTCCTTGCCACTTTTTGAAGAGAGCAGCCTGTTCCCGTGCTTTACTTCTCGCCTGATCAGAGAGCAGAATAAATTCACAGTGGAGATTGTGACGGAGCGCTCGCAGCCATTCCAAAACAGCTATCCGTTTTGGTCGGACAAGACGGTAATCCTTTTCTTTACCAAAAAGAGGGAGTTCCATAGGTTGAACAGCATCCTAGCACTGTTCCTATAAAAATACAAGAAGATAAATATCAATAAATGTCAATAGAGCATTTACTTATTCTTCCATGAAAGGAATGAGGATAGTATCCCTGTATGCTGATGCATTATATCAATCATCTCCTCGAGGGTTGTTATTTTATCTGAAAGCATTTGATAAAAATTAACAGTCTCTTGTCGCGATTGAGGATTGTAGGTCTTTTGCAGCAGCGTTTCAGTCTGGAGTCTTGCTCTTTCTGATCGCTTCCTAAGTTTTTTTGCCATATCTTGTTCGGATTCTGCGTAACCAAAAAACCATCTCTTAAAGGAATGCTTCTCAGTATTTTCTTTAATAGATTGCCACTCATCCAAGATGAATCCAATTTCTTTTGAAAGTGACTGTAGCTCGGATTTGGTTTTTTCTTCTATGGAATCCCTGTGTTCTTTTTTTTTCTTGGATAGAGACGGGGGTAAAATTTTCTAAAGCTATTTTATAGAGATTATCAATTTCTTGCTTACTTATGTTATTTACCGTAACATTAGAACAATCTTTTGAGATAAATGGTTGGTATGGCTCGGTGTTTGAAAAAATAAAAAGTGAGTTTTCCCAATAGCCAGCATCGTTATTGAGTTTACCACCGCTTGATCTTTTGCAAGTTATATTTGTTGATTTTTGGTGTAAATCAGGAGAGGGTTGGAAAAAATTTTGAATCAGCTTGATGTTACCTTGTTCAGGAATGTAGGGATAGTACTGAAAGGCAATGTCATGGGCGGTGTTTTTATAAAACGTGTTATTACTGAGTAATATACGGGCGTCTGCCACTATAATTTCAGCACCACTCTCACCATTGTTATCTAACTTTGAATTGATGATATAACCCGCAGTGTTCCCGTGGATATCTATCCCTTCCTCGATGTTTGATTGAATAAGAACATCGTCTATAAAAATAGTTTTTCCCCAGCGCAAGTATAGCCCTTTTTTTGCTGAGTGAATAATTTTTGATGCAGTCAAATGAAGATTCCCTAAGCCAGTTGTCTCTATTCCGTTTCCCGGACTATTAGTGACGGAGACATTATTTATTACTGTATCAGCATCTAATGTAGTTATTATTCCGCCCCTGTCAATAGTAACCCCTTGGAGGGTCGTACTATTTTCAAGTGTTACTATTCCAGTAAAAGTGATCTTGTCAGGACTCACTCCATTCAGTGTTTTTCCTTCTGTGAGAGTGAATGATTCATCGTATACCCCCTCATTTACTCGTATCGCTTGACAGTTGGCTTCCAGAGCAGAGTTTACGGATGTAAAATAATAAGGACTTGAATGAGGTGCTGGATCGACGGTGCAGGATGAAGCAAAAGACTTTGCCCAAACGATATTAGTTGGGATACCAAAAAATAGACTGAATATTACAAGAAGTTCAGTAAGAGAAACTCTGGGAATCATACACAATAAGGATATGTCATCATCAAAAAACACTATCTCTCGACTTTCCTCCCTATTGTGTCAGCCTTTAGCTTTTTTTGGAATAGGCATCTTGGTTATTCTTAGTTTACTTTGTTTATTAGCCTGGTCTCACCAGCCTAGGTATACTAATCCTGTAAAAATTGCAATTATTTCTGATATTCATAAATGCAGTGCTGATACTATTAATAGTTACAATGAAGCTTTAGTAAGGCAGTTCGTAAAAGATGTCGATAGACGTGATACTGATTTCAATATGGATCTTGGTGATAATGCAAGTCGACGAACTGGTAAATGCTCAAAAAATGCCGATCAGGACTTTGCTGATGTTATTCGGCTCTTAAAAACCAAAGCCCCTCTCTACCATGTGCTGGGAGATCATGATATTGAAGATGCCAATTCCCTCAAGACATGGAAGCTGATAACTGGTATGTCAAAAACGTATTATTCCTTCGACGTCAGAGATGTGCATATAGTAGTACTAGACAATATAACTGGTGATGGCGCTATCCACAGAAAATGCAGTGAAGATCCCTCTTGCAAACAATTAACAAAGACCTACAGGGATCTACTGACTCAGGATCAACAGGAACAATTACTGATAACAAAACAAGCAAAAGAGGCACTTGAAGAGCGGAGGCAAACTATTGAAAATTCGCGCAATAAAAAGGTTCGTAATCATGGGTCAATAAGCCAGAAGCAGCTTTCTTGGCTTTCAACTGATCTTAAACGCACCAATCGTACTAAAGTAGTAATATTTAGTGAGCTCCCTATTTTTTTGCATACACGAAGTGATGGAAAAGTATTTGATATAAAAAACCGTGAAGCTCTCCAATCAATACTCCGCGAATCTGGGAAAAAGATTGTATCAATTTCAGGCGATACCCATGAATGGGGGGAGCATCAGGAAGCGAACATACAGTATTATGTCCTGGGTAGTTTTACTGTTTCTCAAGGAGAGTGGGCTTACCTTGAGTGGGGTGAAGATAATTTTATTTTTAAGCGCGAGAAGTCCATTCTTTCAGGTCAAGGGAAAGACAGCTCTTCCGATAAGGGGGCGACGATGACCACTTTCTGGGATTAGTCATTCTAGAAGAAGAATTTTATTGTACAGATTCACTGACAAGCTTAATAAGTGCATCTACTCCCCTGCCTGTCTTGGCTGAGAAAGGGATAATGGTAGTTTCAGGGAAAAGAGCGCGGCAGTCGGCCAGGTTTTTTTGTAGGGTGCTCTGATTTTCTTTATCAATTTTATTGGCCACCACTACCAGTGGCCTCCCATATTCTGTAAGCAGGTCAAACATCTCTTTGTCTTGGGGCTTGGGTCCTACCGCAGCATCAACAATCAATACTGAAAGCCTTATATCAAGTTGTCTATCGGCGGCAAACCAAGAAAGATACCCCGAGATTTTATTACGAAGAGCTGGCGGCAATTTGGCATATCCGTAGCCAGGAAGATCGGCCAGATAGAATTTCTCATTGATAAGGTAATAGTTAATCTCTGTGGTACGGCCAGGTTTTTTGTTTGCTCGAGCAATACTGCTTTGTGTGAGCTTATTCACCATGCTTGATTTCCCCACATTGGAACGCCCAAACATAGCAATAGTTGGACGCATAGGTTTGGGTAACCCTTCGGAGCCGATAACCCCCTTGATAAAAGTGGCAGATTGAATTTGCATAGAGATTCTTTATATAATCACATATTTTTTTATTATTGACAAGTGTTTTCCATAATGCTAGGTATAAGATATTCCTTAACATGAGAAAGCTTGCTCGTGAACTTCCTTCGCTTTTGGACAGCGGTGCTCGATGAACTCATCACACCGCTCTGGCGCTTCCTCACGCTGGGTGGCGTCCTCTCCTGTTTTGTGACAGCCATCCTCAATCAACCTGAGTGGTGGCAAGTGTATGGGGCTCCCAGTATTGCTTACGGTCTCATTCTCGGTTTCGGTAACTGGTGCTTGAGATCAATCTTCAAGGAGAAACACCGCGATGTTCATCCTCGATAACCATCCGGTGATCGGGCCTCATCATCCGATTGCCCATCACTGCCACGATTGCCGTCGGCTGCTGATATCAGTGGAGGCCCCGCATGACTGCTGCCCCCCTCCCTGGAGTAGGGAGATCACCAGACCCATTGGTGAGGCACCAACGCCTTATCACCCTAACCCTCCCGAGAGGACTACGATCGCCTGAATACACCCCAGATGCAATGACATTCTGGGGATGATTTTTTTCGAGGTACTATAGAAGCAGTTCTTTGGGAGATAAACGCATGTCAAGAGATCATCGTATTGTATACATCCGGGCGATTGATAAACCGCCACTCTATGTCTTGGCACAAGGAAAACATGATCCCATTGGGAAATATTTTCCCATTGAGTGTTTCTACTTTACCGACGAAGGAGGCTCTCTTGTTTCCTGGGATCCGTATTTGATTCGGGTAGGTGATATAGTTCGGATACGCTATGTGAATCCTCATGACAAGCGGACCTATTTCCGACCTATCGAAGTTGATGTTGCCACCTCTTTTTCTGATGACCCTCGATTAGGGAGACTCTTCCCTGATCGTTATGTATTTGCGGAATAACAAGGAGCAGCATCATGACTGTCAAAAAAAACGCCCGAAGCCAAATTGGTTCAGGGCGCTTCTTTATTTCACACAGCTTTTCTACACTTGTGGGGTAGAGTCATTGGCTGGCGTAGCTGGCGTTTCTGATGAGGTTACTTTACAAGTGGAGATACCGAAGGGAATATAGACTGGGCAACGTGAGAAAACAGCTGTGAGAAAAACTATGAGCCCAATGATGCCCCACCAGCTGCCAAAATAAAAACCCGCTCCCATGATCGCTACTCCTACCACAAAACGGAGTGTACGATCTACACCGCCAACATTACACTGCATAATTTATATACTAAAAATTACGTACTCTATTATACGTTAGCACTTTTTTGATTGGCAGCAATCATTCGACGGAGTTTTAGAGCTGAAGCAATGCGTACTCCAATGAGAATCACGACGATCAAGAATGAGCCCAGATACATGCTCCGAACTAAATAATTCGTAGAGTCTGTCCCTGCTGAAAGTCCGTGGAGAATAATGAGGAGGTAGAAGAGGAAGCTGAGGTAATGGAGGCCACGCCAGAGCTTGAGTGGTAATTTGTGTCGATAGAGTGATGTAAATACCAAAATCAGAGCGAGATACAAGGCGAGAATACCTAGTCCTACAGCAACTCCAATATCGAGTCCGAGAGCGGAAGAGAATGGTCGTTCAAGATAAAAAGGAACCACTGCTTCTACGAGGCTAATGTGGAGGTATCGATCGAAGAAAAAACTGAGCATGTGTAAGAAGGCAATGGAAAGAGCCGACAGACTGAGGTATTCATGCACAGCATTGAGTGTCGGCATGGGAAGAAGACGGATGAGCATCTGACTCTTCATGAGGAGTCCGTAGATAACAACGAGGGTAAAAAGAATGAATGCCACGATACCGGTAGCTCGACCAAAATACCACGCTCGTTTGTCCTTCTCGCCAAGGATACCGGGATCAGTTGCTGTTTTGAGAGCGGCTACATGAGAGCTTGCTGGATCAAGCGGATTGGT
>CAYNMD010000035.1:0-6979 GCA_964398485.1 uncultured Bdellovibrionales bacterium | reverse complement strand
TGATACCAAACTTGGACCATATCCTCAGTATCAAGTCTATCCAATAGATAAAAGACAGCGTTGTACCGAAGTGCCTCGAGTGGACTCGCTCCCGCATGTGCAAAGAGGAAGACGTTTCCGAGTTCTCCCGGCTTGGCCGACCCTCGAGCATGGGCCACGCCCTGAGTAAGCGCTTTCTGATACACTCGTGAATCCTGCCAATCAATATCAGCGAGCACTCGGCTATTGGCACCGATCTTTGGAATCACAATACCAAATGCTCTATCAACTGGTTGTGGCACATCTGAACGCTTGGCCTCCTTTTTTTCAGCTGGAGACTGCCACAGATTAAGTGGTTTTTCCAGGCTTTTACTCGTTGAGAGAACAAAATAACGAATTTCTTGATACAAAACCGGCATTACTAGCAGCAAAAGAAACACAGCCGACACCCTGATACACCAGGTGCCGGCCGTTTCGAGAAGAGTAGCTTGTTTATTCGAGAGAGGTGCCATGTGGCTTTCGGGCAAGATATAAACGGTATCCCATATAACCAATGATCAGTGCGAAGACTCCGAGAAAAGTCGCGAGCCATGGATGTTCACGAAGCCAATTCTTAGTCTCGACAGCCACATCCTCAGTCATCTCCCCTAGCACTGACCCTTCTTCGAGGAGAGCCTCACCACCTACAGCTGCTACTTCATCGGTATTTTCTGTTTCCACTCCCTGGACGGCTTCGGGAATTCCCGAGGATCCAGCAGTAGCGAGAGCCCCTGTGGCTGCTCCCGGTACTACCACCGTATTTGTCTTGGTACGAGTTTCTGTTTTGGTTTCAGTATCAACATCAGTATCACCAACAAAACCTGATCCCCTCCCGAAGGCATCCACCGATCGGAGCGCGTAGAAGATATCATCATCACAATCAGGGGCAGCCACCGTAAAACTTCCGTTCGTGTTTGAGCCAATAGCTGTCTCGGAAATTTTGGTAGCGCTGCTGGCTACAAACGGATTATCTGTGGATCGATAGAGTTCAACCTTCACTGTCTTCCCGCCATCACTCGCCGTGGTAAAACTGATTACGTTATCACAACCTGGGTCCTTTCGCTCATAGTTATAAGGAGTTCCCGGTATACTTGTAGCCACCGTGACATTTACATGATCACTCTCTACCATCTCGTTCCCTTCACCAGTAGCTGTCGCTTGGATATAAAACTCGTAATTCCCATCTGTTGGGACAACAGTTGAATTCACTACGCAGTCACCAGCATTCCCTCCAAAGGTCGAATCAAGCGTGTAGGTAGCAAAAGGAAGTGGACTCGATGCAACATAACAGGCAACACTCATTGGTCTCGCTAGCACATCAAGCACTACGAAACCAATCTTGAAGTCCTGAGTAGTCATCACCGATTCTGGTGTTTCTATCTTGGCCGAGAGCGTAGCCGCCGAGGCAAAACTCGGCACCATACCGAGTCCCAAGCAGGCGACCAGTGCCAGAGAACCTGCTGTCTTGGCAAGATGACGCCGAGCCAAAAAGCGCAGTCCTGTCCCGAGCACTATTCCACTAATACCAAGAGCGATAAGTTGCCATGGCATGCCAGTCAGTGGAAGACTAGTGGAAGCACCGAGGACGTACTGGACTTTGGTTTTGGTCTTCCGCTCAGTCTCTTCTTTCTTCTCTTCATCCAAAGTCACTACTGGCTCATGTACCGGTAGCACCACATTCACATCCGTACCTACAAATGGATCAGTCTCACTATTGGCATAGAGCGTCGTAGCTCCAGATACTCCACGGGCAAAAGCAAGATCGCGGTACAAACCAGCATCCTGAGTAGTCCTGATAACGGTATTGTACGTCAGTGTCTTGGTCTCCCCCTCAGCCATATCACCAAGATCCCAGACACCCGGCGAAGCATACTCATGGAGAAAAGGAGCTCCACTCCCACTCCCCGCTACATAATCAAATCCTTCTGGTGGAAGATCAGTTACCGTCACATCTTCAACCGGACCACCCAAAGCCGTCACCTCAAGCGTATAGCCCACTGTATTCCCCGGCACCTCATCAGTCACGCTATCATTAAATTTACGCAGCACGAGTCTTGGTGATTCATCCACCACTTCGATACCGAGTGTGAGATCAAACACTACCTGGGTACGCTGGTATTCATTGCCCGCATTGATATCAAACTCTACTACTATCTCATACTGATAAGTACCATTTCCTGGAAGTGATCCAAGAGGGACCACCATAGCATCAAGATCAGCCAGTTTCCCCGCTCCAGGAACTGTCACCAGAGTATTGGTCGTCAAATTTTTAATACCTACCTTGAGCCTTTTCTCCAGCTCAAAACCAGGAACATGGACAATCTGACCACTCGCGTCAAGATCAAAACGGACAGCGATATCTTGAGGGAGTGTCGTCAAATTCTTGACCGTTAGTGTCCGAGTAAACTTGTCACCAGGAAGAATATTTCCCTCTACAATAATTGGATTATTTGTTCCACCAATCTCTACCACATCAATGAGATCTGGATCAATCGCCTGCGCAGGCGTCACCCAACCCAAAGCTACTCCCAGAAGGAGGAGTATCATTGGTCCGGAAGAGAAAAATCGTTTACGCATACTTTAGATAATTGGTACTGGGGTCACTTCTTCGTCAGTCTCAGTATTTTCTTCGACAGCGGTCAAGGATTCCTCGGCTGTTTCATCAGAAATCTCTGAGGCGTCCTCTCCACTCTCTGCTGCTGCTTCTTCTGGCACAGTTATCGAATCAGTTCCTTCGTTCATCTCACCCTCTTCTGCAACAGACTGCTTTGGTGACAACACATCCACCCCATCAGAAAGAGTTTCTTCATTTTCCTCTTCGGCAACCTCTTCACTCTCTTCATCATGAGACTCCTCTTCCTCTACCAAAATTTCAGGAAGGGTAATAAGCACCTCTTCTTCAGGAGTGATAACGCCGTCTTCTTGGACCAGACTCATCAGGGCTGCCGTCTCTTTTGCCTGAATTTTCTCCAAGAGATCGAGGAAGAGAGACTCATCAACGGTCGTATCATCAACTTCATCCAAGAGACCAATAAACTCGAGAAAGAGTGGTGAACAGAGCGCATCATCAGCCCTGTCATCAAGCTCCTCACCTACAAAGCATGCCTCATAAGCCTGAAGTTGATATGCATCGTGTTCATCACCAGTGAGCAAATTCTCTTCCCCTGGAGTTGTCTCGGGATCAATCCACACCCCAATCCCGTCAGGGAAACGGGCAAAGGACTTTCCGTGAGGTAGTACAGCCGCGTGCTCGTACTCCACTACATCTTCCCTTACATCATCTGCTGGAGTATCAAGAGAGTGGGGAGCAAAGAGAGAGAGTGTTTCTTCGTCATTATCGAGGAAATCGGTATTGAGGAAGACTACGAGAGCACCATGTCCCGGCACTACGGTCGAACCACTGCTCGTTCGCTCAGCAGTAATAGTTATTACCTCGTCATCATGATTGGTGAAATACCAGTTGGCTACATCAATATCTTCGTCGACGATATTGTAGAGTTCAATCCACTCACCCTCTGGCATAACAGCACTGTCATCTCCGACCGGATTCGCGACAAATTCATTCATGACAATCGGTGAGAGATTGGCGGCAAGTGGCGTCCCAAAATTGACTCCAAGAGTATCCCAATATGGGAGACTGTTGGCTGCTCCCGAAACACAGGTGTGCCAATTGGTAGAGAGCGACCCATCACCTGGGATATCATTGCGTTCCATCGACTGCTTGAGCGTATCATCTGTGCCAGCCGCCCAGGCACCAAGAGGCGTACGGTCCATCACGATCGTATCCTTATTCTCGAGGACAAGCTCCTCCCCTTCATCTTCGAGTTTCATACCAGCGATATGGGTATAGCCTTTACTCTTGGAGAGATCAGCTGAGAGAGCAATAGCGGTCTCATTCCATTTCTTTTTAGTAAGCAGGAAATAGCCATTGGCTTTGATACTGTAGCCATTTGGGATTTCGATATGAGCGCCGCTTCCTGTCCCCGTCCCACCTTGTTTGATATTCCAATTGGAGAGATTGATATCTCTCTTCGTCATGTTTTTGAGCTCGATCCACTCATCACTCGTCTCGCCATTTGAACCCATCCACATGATCTCGTTGATAATGACATCTCCCGGAGTAAGCCACTCGTCTGTACCCACACTATTGGGTGTCACGCTTTCTTCATCAAAAAAACCATCAGCTGCACTCGGGAGTCCCACCTGCCAAGCGAGGAAATCGACGTCCCACTGACAAGTAAGGTGCTCGAGACTGCTCCCAGCATTCGTCGGGAGACTCAGTATCATATCCCAGGTATCAGACTCAAATGGAGCGAGGCTGTACTGACCACCCAACAGCTTGAAGTCCGCCAAGGCTCCAGTATAGACAATGCTGCCGTCGCGCTTAGCAACGAGCTGGAGTGACTGACACAAAAGATCGCTCCCTCCTGTTTTCCGGAACTTGATATCGTAGCGGAAATCGAGTGATCCCTCATTAAGAAAAACGACACGGCCATCAGGTGACTGATCCGGATTCATCCCCGTGACATTGAACCTTTCAGCAAAAGTTACTCGGCCATCGAGACTCCCGGCCGTCCACACGTTGTCCTGACTTTCTTCAATATCAAAGAAGCCAGCATTGGTCCGCCCTACCGTAAAGATACTGGCAGCCAAAGCCGCAATCATGAGCGTCGAAGTAAGTCGCCGCAGCGAACGAACGATACGCAGCGTAATCACTGACTGATATTTTTTATGCTTGTGGATTTTCATGTGAAGTTTCGGTGGCTGCTTGGTGCTCTTCTCTTTTTTCAATACGAGCGGCATAGTCACGCTTCTTTTTGATTTCCGTCCAAATCTTGCCTACTTCTTCCCAGATAATAATAGCGGCTGGGATCACAACAATAACCACAAATCCCCAGGGCTTCTGAGCGGCGGCTACGGCATATCCTACCCAGGGAATACTCGCTACTACCTTCCCGATCACTTCATAGCGCGAGACCGTACGAAGATCCTCATCATCATTGGCATCACCCTTGGTCACATAGCTGCCATCTTCTTTAATCTCGATAATGCGATGAGTCGTTGGCGGTTTGGTTTTGCTCCGTGGACCAAACGTAATCACCTCACCTACCGTATAACTCTCAGCTTGCTTCACTACGATGACGCTCCCCGTCTTGATGCTCGGCTCCATACTCCCTGACTGAACGACAAAAGTCTTCACACCACCAGGAATAGGCAACATCGAGGAGAGGAGGAGGAGCACGATACAGGCTACTGCTGCGTAGAAGAGATAGGTGAGCACATCCGTAATTCCGATTTTCATACACATTTCATAAATAACCAATCAAGACCTTCACCCTCTCGCCTTCTGTAGAGAAGGCGAGAGAAGAAAACCTCAATGTTACTCCTTCGATGGAAGCTCCGAAGTCTCCTCATCGAACTGAACATCATCACAAGAGAACCCTTCGTTGTTACGCTGTTGGACAGCATAAGCAACGAAGTCAGCCATGGTTTTGTCGGTCTGAGCAATATTGCCCATACCATTACCATCACAACTTACTACAGTACCAGCAAGTGCCTGATCACCAGCACACCACTGGACACCCACAAGCGTCACAGGAGCTGGACTCGAGAGAGCAAGCTGCGTACTAGCAATATCCTTGAAGGCCGTACCGGCTGGGACAAGAATAGGCTCACCTGCATCGTAGGTATTGTCTGCATCATTGTCCTGCCACATGAAGAACTCGAGTTCACTGGAGAGTTCACCGTTGTTGATACCATCAGCCAACGTATCCCCTGCCAATGTTTCTGGTTTGAGCACAGTATTTTCATCATCCTTCACATTCTTTGGCATGAGACACACATAGGCGTCATTGCTATACACATGAAGTGAGATGGTGTTCTTACCCCAGTCAGCTGGCTTCACATCGGTAAAGTTCCAGAAGACATCTCCTTGCTCCAAGTCTTTCTCAGACCAGAGCTTGCAGGTACCACCCTTGGTAAGAGTGTAGGTATCTGTAGGACAATTAAGCTTTTGCACTACGACATTATCAAGGAATCCACCGAGTGTATCCTGCTCAGAACCAGCGTCCGTAAAGCGAACGGTGGTCTGACTATCAAGAGCAACAAAATCGAAGGTGTGGAGCGTCCAATTTGTTGTTGCACCCGATGAAGGATTTCCTACCGTCTGATTAACCAACACCCCGCTATTGGAAGTAACCAAAACTGAAAGAGCTATCGCATTGTCAGTATTGGGACCATTATTTGGTCGAGGTGATTGGTAGAACGTGAGACGATACTTCTGACCTGGAGTAGTACTAATCACCTGCTGGATAGCCGAATTTGGCTGCCCTGGCACATGACTATCGAGTTCTGCGAGCTGATCGCCATCCTGAGCCGTAGCACCAGGGACAGCGTTTTCTTGGATTTCGAGACCTGATCCCGAAACAACCTCCCAATCTGTTTGTGACCCATTAGGATACACTTGCCAGGTACCACCATTGTCTGTTGGTTCTGGATTCTCAAATGATCCATTCTTTACCATGTTGGGACCAGTTGGTACACAATCGTTACAATCTTCACCATTATACGAGGCATAGGTGTGGTCGACTTTGAGGTCGATAGCACCGGCGGTAAAGATATTGCCCTGTGATGTCTCACTATCCGTGAAGAGGGCCATCGTCCCACCGATTGCCACCGCTCCCACAGCGCCGATCACTGCCAGGCTCGTGACTATCTGTTTCTTCATATTCTTTGCATTAACTTAGATTCGACCAGGATTAAACATCCTCACGAGAACAACGGAATTGTGGATTATTGCGAGCCTGTTCAACACGGAAAGTAAGATCAGCCTTCATGCGATCAGTCTGTGCAATATTTCCCATAGAAGTACCATCACACGTAGGATCACCACTATTTGTATCAGCAGTCATTGTACCTGCACACCAAGCCAGTCCGATGTAACGAGTAGAAGATGGGTCGT
>CAYNMD010000034.1:0-7781 GCA_964398485.1 uncultured Bdellovibrionales bacterium | reverse complement strand
AAACGAAAATACCCTTGTGGGTGTTTTTGTTTATAATAGGGAGGTAAGAATCGAACAAGGAAAGGGGTCGGGGAAACACTTGTTTACCCGTTCGGGGTGACCGACGAAGTCGGGCTAGAGGGCGGAAGCCCTATAGAACGCAGCGTAGCGAGTAGTGAGATTCCCTACCTCCCCAGCAACTCCATTTTTCTTGGTATTGACGGATATATCAAAGGGTTTTATAACAAAGGTACCGGCGCTTGGTCCGGGGTTTTTGATAAAGGTTCTTTCCATGAATCGTCGTATCAGTTTGGCTTTGGCCACACTGCCGTTTCTCGGTGGTTGTTTGGCTACTACCATGGGTAGCGCCGAAAACATGCTCCGTGGATATGCTGCTGGTGGTGGTTTCCTCTCGCGAGCTGCCACCGTCGCGGCCGATGTCCACAAGGGTGTTCGGCAAGGTGTTCTCGGTGACACGACCGTGGTCCCCAATGACCCAGCTGCCAGTGCCGCCACTACCGGCACGCCCGAAGACGATCCCAACAAGAAGAAGTGAGTGTGCCTGCCTCATGCCGCTCACTCTGACGATCACGGGAGTCCACGCCTCGCAGCCAGACTCCCGCTTTCTTTTATCCCTATACTGTTTCGTCTCCCTCAGTATCTTTCTTGGCTTTTACCGATAAAGAAATACTTTCTTTTTTCTCTCGATACGTTTCTGCTTCTTTTCTTACCTCAGCCGGAAGGGCAGCGAGCACTGTCTTGAGGGCAACGCCATCAACCTTGACAACATTGTCCCATTCACCGAGTGGGGAGAGGAGGTCACGCAGCCTCGCCTCATCATAGCTATAGCTCGTCCGAACTGATTTTCCGATGATACCAGTCGTACCAAAGAGGCGTTCTACCCCTTCTTGTTCCATGTATTTCATGATGACTGCCTGCAGCTCAGCCAGGCGCTTTTTGTCTTCAGTTGCCTTGTTTCTGAGAGAGAGAAATTCTTCGACAGCCTGCTCGCCCTCACTCTTCTCGAGCTTTTTCTCTTCTGTTGTAAACTTATGCTTCCACAAGGGACAGGTTTTTTGAAAGCCACACCAATCACACAACGGGGAGAGAATAGGATCAAACTTTTGTGCCTCTATATTTTTGACCACTTCCAGTACCGTAGTATCAAGAGCCTCGAGATCAGGCAGAGTACGCTTGGACGAGAGTTTCACACCATGTTTGAGGTAGTAGAGACTCACGGTGATCCGATCAATACTCTCATGAGGATAACGATCCAAGAAGGCTTTGGCGTAAATCGTTAGCTGGAGATCAGTATCTACTTTTTCCTGACTGGGCATTTTGCGAGCGGTCTTGTAGTCGATAATTTCGTAACCGTCATCAGTCTTGTCGATACGATCAATAATACCTGAAAGAACATGTTTGCTCCCGTCCAAAGCGGGGATTTCGATACCAAAACGGCTCTCGAGAGCAACAATTCTCGCTTGGTCCGGCTGATTATCATGGTAGTACCGCTGGATCATTTCTACTCCCTGAGTGAAAGCAGTCCGCTCTTCGATATCACTCATCCAAATATCACTCTTCCAATTTTTGGCAAAATGATCGAGCGCCTCCTCGAGAGAGGGGGAAAGGAGGGCTGGATCATGAATAAACTTCATCGTGGAGTGCACGAGGGTGCCAAAAATAGCTTCCTTGGATTTTGGTTCTGGAAGCTTATCGATTTCCCGAAATTTATATTTTAGACCACAGGTTTGATAGGTATCAATACCGGAATAAGAGAGGCGCATAGGTCTCAATTGTAGCGCATTTCCTTTCTTGACTCGAATATTGACAATTATTATTATTCAGTATACTATCATCTATCGTCCCTTAACATATTTCTTGGCGTCCCAGAGACGTCCCTTCGTCAACCAAGCACCCAAGGAGAACACCGTGTCTCAAATTGAACATCTCCAGGAAGAGCTCCTGGCCTGTCAATCCCGCAATGCTGAGCTGCAGCATGCCGTCCGCGTCCTCGTGGAGGGTAGGCAGCAGGATAATCCCTGGGATGACATCCTGGCCAGAGCCCTCCTCTGCCTCCTCGAGAGTCGGCCCGAGACTCTGGCCCAACACTGGCTCGACCAGCTGGCCATCCTCGCGAGAGAGGTCGTGGCCAAGCACCACGTCATCGTGGCTCAGGAGAAGCATATCGCCGCACAGCAGATGCAGATCGTCTATTTCCAAGAAGCGGCAGGAACCGATCCCTTGACCGGGCTCAACAATCGGCGAGCCTTTGACGAATACTTCGCTCGGGAACTCGCCTCCTTGGCCCGTAGCATCCCGGACCTCCCGGATGACGTGAATGGGGAACGGCGCCAGCTGCCAGTCATCACCCTGATGATGGTCGACATCGACCACTTCAAGCTGATCAACGACACCCACGGCCACCCGGTCGGTGACGCTGTACTGGTCGAATTGGCCCGGCGCATCTCGCGCTTCTTCGATCACCGGCCGAGCGATATCGTCGCCCGCTGCGGTGGCGAAGAGTTCTGGATCTGCTGGCCAGCTGTCAGCGCCAAGGCAGCTCAAGAGAAGGCAAGCGAGTTCTGTCGACTGCTGGCAGCTGACCCCATCAGCGTGACCAACCTCAACGGACAAGCAGTGACCATTCCGGTCACCGTGAGCATTGGCATCGAGACCATCGAGGTCACCGAACGGCTCCAGACGCAGGATGCCTTCACGCTCCTTCATGAACATGCTGATCGGACCGTCTACTGGGTCAAGCGGCATGGTCGCAATCAGGCTGTCCATCATCGATCGCTTCCAGAGGGGGAATGAGCCATGTTCCGTCCCTACGAACATACCCATCCCCGCAATCCAGTCGAAGTGGTCTATGGGCAGCGGCTCGAAGCGCATGATGTGATCCAAGCGGATGATGTCTATGCCGATACGAGCGGTATCTGGCGCCAGTGCGGCATCGGTCTCCACGGTCAAGCGGCTGGCGGCCTCATGTACGTCGTTCGGCTCATTGAGAGATTGGCCCCGACGGGCTAGGGGAGGGGGTCATGACACTGATCGTCCCTCGGTTTCCGCCGGACACACAATCCCGGCATTACCGATTCTTCCACGAGATGTCCCCCAAAGCTCGGCAACACATGATTGAGCAATCGGTGTGGATTCGTGGAGGCAGGCTCGATGAAATGCCCCAGAAATCGTCAGGCGAGTACCCATGGCTTGCCTGTCTGATTACTGTCGACACCGTACCCCAACTCATTGTCTGTGAGACCTGGGATGATGTCTGCCGTTTTCAGACTCTCTTTGAGTTCGAAAGGCGTTTCACTCCTGAGTGGTACTGGATTCAAAATTGGGCAGCCATTCAGAGCGGGAGGGCTGGTCGATTACCACCGCCTCCCACCCAACAGCCGGGCTAGTAGTGCAGAGCACGAACACCCGGCTTCTTCATTTCTATACTCTTGACTTTTTATAATATTCATGCTAATTTCCACATAGCATTTTCCCAACCCGTCCCAACCAAGGGACATACCCAGGAGAACCCATCTCATGAGTGAACTCTTGCTGTTCAAGAATGTCACCCTTCACCCGGGGGACATTCTCCGCCTTTCCCCCAACCCCGACAAGACGATCCTTCCCGAGGGGGCGGAGGTGGCTGCCATCGATGTCCATGATGATGGCTACCTCATCGTCCTGCTGCCGGAACACCTGGCCTACCTCGGTGACCGGCAGCACCTGCTCAACATCCCTCCAGATCACCTGGAGACCCTCGCAGTGATCGAGGAAGCCGCCGACGCCATCCCCAAGCGTTCAGGGGGTCAACAGTTCCAGCGGCTCCAGCGCGTCTCGTGCATGGCAGCCGGAGTTCGTTACTTCGGGCAGGTGGTGGCTGCCATGGACGAGGTGGTGGTGGCTCGCATCGGTGATCATTCCATCGTTGCCCTGGCCAAGCATTTCACCAGTGCCTGGGCGGTGCCGGTCGAGAACACCTCGGCCTAGTCGCCTGCAGCCACGCAGTCCATTTCGTTCCTCCCTCCGTTGGCCAACGCGCCGACTTCACAGCAGCGGTTTGTGGTGTACCCACCCCCGCTGCTTTTTTATTCCCAAAAGTCATTTAATCCCTTGATTAATGTCCCTCACTCAAAAACACCTCTTACTCAAGCCAAAAGAGTACGTGAAAGATCAGGTAAAGTAGGTGAAAAATTGTTCCTTTAAATCTGACGGGGATTTTCTCTCCACTACTTGCGTCGTAGAGAACGCAAGATCGCAGCCAACTTCACTTCATCGCGTATTTCAGCGATAGGAGCAAGAAATTGTATAAGATTCACGGAGTTCTCGGCTCCGGAGTGATATTTGTAGCCTTCACTCACAGCCACAATCTCATTGTTACCTGAGATAAGTGACCATCGATACTGGCCTGCCCGATCTTGGAAAATGCGGAAGCGTGGTTTTGCCATACTCCTATATCTTCTTAGGGCGCGGGTTACGGGGTCTCGACTCAACTAACCCCGTATCAAGATTCTTCAGTAAAAAATCCTGATGGGGGAGGTTGAGATGAGATAGTTCCCATAACAAGGCCGGATAGGTCCCCGCCAGGTTTAAAAGAGCAATCTTATTATCTGAACACTGATGAGGCATTTAGAACCTAAAGTTTGGAGTATTCCCCAGCCAGTAGAGTTTTCCTCATCAGTGCTCAAGTAACAACTGCCACCATACTGCTCCTAGAGGGGGGAGAGTGTCAATACCAAAATGAAAAAGAAATACAAAATCTACCTCTCAAGAGGGGAATGTGAGTTCATCCTAAACCAAATCAAAGACAAGGATGGTCGAGCAACCAAGCACATCAAGCAAACTCTTAAACCTAAGTTTTTCTGGCTCTTTCAAGAGGGGATTATAGCTCCCCTGACTAAGAACGACATTCAGCACATCAAGCGAAAACTCGAGAACTTAAAGTACGTTATCCTTCGATACGATACCCATCTGGATAATCCAGAGAAAGCAGAGAAGTACTGGGTAGTGGTAGGGATATTGGAGAAATTGAATAAGGTGAGGTGGTAAGAGGGAGGTAGTTCCCTTGTTTCTTGTAAGATAAGGCTTTAAATAAGCCATAAAATTACTTATTCTAGTGATTTTGTTTACTTTTCAATTGACAGAATGTTAACTTTTATATATTCTTAATTCGTTAATTATGGCTTAAATAAAGCATAATTAATAGCTATGTGTTAACTTTTGTTATATGAAGAAAAAATTTAGACATATTCCAATAGAGTTACTAGACCCACCGTTCACTTCTCCATTGGTTGGCTTAGTTATCGACTTAGATTATTTAAGAAGGAAACGCCTCGGTGGAACAGCTAGTGAAGAAACTTTTTACCAACTAAAAAGTATTTTTCACACACTTGAAAGTATTGGTTCTGCCAGAATAGAGGGTAATCGAACTGAAATTGCTGAGGTTATTGAAGCAAAAATTAAAACATCAGCTTCTAAAAATGAGGCTATTTTAGAAATTCTTAACATGGAAAATGCTTTAGCATTTATTGATAAAAATATAGGCGGAAATAAAAGAAAAATTGATAAAGCATTTTTGTTAGAGCTTCACAAAATGGTTGTTGATGGACTTACACCACCCCCAAATGGGGAAGGTAGTAGGAGACCTGGAAAGTTTAGAAATACACCCGTAAGTATAACCAAATCTAAAGTAGTAAATCCTCATCATCTGCAAGTGGATGAATATATGGATAGTCTTTTAGAATATGTTAATAAGGAAGATCCCGAGAAGTATGATCTACTTAAAATAGCTTTAGCGCACCATTATTTTGCATGGATTCACCCGTTTGATAATGGTAACGGTAGAACCGTTAGGCTATTAACCTATGCAATGTTAGTAAGGGATGGATTTAGGGTAGACAGAGGAGGAAGAATTATAAATCCCACTGCAATCTTTTGTAATAATCGTGAAGAATACTACGATTATCTTGCAATTGCTGATACGGGAACAACCAAAGGTCGGACTATATGGTGCGAATATGTTTTAAGTGGTCTAAAGAGAGAAATAGAAAAGCTTGATAAATTGATGGATCATGAATATCTTTTGCCCAAGATTATTCTTCCTAGTATTGATTATGTTTTTCAAGAAAAACTAATAACTGATACTGAAGCAAAAATTTTAAAAATTGCTGCTAGAAAGCAAGTATTTCAAGCAGGGGATGTCAAAGAAGAATTCCCTAAAAAAAGTAAGCAGGATATATCTAGAATTTTACGAAGATTGAAAGAGAAGAAAATGATCGAACCAGAGACAGGAGCAAAAACCAAGTACGTTCTTAGGTTTGTAAACAATTTTCTTACTAGAGGAATAATTGACTCTCTTGGTAAAGAGGATTTTCTACCGAAGTTACCAGAAAAAAATAAAGATTAACTTAATGTTCTTTTTCAAAACCCCCACTACGGTGGGTGTTTTTGTTTTTAGGTGTATATTTAATTTAATAATGCTTTAAGGTCATGAGCTTCGATGCGCTTCCAAAATCTGTAGGGGAGTATCCCCTTCAAAAAATGTCACTTAACTAATCAACGAGGAGCATTCTCTTTAAAAGACAAAGCCCACCGAAGCAGGCTTGGCTGCTTGGTGGACTTTTTTTGTTGTTCTCTCCCTCTCCATCCATCTCTACCAGTCGTACTCGATCTGGCTAGTACCCTGGATCTGCATCCAGCCTGGATACTCTCCCTCGGCGAGATAGCCGCCCCAAGTGACGATGGCGAACCCTCGCACCGAGGAAGACCTGAAGACCTTGCCGCACTCCACCACGTCATCGGTAGCCAGAGGGAAGGTCTTGCGGACCTCGGCTGCCATCTCCTGATAGGCCATGATGCTGCAGTTGTGGTAGCCCACCAAATAGTGGACATTGGCGAACATCCGACCATCTGCGTCCTGTTTCAGATCAGGACGCCAGTAGATAAACTTACGCGAAGCCATGGCTTCTCCTCTCATTGGGAACCTTCCCATATCGCTGGGAATAGGCGATCACGAAGATTTCGTAACTATATATTATACCCTTCTACTTACTAGTTGTCAATAAGAATGGGTCGCATTGGTTTTCGCTTTTTTAAATAAACCAAGATTCATGGCGGCTTTCAACTTTTTTATATACTCATTTGTTTTCCAAATTTTTAATGATTTCAAGCGGGGAGTATCCCCTACAAATTTTGGGAATTTTTTTGATACTGCTATACATTCAAAAGAATATATAAAAAAATTTCTCAAAAATAATCTGTCGCGAGATGAGGGGAGAGAGCAAAGTATATTTTCTTTTTGGAAAAAATAACGAGAAATAAACTAACGAAAAAATGCCACGGTTTATATGAGAGAAGTACCCCTCGCCCTCTCTGGTATATGTCGTATAATGTAACTTATACGACATTATAGAGAGAGGAGCGGGAGTATCATAGAGACCTCAAGTGAGCTCTGCTTTCTCTTATCTTTCTGGTTTTATTCTGAAGCCTTGAGCAGCCCTAGACTAGCCTCGTCTAGCCCTCCCCTCACTCTCATTCGAAAATAGAAAAACATTTCTTGTTATTTCTTACTTCCTTGATGTGCATCATCGTATCTTTCGTTTCTGAATTTTGAAATTTCTACTTGAATAAGAGAAACTCCTTCTCCCTCCCCTCCCAATTTTCAAAAATCACTAGGGGAGTCAGCTTTCAAAATTTTGGCTCGTCTTTTTTTCACGAAATGATACCAAAAAGGGATACATCTCTGTACCCCTCTTTTTGTCAAAATCGATAAAGAATCCTATTTATATTTATTTATTTGGCATCAA
>CAYNMD010000033.1:0-7911 GCA_964398485.1 uncultured Bdellovibrionales bacterium | reverse complement strand
GCCCACCTTTGATAGTAATCTTCTTGATTTCCGTATCCTCTTTCATGGTTACGGTTGGCTTGTCATTGTCACCTTCAATAACAACATCTCCGGTACTCTTTCCACCAACGAGTTTCACATCCCTCGGAATAGTGACATTGGTTTTATAGCGTCCTTTAGCCACAAAGACCGTGCTCCCCTTCTTTGCCTTACTGAGAGCTTTGTCGATAGAGCGATAGGGATGATCATGCGACCCGTCTTCTTTTCCTTTATTGTCACGGTCAACATAAATATTTTTTGATCCACCAAACACAAAACCAGGACCAAGCATAAAAGCGAAAAGTCCCAGAAAAAGGAGAGCTCCTGGGAGGTAATAACGATTCTTTGCGACAGGATGAACTGACATAAGGCGGACATTAATGGCTGACTCCCGAGTCTAGCAATCTAAGATGTTTTGTCAAGGACAAAAAGAACCGATACAATAGAGAAAAACAAACTCTACAAAACGTCAAAAAAATGTCTTTACATACCCTTTTCTCTCCGAAGAGCATTGCCGTTGTCGGCGCCTCAACCCAGCCAGGTTCAGTGGGTAATGATATCGCCAAAAATCTTGTCAAAAGTGATTTCCGAGGAAAAATTTTCCTCATCAACCCAAAAGGGGGAGAGCTCTTTGGTAAGACTTGTTTTGCCTCTATAAAAGACCTGCCTGAGGAAATCGATCTTGCCATTATTATTGTCCCAGCGGCTATTGTCCCGGTAGTACTCCGTGAAGCTGGAGAAAAAATGGTTCGGGCCGCAGTTGTTATTTCCGCTGGCTTTAGAGAGACGGGCCCCCCTGGCCTAGCGCTCGAAGAAGAAATTATTGCCATCGCCAAGGAATTCAAGATTGAATTGCTCGGACCAAATTGTTTGGGCTTTATCAGACCAAAGCTTTTCCTGAATGCCTCCTTTGCCTCAACCATCCCCATTGACGGGCCTATTGCCTTTTTCTCTCAAAGTGGAGCTCTCACCAGTGCCTTCCTTGATATCACTAAACAAAAGCTTGGCTTCTCGACTTTTGCCTCTATTGGCAATAAAGCAACCATCGATGAAAAAAGTCTTCTTACTCACTTTGCTGCAGATGAGACCAGTAAAGTTGTTGGTTTTTATACCGAAGGACTCACCGAGGCTCAAAAAATTATTGAGATTGGGAAAACACTTCTCAAAAAAAAGAAGCCCGTTATTGCTCTCAAATCTGGAGCTACCGACGCTGGTACGAACGCGTCGAGCTCTCACACGGGAGCCGTAGCCGGAAGTGATGCGGCTTACACCGCTCTTTTTCGCCAAGCAGGCATACTTCGGGCAACCAGCTTCCAAGACCTTCTAGAGCTCCTCTCTGTCTTTGCCCATAATCCACTTCCCAAAGGAAACCGGGTAGCGATTGTAACGAATGCTGGCGGACTCGGTGTTTTAGCAACTGATGCTGCTGTTCAAAATGGACTCGAACTAGCCTCGCTCCATCCCCATACCACTGCTCTCCTCAAATCAGTCTTACCACCAGCCGGAAGTGTTCACAACCCTATTGATGTCCTTGGTGATGCTCGGGCAGACCGTTATGAACAAGCTCTCCAAATTATCGCCCAAGATGATGCTGTTGATATGATGCTGATCATTCTCACTCCCCAAACCATGACCGAAGATAGAGCGACAGCAGAAGCGATTATCAAACTCCATAAACGATATCCCAAACTCCCCCTCGTGACCGTTTTCTCTGGCTTACATCTCACCAGGCGCGGAGAGGAGGCCTTGAGTAATGCTCATATCATAAATACCCACTACCCCGAACGAGGAGCTCGTATGCTCGGCGCTCTGGCTACCATGAAAAAATGGCAAGAAGAAAATAAGACCAAAGGAACTTCAATACCTACCCATTCGCCAGATATCGACAAAGCCAAACAAATCATAACCGAAGCACGTACTGATCAATCAGAGCAATTAGGCGAAGAAAAAACAACTCAATTCCTCAAAGCCTACGGATTCCCTTTCCTTAAGAGTGAAATGGTTACTTCAGGAGAGGCAGCCACTCACTTTGCTCAGCGCCTTGGGAAGCCTATTGCTCTCAAAATAGCCTCTCCAGACATCATTCATAAATCAGATGTGGGCGGAGTTATTCTCGATGTCTACCCGAATGAGGCTGGCATCGCCTATGAGCATCTTATCCATACCGTAAAGCAACATGCGCCATCAGCTCACCTTGAGGGGGCAATCGCCGTAGAGATGGCAGCACCCAAGTCTCTCGAACTCCTCTTAGGACTCAAGAAAGAGCCTGGATTAGGAACATTAGTAGTAGTTGGTCTTGGTGGTATCTATGTGGAAATATTTAAAGACGTAGCTATGCGTTTTGCCCCACTCACTGAACAAGATATCGAACAAATGCTCGGCGAACTCCAAGCAGCGCCCCTTCTTGATGGAGCAAGGGGTCAAAATCCCATCAATCGAGCAGAACTTAAACGCTACATTGCCCTTCTTTCAGAAATTGCCGTACGTTTTCCAGAAATTACCGAGCTTGATATCAATCCGCTTGCCATCGCCCCAGATGGGCAAACTTTTCGGGTTCTTGATGCTCGAATGCGTCTCGAAAATAAATAAGTCTAAAAAAATATTTGGTCCAGACAATACATGTCTGGACCATCGATCCACGCTCCACTCAACGAGTGTTACCGGAGAGAAAAGATACTTCTACTCTCTTGCGAAAAAGCTGGCGGTGACGTTGTAGAGGATGACTTTACCACCCAAACGAAAACCCCTACCGCGGCGACTACGAAAACCAGGAATCCCCCCATCAGCCGCTGGTGAAGCTGCCTATCCCGCCGATTAGCACTGATCTGCGGGTCAGACGGATAAATGGAACTACCATTTCCCCGTCGCTTTTTTCGTACACGTTGTGCCAATTTGATATCCCAAACTCTTTGTGAAGACAATGGTTATTTAAACCTTTCTATAATTTTTTGTCAAGAGAATCAATCAAGTGTCGGTACAGGCTCACCAGGGCCTGGTAATATTTTTCCTCTCGAAGATCTTGGATACTCTCCCAAGCCGCTTCACCCATAGATACTTGATGGGACTGCTTAAAGATCCCTATAACCCGTTTGAGATCATCTCTATTTCCTGGTTCAAAAAGAAAACCATTCTCCCCCTCTCGAATACGCTCCACTGTCCCTCCCAATCTCGAACCGATCACTGGTAAGCCAAATGAAAGAGCTTCAAGAAGGGAGTACGGCATATTCTCATACCATTCTGACGGGAGTACAAATGCCTTAGCCTCGTGGAAAATTTTTTCGAGTGACTTCCCCGTAAGATGACCAAGAAACTGAATGTTTCTACATCGGCCATAGACGAGCTTGAGCCTCTCTTCATCCGGTCCGGTACCAGCAACCAAGAGTCTTTCTTCTGGAATCTGCGAAAAGACTTCGAGGAGTGTTTCCGCTCCCTTCTCGCTCGAAAGTCGTCCCGCAAAAAGAAAGTATTTGCCAGAGCCAAAAACTTCTGGTCTTCCTGGAAAAGGAGAGAGCGGCTGAGCAATGCGCTGGATGGCATATGGAAAGCCAAACTCTTTGTACTTGTCGATCAGAAACTGGCTCGGGGCTATAAACTGGTCAACGAGCTTATAGCTTCCGATAAGTTTATGAAACCAAAGTTCTAAAGCACAGACCATGCTTTTCAAGAAAGAATCTTTGATGGCTCGATCGATTATCGTTCGGAAGCCCGAAGTATGTTCCCATATCTTTCCTCGAACAAAAAGGCTGTAATTAGGCGACACCGCCTTATAGTCATGCAGCGTCATGACGACTGGTATATGATGCCGCTTGAGCACCCAGAGAATAGAGGGGGAAAGCTGGTGATAGGTATTATGGAGATGAGCCACTTCCGGACCAAACTCTACAATTAATGCTTCCAGATTTCGGGCCGCTTCAAAATTCCAAATAATAGAAAAAGCTGCCTGTATTTTTTTCCAAACTGATTGCTTCTCATCTAAATAATCAACCGCCGATACAAAATATTTACTCCACGGGGTCGCGAGATTGTCTGGATGCTCCATAGAAAAGAAAGCGACCGAATGACCATTTTCTGCTAAAATACGAGCAGTATCAAAGTAGGCTCTTTCTGCCCCACCTTTTTTGTAGTGATATTTGTTGATGAGGAGTATTCTCATAGTTTTAGTATCCATCACATGAGCGTAATTGTCGAACATATCGCCAGCGCTATTTCCGGAAAAAGTCGCACCAAAAAGTGGCTCCAATTTTTAGATTGGTCCAAGACAACTGCCTCCACTACTATCATCGACATTGGCGTCAACACTCACGAATATTCCGAGAACGATAATCTCCTGGAACGTCTCTACAGTTATCCAGAAAATATTACTGCTGTTGGTCTCGAGTCTGATTGGACAGAATTTCAAACTCGCTACCCAAAAGTAAAAACTCAAACAGCCGATGGAACAAAACTCCCCTTTGCTGATGGGTCATTTGATATTGCCTACTCCAATGCGGTTATTGAACACGTTGGTACGAGAGAGCAGCAGATCACCTTCCTCAGAGAAATGAAACGTATTGCCCGGCGAGGCTACCTCACTACCCCCAATCGATTGTTTCCCATCGAAGTTCATACTCGCACCCCCCTGCTCCATATTCTCCTCTCGAAACGGTCTTTTGATTGGTTTCTCCAAAAAATTGGCAAGGGGTGGGCTACTGGCACTTACATGAATCTTCTTTCAGAAGAAGAGCTCCGCTCACTTCTCCAGGAAGCTGGAATCACTCGGTATTCGCTCATCAAAAATCGCTTCTGTGGTATCGCAATGACGTTTACCGTTTATTGGGATCAATAGTCCCTCTTCTTTGGATATACCTCAATGACTGATTCTTTCCACCATCAATGGAATACTCCCCTCTTCTGGATAGCTACCATAAGTGGTCTTCTCTTTTTTACTACGCTCTTGTTGATCTTGGGGATATCACCGCTTCTCACCCTGGTCTTTTTTGGTGGCCTTATAAGCTTAGTTCTCCTCTTCCGAGCACCGCTCCTCCTCCTCTGTCTGTTGTTTATCGTTCGCATGTCCCTCGATTATTCAGCACAATACCTTACTCTTACCCTTTTCAACCTTAGCCTCTCACTGTCTCAACTCCTTGGTGTCGGTATTGCTGCCCTCGGTATAATTTTTCTTTTTCTTCATGGGAAGTCACTCTTCCGTTTCCCACTCATGTTTCCTTTTCTCCTCATTAGTGGCTGGGGTACTTTTAGTTTGATGTATTCCATTAATCACACCGCTACACTTTCAGAGCTCCTCCGCTTCTTTAACCTCTTCATTATTGGAGCCATAGCCTACATCGCTATCAATCGCTACCGCGACTTCCGCACTCTTCTTCATGCTATTTTTCTCTCTAGCCTTCTCCCCATCTTCTTTGGTCTGTATCAATTTGTGATGGGTATCGGTCTTCAGGATGAAAACGTTTCTATTCCTCGAATTTTTGGCACCTTTAGTCACCCAAACGTTTACAGCCTCTTCCTCTTTGCCCTGATCGCTCTTGGCACCCTCTACTTTCTGGTTTACGCCAAATCCTCTGCCAGCAAGCTCCTCACCACCAGCTATCTCATCCTCGTCACCCTCACCCTCCTCCTCACCTACGCTCGCATTGCCTGGATTGCGCTCTTTGTTTTTCTCGGTCTTCTCGCTCTCTCGCGAGCCAAATTTCTCCTCGTGCCACTCATACTCTTTCCTCTCCTCCTCATTACTCTTTCACCAAGTATCCAAGATCGAGTCAGTGAAGCTATCCATCCAACACCCGATAGTTCAATCACTTGGCGCAAGAATCTCTGGCATGACATGCTCCTCAAAACAAGGATAGAGCATCGTGAGTGGTTTGGGAGCGGTATGGATACCTTCCGTACCTCATCAGAAGATTTGCGGGGACTCCGCTTTGGCTCCAACGATCCTCATAATGACTTTGTTAAGTTCTACGTCGAAGGAGGACGAGTTGGTGTCGCAGTACTCATGCTCTACATCGCATCTTTTCTCTGGCTCGTCACTCGAATATACTTCAAGACTCCGAGCCATAGCCTCCGTTATCTTGCTACTATAACTGGTTTTGTCTTCTTTTCCCTTCTTCTGGCTAGTCTCTCGGATAATGTTTTCAAAAATACCCCCGTCCAATGGATACTCTGGACTCTCATGGGAGGTCTCCTGGCGCTCTATCGTGAATCTCTAAAAAAATCTGCCGCTTAGATACCAAGTATTTGAGTTGCTTTACTCATTCATTCACACGAAAAGAAGGTACTCGCCAAGTAATAAATTCACCGTCAGTATCGCCGTGCCAATCACTGAGCCAGGCCTGACAATTATTGGATGAGAGACAGCCAGCCGACCAACCGTTGTATTCGCTGCTCGTTCCCTTCCAGTAGTCCATGCCGAGCTGCACTCGAGCATCACCAGCTATCTTGAGCGTGGCCTCCAAAAAATATTCTCTCCCTGGTACCACCTGAACGCGGGGCTCGGTCCAGCCATGAAGGATCACTTTGGGAACAAAGCGAGCATTGACCTCATAACCATCATCAGTTATGGCAGCAGCTATTGGCTCAAATGATGGGCCACCTCCCGTAAACCATGGCTCTCGATAATACGTCGTATAATCAAAGGATGGCGCTACCGGCTCGCGAGATGTCTCATTAAAGGAAAGGTTTTGCACTACCCGCTCAGAGCCACTTTCACGGTCACGTTCAATTATCTGCAATGATCGAAAAGTAACTCCTGCTTCATTCCCTCGATCACATGGAAGGACACTGACGATATTCCACATGCCTACTACATGGGTAAAACCAAGTTCTGTCATCCGCTCTGGGGTTTGATATTCTGGCGCTAGAGTCTCCTTGGCAAAAAAAGCCGGGTCATTTTTAGTATGTTCAAAAGGAAGCGGCTCTTCTCGAGAAATCTCTTCACTCGAACAAGTTGCATAGAGTGGGCTCGGGTCAAGCGAAGACACACTCCCCAAGAAAAAGAGTGCCAGAAAAAAAGCAATGATTCGGCTAAAAAAACTAAGCATGTAGTTATTGTATCAATGTATATAAAAAAGAGGAGGCTGGGCTAGCACACGCGGTGCACTGTTTCCCAGACCTCCCTCTGCCTCCCTTCACTGATCTCGGTTAGCGATTGGCTGCACCGACAAACGACTTCGGTGCTACGATGAGGCGGAACTCTCCATCAGTGTCACCGTACCAATCACTGAGCCAGGCTTCGCAGTTGTTCGACTTGACGCAGCCAGCCGACCAACCATTGTATTCGCTACTCGCCCCCTTCCAGTAGTCCATGCCGAGTTGGAGCCGCGCGTCACCAGTGATACGCACCGTAGCGATCACACCATAGCGAGCGCCAGGCACTGCCTTGACCCGAGGCTGAGTCCAACCGTGGTAGATGTGCTCCGAAATCGATGCGAGATCGATGTGGAGCAGTCCACCTGTCTGACGCACCACCTGAGGCTGTAGTGATGGCTGGCCAGAAATGAACCATTCCGGGCTCCGCTTCCATTGGCCGCCATCAAGAGAGTACTGGCTGCGCCGACCATCGTAGTGGACAACCGCTTCGGTGACAAGACGACGACCGTCTTCATCCAAACGGACGATAGCGAATTGCTGGATCTCGATCGTGGCTGGCCGGCCTCGCGAGCACGGGTACACCGTGACAGCATTGAGCATGCCAACCACATAATCAAATCCGCGGTCCGCCATGAGACTCGGCGGTTGGTATTCCCGCTGAATGATCTCATTGGGGAACATAGCCGTTCCCTTGACGCCCGCTTCCGGAATGAGCCGGTCGGGTTGCTTCTCAGCGCAAGGAGCAGCCACAACCAGAGACGAGACGAGGAGCATGAGAAGCCCCAACAAAAAACGAGTCAACCTCACGAG
>CAYNMD010000032.1:0-7916 GCA_964398485.1 uncultured Bdellovibrionales bacterium | reverse complement strand
CAGTCGTCACTGATGTCACATTACCCCGTTCTTCCACTCCTTCAAAGAGGAGTGCCTGGCCAATCTTACCTTCGGTAATTTGGACTCCATTCATGAGCGTACCATTTTTCGAACGACCGCTCTGGTCGTAGAGTGTCGTCCCAGAGATGGTATGGCCATCAAATGACCAGTAAGCATCTAGAGTCGCGTCAACACTGGTGGGAGCCGTGAGGCGATAGAGTTGATTGACCTCATCGGGAGAAAGTACTCGATTGTACAAACGAATTTCATCAAGTTTCCCGTCAAAAGGACTCCCCGCATCAGATTCAGCTCCAGATCGGAAAGCGACAGTATTGGCCAAGCTCCCAATATTCCCAAGAGTACCCGAAGCCGCGTCCTGGTTGACTGTGCCATTGATATAGATAGTCATGCCGAGGGTATCATCAAAGACAGCGGCCACGTGTTGCCAACCGGATGAAGTAAAACTACTGGTAGATGTCCGAGAATATTCATCAGTGCCATCAGAAACTTCAAAGACAATATCGTCATTGGCATCATCCACATAGAGCACATAGCCAGTATCACCTGCTGCTTGGCCATTGCGCTTGGCAATGATCGTATGGTCAGCGGTAAACGTATCACGATTGAACCAACCAGTGAGGGTAAAGTGGGTGCTGTCAGCGACATCCAGAGCATCGGCATCGGCTACCGTTACATAATCATCGGTTCCATCAAAATCAACAGCACTCCCAATTTGTCCTGTGGTCCAGGCGGGACCACCAGTGAGAGTACCAGTGTTAGCATTAGTACTACTATCGGTGGCGCTGGTGCCACTCCCATCATCCATAGCCCAGTAACCAGCGAGGCCACTGTCGAGCCGGCCGGTGCCTTGGGGCTGTGAGACAGTACTATCAACTTTGGTCCCACCGCCTTGGGTATAGAGAGACTGGATTTCACCCTCTGACAGGGCACGGTTGTAGATACGCATTTCATCAATCTTACCGTTGAGATATCCTGGAGAACCCGAAATATGGTAGCCTCCACCAATTCGCAAAGCCTCTGCTTTATTTTGAAAAGCATTGACAATATTCGTATCCGAAGATACCCGCACCCCATCAACATACATATAGGCCGCACCTGAACCATTATACGTAATACTTATCAAGTACCACCTGTTTGCGGTCACATTGGAGTAAGAAAGGTCTATCGCACCTACTCCTCCAGTATCCCAATAAACAAAAGCGAGTGTTGCATCCGTCAAACGCAGATTGTATTCATATGTTTCCTTGGAAAAAATAACCTGATTCCCTGAAACAGTATCGGCCTTGAACCATACGCTCATCGTAAATGCCTGGGCGTTGGAATATGAATAGTCAGCAGTCGACACATAGTCGTTGGTCCCATCAAAATCAAGAGCTTGACCAATTTTGCCCTGGATCGCCACTGGTCCATTGGCGAGCGTCCCATTGTTCCTACTGCCACTCCGATCATAGGCGGTGGTACCAGATATATCATCACCATTGAACGACCAGTAGCCCTTGAGATTGGTATCAACACCAGTGGGAGAAGAAAGTCGATAGAGCTGAGCCACCTCATCAGGAGAAAGGACGCGATTATAAATACGGAGCTCATCGAGAGTGATACTTCCGTAAAAGTCAGGCGCCCCACCACCATTGCGAGCACCCAAGAGGGCACTGCTAATAGTTAACCCTGTGTTGGGAGTAGTAGTTGTACCACTCCCAGCATTGACGCCATCAATATAAAACGTAGTGGCATTGGAACTTCCAGACGTGACGGTCACGAGGTGCCAATTGGTATCCGTCACCGTGGTAGTCGAAGCGACGTCGGTATAACCCGTACCCGTAATGCGGAAAACGAAGTGTACTTTATTGTCTGAGCCATAGTAAAAGAACAATCCTTCTTCCTGCACAACACTATCTCGTTCCCAAAAAATATAGTCTGTCTCCCCAGAAGCATTACGCTTCACCCAAGCAGAGATAGTCATTTGCGCTTGAGGTTTGATCGCTGCCGTTGGGGTAATAGTGATGTAATCATTCGTCCCATCAAAAGAAACTGCTCCCCCAATCTGTCCTGTGGTCCAGGTGGGGCTATTGGTCAGAGTTCCAGTACTACCATTGGTCGAGGAATCAGTGGCGCTCGTCCCCGTTCCCTCATCGAGTGCCCAGTAGCCAGCAAGACCAGTACTCATAGGATCAGTCGATGGACTATTGAGCGTGCTCGCTTGGCTCCGATAGTACCAATAGGAAACTGCAATGAGGCCCAAGGCCAGCAAAATGCCGAGCCACTGGAAAATACGGGATCTTGTAAATTCGTAAGTATTCATGCCAAAAACACCTCTTAAAAGATGTCTTCAGTATACCAAACCTTCTTATTTTCCAGCATTATACAGCGCCTGAATCTGAGTGGCCGTGAGCGCCGTGTTGTAGATACGTGGCTCATCAATAGTTCCATCAAAATAGATTGTATTTACTTTTCCGATATTCAAATTGGCATCATTTGAAGCAGTAGTTGCCGGGATTGTTCCGGAGAAACTTAAAGCAACCTCTGTCCCATTTATATATATTTTTAATCTATTTGCATTTCCTGTTTGAGTACCATCAAAAACAAACGTTACAAATGTCCAATTATTTACGGAAATATATCCAGCATTGGTGTACCCATACGAATTACTCCCGTTCCTTATCGAAACGGCAATCGCCGTATTTCCATTAGTAACACCGCCTCCCAGATTAAGTGTTAAATCACTAAAAAGACCTGTATACTTACTGATAATTCCACCATAATCAACCAGAGATCGCGGCTTTATCCATGCACTCATACTAATTTGACTCACTCCCTCGACAGAAGAAACATCTCCAATATTCACATAATCATTACTCCCATCAAAACTAAGCGCCTGACCTACCTTACCTGGCGATACCGTCGGGCCATTGGTGAGAGTGCCATTGTTGCCGGCGCCGCTCCTATCATAGGCCGTTGTTCCAGAGATGTCCTTGCCATTAAATGTCCAGTAACCTTTGAGGGTAGTATCGACGCCCGTGGGAGAGGTGAGACGATAGAGCTGCGCCACTTCATCGGCAGAAAGAGCTCTATTGTAGATACGTACTTCGTCGATCTTCCCGTCAAATTGAGACCCCGCCCCAGAGTCACCCCCTATTTCAAGGGGATTAGTGAGGGTGCGACTTGCTGCTCCAGCATCACCGTTTCCGCTCCCAAACAAGACTCCATCAATGTATATAGCAGAAGCTGCATTACCCACAGCTACTGCAGCTATATGATGCCATACACCAGTAGAAATCGAATTAATTGAACCCATCGAAGATTGAGCATAACGGAGCCGGGACCCATCCCACCAATAAAAAACGAGATTGTCATTTGGGGTAATTTCTTTCCGCAATATATAGTTACCATTCTTATTAGCAATAGCCGCGTAGCCACTTGGCCAAGTATCAGCCTTAAACCAAGCTGAAACAGTAACATCTGAGGTCATGTCCAAGGCACTACTATCCGGAACGGTCAAATAATCATTGGTTCCATCAAAATCCACAGCACCCCCAATCTGACCCGTCGTCCAGGTGGGACCATTGGTGAGAGTGCCGGTATTCGCATTGGTTGATGAATCAGTAGCACTCGTGCCACTACCGTCATCCATTTTCCAGTACCCAGCAAGGCCTGAGTCGAGACGGCCAGTACCCTGGGCCTGTGATGCCCCGGTATTCACTTCGTCGGCTTGACCCTGCTTATAAAGGGATTGGATTTGAGCGGCTGTGAGCGCCGTGTTGTAGATACGTACTTCATCGATTTTCCCCGTAAACATTTGAGATGATCCAGTCCAAGTTCCAATTTTAAACGATTCAGTTGAATATGATGGTGCAGATAAAATTGTAAACGCCTCTGAGTCTCCGTTGAGATAAAGCGTAAGACCAGAACCATCTTGTGTAACAGCAACGAGTGACCATTGATTTAATGGTACGATCAAATTAGTCGATACCCGGCTATTTCCACCCATAGCAAATGCTAACTGTCTCGTTGAGCTATATAAGTAGAGTGAGTATTTGCAAAGAGACTCTCCGTTGCTACTAGATTTCGTAATTATTCCTGGATAAGAACCAGATGCGGTAGGATAAATCCATGCAAGAAGTGTAACATTTTGTGACGGTTCAAATAACGTAGAATCACCAGCGTCAACGTAGTCATTACTCCCATCAAACGAGAGTGCTTGACCGACTTTGCCTGGAATGACCGCAGGACCATTGGTGAGGGTACCATTATTCCCCGCACCACTGCGGTCATAGGCCGTGGTGCCGGAGATATCTTTCCCGTTAAATGACCAATAGCCTTTGAGAGAGGTGTCGGTCCCAGAGGGAGAGGTGAGACGATAGAGATCAGCGACTTCGTCACTCGAGAGTACGCGGTTGTAGATACGAACTTCGTCAGCCTTACCAGTAAGTTCAGTTTCTGCGCTATCACTCCGGCGACCGATATTAAAATTGGAAGTCCTATTGGTATGTAAACTACCACTCGTCGTTGTTGATGTGTTTTCTAGGGCGCCATTAAAGTAGAGCCTGGCCGACACCGTATCTTTATCCCAAATAGCTAATACATGAAACCAGGTATTGAGCGCAGGCACAGAATTACTATCCACATAAATATACGCTGAGATACCCGTACTGTTATAGACAGCAAAACGAAATTTATTGGAGTTAAAGCCATTAATACTGAGTTCATACTCATAGTAGCTACTAGATGCGCCACCTTTAGTGATTAAGAATGCGCGGTTGCCTGATGGATACGCACCGATCCTAAACCATCCGCCAATAGAGAGTGAGTTGCCATTTACCTCGAGTGATGACTGATCTCCAGCGTCAATATAATCATCCGTCCCATCAAAGCTCACTGCTCCACCTATCTGACCTGTCGTCCAAGTCGGACCATTGGTGAGGGTGCCGGTATTCGCATTGGTACTACTGTCGGTCGCACTGGTGCCGCTCCCATCATCCATTTTCCAGTACCCAGCAAGGCCGGAGTCGAGACGACCTGTCCCTTGGGGTTGTGAGGCACCAGTATTGGTTTCATCGCTTTGTCCCTGTTTGTAGAGGGATTGGATTTGGGCAGCTGCGAGAACTCTCTCATAGATTTGTAGTTCATCAAGTTTTCCATCAAAAGGATTGCCTGCATCAGATTCCGCCCCCAGAGCAATCACACGCGTATTACTGAGGTCTCCAATATTGCCAATCGTCCCAGTATCAGCAGCACTGTTGGCTATACCATCAATATAAATCTCACTTCCAGTAGCCGAGTCCTGATCCCACACTATCGCAAAGTGATGCCACCCTGTACTCGTAAATGTAGAAACTGATTCGAGTTGGTATTCATCTGTACCATCAGACACTTCAAAAGTGAGTTTGTCGGTAGCATCATCAATATAAAGGATGTAGCCATTATTGGCAGCGCTTATGCCAGTTCTTCTCGCAATAATTGCATCGTCACTCGTGAAGGTGTCTCGATTAAACCAAGCTGCCATGGTAAAGTCTTCTCCGTCCGTAAAATCAATAGCCTCTGGACCTGAGTCACTATCGGAAACATTCGCTAATCCGTCAAAATAACCAGCCTGTCCGATTTGTCCTGCTGCCCAAGTTACATTAGTAGTACCATCGTAAATATTACTCGAAAGATCATTCACTGTACTGCCAGAACCTTCATCGAAGGCATAGTAAAGACCCAGGCCACTCTCCAATCGCCCAGAACCATTCGATTGTACTTCTGATGTATTAAGTTTGACACCCGCTCGAACACTGAAATACCAATACGAAACAGCAATCACTCCGAGGGCAAGCAGTATACCCATCCACTGAAAGATTCGAGCTCTAGTAAATGAGTACGTGGACATTTCTTCGATTATGCCATCTTCCCAAGAATAGAATTAAGCTCCTCGGGTGAATAATATTCAATCATGATACGCCCGCCTTTTCCCTTGGCGGCAATTTTTACCTTGGTCCCTAGTTGTTCTGTAAGCCACTCTTCTTTGGCTACAATTTCTGGACTCATTTCTCGAGTTGTGCGGAGATGGGACTTGACCGCTACCGCTCTGGCTCGATCCTCGGTCTCACGAACGGTGAGTTCTTCTTTCAAAATGAGTTCAAAGAGAGCGCGCTGCTTTTCGGGGTTATCAATTGAAAGAAGTGCTTTAGCATGACCTTCCGAGAGTTTACCCTCCATCACAGCTCGTTGGATTTCGACTGGAAGTGTTAGCAGCCTGAGAGTATTAGCAACCGTTGATCGACTCTTGCCCATCTTTTGAGCTACCTCATCCTGATGAAGCCCAAATTCTTCAGCCAGCCGGAGATATGCCTTGGCCTCTTCAATCGGATTAAGATCATGACGCTGAATGTTTTCGATAATGGCGAGCTCGAGCTTTTCTTGATTGCCCGCTTCACGGACGACTACCGGTACCATAGTAAGCCCAGCTCTTTTGGCTGCCTGGAGGCGACGTTCGCCTGCGATCAGTTCATAGCCACCCTCTCGCTTGGTCACGATAAGCGGTTGGATGATCCCATGTTCTTTGATTGATTCTGAAAGTTCTGCGAGTTTTGTTTCATCGAAATGGAGTCTCGGCTGATTGGGATTAGGAATGATTGATCCTATCGAAATTTCATGTGTCACCGGCATTTCTGGATGAGAAAGGGTAGCCATCGGAAGACTGGCAGGCTTGGACTGTACTGACTGGTTTTGAGAGAGCCCCTCCTCAACTGGCGCCGTAGTTCCTTTCTTGGGAGGGATGAGCGAGGCTAATCCCCGCCCTAATCCATACTGTTGACTCATAAAAATAAATTCAATAAATTGAGGAATTATGAAACGTTTTGCTGAGCCTGTCTCCCTTCTTCTTGTCTCAAAAGTTCCTTCACTACTGCCCGGTAAGCTCTCGCCCCCTTGGAAAAGGCATCAAAATCAAGAATTGATTTCCCAAAAGAAGGAGCTTCAGCAAGTCTGACTGACCTTGGAATAACACTTTCAAAAACTGGCCCAGGAAAATGCCGCTTTACCTCATCAACTACCTGCCTTGCCAAACGATTGCGTCGATCAAACAAAGTAAGCAGAGCCCCAAAAATTTGAAGTTTTGGTTGAAGATGTTCACGAACCAGCTCGACTGTCCCCAAAAGTTGCGATAGTCCCTCGAGAGCATAGTACTCCGTCTGTACCGGGATAATGACTCCGTCACTCGCCACCAGACCATTAACAGTAAGAAGGCCAAGCGATGGAGGGCTATCAATCAAAATAAAATCAAACTGTGGTCGTACCTGACGTAATGCCTGGTAAAGTCTAAATTCTCGCTCGGCAATATGCACCATTTCAATCTCTGCTCCAGCAAGGTCCTGCGCTGCTGGAATAAGATAGAGGTTTTCGATACCAATATCCAAAATAATCTCTTCCGTTGGTAGACCCAAAATCATGGCATGATAGAGGTTTTTTTCAAGATTCCGGACATGCACTCCGAGACCTGACGAGGCATTGCCCTGAGGATCAAGATCAACCAAAAGCACCCGCTTCCCCTCCTCAGCCAGGTAGCGAGCGACATTAATAGTGGTCGTGGTCTTTCCCACCCCACCTTTCTGATTCACAAAAGCAATAACGGTAGCCATGAGATATGAGAGGATTCTTCCTTAGTATAGCCAATTGACAAGCAGGCATCAATTCCCTATTCTGCCTAATGTTCAGGGCTAGCTCTGAGCCAAATACTGCCCGGGTGGCGGAATGGTAGACGCACGGGACTCAAAATCCCGCGATAGCAATATCATGAGAGTTCGAGTCTCTCCCCGGGCACATCTTCTGCTCTCAAATTCAGTATATCCACAATACCACCAAAAACCACCCAGAAGGGTGGTTTTTTAACAATATAATCTCTTTCCCCTACGATA
>CAYNMD010000031.1:0-8460 GCA_964398485.1 uncultured Bdellovibrionales bacterium | reverse complement strand
ACCACCAGCACCAAAAGTTGCCCAAGCGCTGCCATTATAATAAATCACCTGATTACCACCTGCATCCCAGGCCAAATACCCTTCGCCTGAAGTGGGACTCGATGGACTGGCACTTGCTGCTTGTGGAAGACGGAGTCCCTGCACCGCCGTCGTGCCGTGTGTAATAGCCCCGAGATCCATGTAGGAGAGCGAGGAGGCAGTAAACGTCTGAGATGAAGCCAGAGTAATCCCACCATTGGCTGTGAGGACTCCAGCTAAGGTAAGAGCACCCGTACTCGCTACAAAGTCCGTGCCCGTGTTACCGATATTGGTGAGGATATTGGTGTTCATGTCGATCGTTCCGGCAGCCGTGAAAGCTCCGACCGTGTCAGTCGTCTGATCAAAGGTGATACCTCCATTGGCAGCGAGAGTGCCGGAGATAGTAGCGCTAGCAAAACTTGCCGCTCCCGTCGTTGAGATAGACCAGTTGTTTTCTGTAATTGAAAGACTCGTGACTGATGAATCACCAATGGTTATAGTATTAGCCTGAGTGTTGTTACCGATAGCAATTATCTTGGCAGCCGCACCCGTATTTCCGATATTGATAGTTTCTGCTGATGCATCGGTACCGATGTTGATAGTACCAGTGGTACCGGAGTTGAGGGTGAGGGCTGTGCCAGAACCCGAAGTAATCGTCAGCGCTCCCGAGTCAGCAATATTGTTCGTGGTAAAGGTTTGTGAACCAATAACCGTACCAGTAATAAACGTACCAACACCAGCGGAGGTCACTGACCAGTTGTTGTCGACAATCGAGACACCAGTCGAAGCAGCATTTCCAATGGTGATTGTATCAGCACCACCATTACCGATAGTGATCGTGTCAGCACCTGTTGAGCCGAGCGTGATAGTGGTAGCCGAAGATGCAGTAAGCGAAGATCCCTGGACAGTCAAACTGCTCGCAAATGTCCCCGCACCATTTGAATCCACCAAAAATTTTTGAGATCCTCCATAAGAAGCTTTGATAAGATTTGTGGTAACTCCTGTAGTGGAAGAATTGGTGGTATCAATATTGAGAAGATTGAGAGTGGTATTGGCATTAGATACACCCGTAGCAATATCAGGCTTAATTTGTAGAATAGTGAATGCTCTGGTATTACTATCATTTTTCGAAACAAATGTTCCGGCATTTAAAGTACTGACCACACCATCAGCATCCGTATTCAAATCATATCCCGTAAGATTAAGAACTCCACCCGAACTCGAACCTGCTTCGGTAACCAGCTGTAAAGCAGTTATACCATCGTTATTCGTGTTAGCTATAGTCAATACATTGCCAGCCGATTCAGGATAAAGAATTACACCACTTGGCCCAAGAGTTATATTTCCATTTTGTCCAGTTGTGCGACTAATACTCAGTGCCGCAGTGGCACTTGTGGTTTCGATATCCAAAAGAAAATCTGGGGTTACATCATTGATTCCTATAAAGCCAACTGATTTATCAAGATAGAGGTCATCCGAAAAGAAAGCAATGTCACCGTTACTGGTTGAATCAGTACTAAAATTGAGGAGATTGGTAGCTGTCGTATACGAGACGGTAGCTTCATCAGTGGTGCTCGTGCCGATATGCAAAGTCTCACCACCCAAATAAAGATCTCGGAAGCGATGTGTGTTATCACCTAGATCGATACTATCATCTGTGCCTGGGAGAAGCGACGTATTGATAGCTACCGAAGACAGGTTGGACAGAGCTGTATCAGCATAGGTGGTACTCGTAAAGGCATTGGAACCAAGCTCTCGTGAGACAACCTGATTGGAACCATTAATGAGAAGGGCTGTGGCTTCTGCACCATCATTGGCAATACCCGAAAAAGTAATAGTTCCGGAAGAGGTAACGCCCGTTGCTGCCACGATTGCACCAGTAGAATTAACCTGAAACTGTGATGTATTACCGACAGTAAAAAGAGTATTCGGAGTAGTATCACCGCCAATATTGGTTGAACCAAAAAGAATATTATCATCATTACTGCTTACTTGGTAGATTGCATAGTCAGTGCTTGCACCGACGTTCTCAATATACAAACCGTACCCGGTAGTGATCGATCCAAGACTCTCTGAAACTAATATTCGATTACCATAAGCCGTAGTTATACTGCCGTCAGAGCTAACCTGCAAGTTTGCACCATAAGCTGTCGTTGTAGCTCCTCCACCATCAGTCGTGAATACTTGTATACCATATCCTGTAGTAGCACCTGTTGATGAGAAGTATCCTCCGGCAGCAGTATCTGTTTGAGAGGCTTGTCCCCATACACCATAAGAAAAGGTGTTTCCAGTAGTATTTCCGGTAGCTGATCCAAAAACTCCATAAGCACTTGATGAACCAGCACCCGAAGCGAAGGTAGCTGTTACATCAACATACTGACCATAGGTATTCAAGGTCCCACCAGTTGCCCCAGAACGAGTAACATTGGTTTGATTCCCATAGGTTGTATCTGTGCCAGTAGAAACTGCCCCCGTGTCACTCACTGTAATGAAGGCACCATATTCTGTACCTGCCGTTCCATTAGCTGAGGAGAAATCAACATCAAACGTAGCATCTGGAGTTAAGTCTCCAATTCCTACATTACCCGCTCCATCAATCACAAAAGGAGTCGTATCACCGGCGACATCATTCACCCGAAAAGCAAGATTTCCTGCACCGGTAGCATTGTGCTGGATAACGAGACTAGTATTAGCATTGGCTGTACCAGAATTTGTCAGAGTAAGAAGTGATCCTGTGTTTGAAGAAGCGCCGGTACCATCAGAAAGATTGATACTCGCAAGAGAGCCAGTGAAGTTACTTGCAGTAGATGAGGTAAGAGAAAAACCCGAACCAGAGGTGAGTCCATTGGTGGTGATGGCAAGCCCTGTCTCTGTATCAATTGAATTGGCAGTAAGATTAACAGCATTAGCAGCATTGGATGACTGACTAAGGTCAAGTACAGCAACAGCAGCGGTAGTATTCTGCTGAGAAACCTGAAGCACAAAGGCTGAATCCGTACCGCTTGAGCTCGGGTTAGTGAATACTAGCGAATCATCGGCCGTAGTAAGAGAAATAGTAGCATTGCTCCCATCGGCATCAGTCCCATACGTCGTCTGGAGATCACTCGCCCCTCCCGATCCACATCCGAGGTCGGTTGTGTTACAGAGGATCTTGGTCGTACCACTCTCATTAACCTTGAATTTATTAGCCGCACTATCGTACCAGATATCACCAGCAGCAGCTCCTGTTACTCCTGAAACCTGAACATTGAGATAGTCTTCCACTGATACCCGATTATCAGTATTGGAATAGAGAACCGGTGAGGTCCCATCGAGGTCAAGATACAGATCAGTATTATCTGCACCACCTGCCCCAACAAAAGTAATCAAATCATCGGTCCCGTTTCCAATACCTTCACTGTTTTGAAGAGTCAGCCCCCCACTGTCTAAAGTAAGACTATCTGCAGTAGTCGCGTCCTGAAGATCGATAACACCTGCGCCATTCGCCACAACCACCAATGACTCATTTGTTCCTGTTGTAATATCAGTGGTCACCCCAGAAATAGTCAGCGCTCCGCTCGTAACAGAGTCACTGAGAACTATCACTCCTGCGCCCGCAGCTGTTACGGTAAGATCTTCCCCTGATGCAGTCGTAATATCTGTCGTAGCGCCAGAAAAAGTGAGGCCAGTTGAACCGATTGTCTTATTGGTTAGTATTTCAGAGCCGGCTAATGTCGCCAAAGTACCCGTCGTAGGAAGGGTTACGTTGGTCGCTCCAGAAGTGGTCAAAGTTACATCATTGGATGCCGTAGTAGTGAAAGAACCACCAAAAGAAATTGTCTCTCCGTTTGGAATAGTGAGTGTACCCGTAGTGTCTGTTACTGTGAGTCCCGCCACCTTCATCGCATTAAAAGCATAGGGAGCAGCGGTAAAGTGAACTCTGGGAGACATTTCTCCATCGCCATTAAATTCAATCCCCAGATAAATGTTGTCTGTATTAAAATCAATTGACCCAGGGAGATCAGTGTGGGTCCCAAGGTTTACCTGAAAGATACCGTCAGTTACCGTGACTTGTGAGGTGCCAGAATTCCAAGTCTCCGTCCATACCGCCGTCCCTGCCGACGACACCGTATAGAGCTTAAAGACAAAGTCATAACTCCCATTGGCTACATTAGTACCGTTGGTGTTAACCACCTTTCCTTGGAAACTAATCTGATCATTGATACCGGTGGCAGCCAAGACAATCGGAGCATTTTGCGCAAAACAAATACCTAGGAAAAACAACAAAAACAACCGGGCAAACATTTCTTTGCTCGAGAGAAAATATGATCTGTTTTTTCTTCTGTGTATTTGGGGTGAAAGCATAAATATCACTCCCGAAAAAATTCGGAACAACAGCAACGAATCGCATTGGTTCACCCATCAACGCGGATTCATGCCATCATCTCATAGTATAAACAAAAAAACAGCTCCCTCAAAGGGGAGATTGATTCCTCGTCAAGGCTAATGCTACTACTGACTACCTATTCTGACTTTCTAACAGCTGGAGGAGCTCCTCCCGGAGCCCGTCAAGTTTGACTGGGGATGATAGAACTATGCTTTTAGCAATATTCCCCTGTCGAAAAAATGCCCCTACTTCAAAAACGCTACTGGTTTTGGTAAAAAGAACGTATTCCCACCCTCCCTTGATGAGATTTTCTGGCTGATAGGTCATATTATCCTGCGATCGCATTCGAAAACCCGGATATTCCTCAAGAGTTTCAGCAGCAATCTCCTGAGCAACAACAGAAATCTTTCTCCCCTCAATACTAGGCTCCACCAGTAGTACCTGTTCAAGTACTGGATAATTGACAGTATTTACGGAACGAACTTGATAATGAGCCAGGTAATCAAAAGTAAAGTACTTCCCTTTATATCGAACCATTTCCGCAGTGTTTTCTTGGGGCATATCTCCTTGAGAAATACCCCCTTGAACAATAGTCCCTACAGACTTTTGGTTCATCCAGCGAAAGAGAAACAGTACTGCCCCTGCAACACAGAGAATAACCACTATCCACCAAACAAACCGATTCTTTGACCGATACCTTGTCTCTGAAGCTGATCCCATAGTAATTTCTTCTATGTCGAAAAACTTCTCTTTCGTCGGAAGAACTGCCAAGACCCGTAAAGTAAGCAAGCTCCACCTATAAACCAGAGGCTATGGATCGGGAAAATGAATATCTTCTGCTCCAAAAATTGAAAGTTCTCATCACCATCGAATCGATATGCCACTTTCATTGTGTACCAGCTCGGAAACCACAGTAATCCCTGCGGTTTGAATACAACAGGCATCAGTCTCCCTGCGTCAGGCAGGATAATAGCCGAGGCCTCATTAATAATTCCCTTGGCTTTGACCCTCTCGAACGGATCAAGCAATTCTACATAGCCACGAGGAGTAATATGAACATTGCCTGAATTTCGAAAATCGAGAGTAAGTTTCGGTAATGAAAACCACTGTTGCTCTCCTTTTACTTGTTCAAGAGTAATAGCCGGCTTGGAGCCACCCAATTTATTAACAAAGAGGAGTGAGGCGAGCATCTGTTGTATCGCAATGCCATTCTACGGAAGAGCAGCATCATTTGTTGAGCGAAATACCAGAGCTCCATAGTGACCTCCTGGTGCCAAGTCTTGGCTATTGAGAATAGTCACCCTCACTACTTTTTGCTCACGAGGAGCTAGGACAATACGATCCTGATCAACTTTTACCCATGGAGCGAGAGTATACGCAGCCTGAAGATCTTGTGAAGCACCAAGAAAGGCTACTCCTCCAGACTGATCAAGGCTACCAAAATCATATACTTCAATCCGAAAGGGAATTTCAACTGAAGTAGTATTACTCACCAGAACCTCAGCTGCTATTTCAGCCTCGTCGCGTATCTCGATCTCCTGAAACATGGGGCTAATAGTTAACTCAGCCGCCAAGAGTAAACTTGTCGGAAAAAGTAGTCCCACCAAAAAAAATACTACTCTAGAGATGGAAGAGGAGAGAATTTTCGCCATACCTTTACCAGTGTAGAGCGAATACCAATAAAGAAGAAGAGCGCTACAAATATCCCCACTCCTACAATCCTCCAAGGAATGACCCAGAATGATACATAGCCTTCGATAGGGATATCTCTTGTTCCATCATCATAGATAAGAAGGATTTTGGCATTGTACTTACCAAATCGCAGTTTTGAGGCCTGCTCAAAATCCCACACAAGATCAAAGGTTTGATTCCCTGCCTCATCGAGAACAACAGCACCGTTCTCAATCTTCGGTTCATACACAGGAAATCCATCTTTCCAATCTGACTCAAAGACACGCGTAGAGTTCGGGAGAATATTCCCCTTAGCTTCGTTCACCTCAAGCAAAGCCACCTCTTTCCCCTTCCAGTCTGAGAGGAAAATATTCCCTCGCGGAGCAACGTGAACATTGCCAGTATTTTTGAGAGAGACCGTAAAACGAGTCGGGAGGAATTCATACACTTTTTTGTCTGTTGAGAATTCAGAGAGTGTTACTTCTCTCTTGGCATCAGGTACTCTTGCCTCAAGCAGAACCAGTGTAGCGGTACCACCAACCACAGCTGTCTGCTGAGACCGCAACTCCGTGCCCTCATTAGATCGGCTGAATACAAAAGCGTAGTAGTAACCAAAGGCAGCCGTTTCTGGAACGGTGAAAGTCACCGTCACTGTCTTCCATTCTTCTGGAGCAAGAGCGAATTCTCGCTCTGAAAAACTCACCCAATCATCAAAAGTATCCGTTGGATCAAGATCCATGAGGGCTGGCTTGCCACTCTCTTCGTAAGCGTTGAATTTGAGAATATCAATCTTGAGACGTTCAGTCTCCGTCCCTGCATTCTTCACCTTGAGCTGTGTCGTCACCGTCTTCCCTGGTTCAGTAACGAGCGATATAGGAAGAGGTGAAGAAACGAGACGGAGTGATCCTTCCTGAGCAGAAACAGGGAGTGGGAGAAGGAGGAGTGGGAGAAGGAGAAATCGAAAGAAGGGCATAGCAGGAATATCAGCAATATCTTTCTCAGTATACCATTCTCTTTCTTATTAGCTAATCCTGATGGCATCAACAAAAAATCTCTCTTTTAGAGAGATTTTTCCTGTCGACACAATAAATAGATCTAGAACCGGCCAGCAGCGACCACTGTCAAGGTATCAGTATAGTCTGTAGCAGCAGCCTGCACCGCAGAGACCTTCGCTCGTTCGATAAGGGTCAACACATCTCCATCGGTAGTACCATCAGAGGCTGCAATTGGCTGAAAAGAAGTCGAAAGAGTACCACCAGAGGTAGAGTTAGTTCCATTGTATTCCGCGCCATAATTGGAAGCTTGAGATACCGTACCAGTACCCGTTCCTGAGTCTGTAGTAATATTGACATCCAAAACATATCCCGTAGCTGAGGCTAGATCCGTAGGAGCATTATCCACCGATCCAGCTGTCGCGATAGAGGCACCTGTAGAAACAGAGTTCAAAGCAGCATTAGCACTCTTAACCCAAGCAACCCATCCCGAAGCAGCATTGGTAGAAATAGTCACTGTTCGTCCACTTGTCGAAGTGGTTGTGGTAGAGAGATTACTGGTAAATGTATCCGTGTTCCCTGAAAGAGCAAAGGAAAAAGTAGCTGGAACCGTTGCAGTTACCACAATCTGATCATTGGAAACGATAGAGAGAGCGTAGCCAGAGCTATCAATAGTAGCTGGTCCTGAGGTACGAGTGGTAACTGTACCAGTCTTGTCGTTTCCAGCCGTAGAGGTAGTAAGAGTACTCGTTCCAGAAAAATTGAAACAATACAGTGTCGAAACCGTTAGATCAGTTGAAGGAAAAGTCACTGTCTGGCCGGAAACAGCAGAAGCAGTGCCAATACCAGGCCAGGCTGCGGCGCCTGAAGGAAGATTGGTTGTGGTTACCGTCCAGTTAGAAGCAGTGGAGTTTACAGTAAAACCGGTTGGAAAGGTTACCTGAACATCAGCCTCCGTAGCCACAGTATCTGCCTGAGCACAGACGGTTCCACCAGTGGTTGTTGATGCTGCGAGACGATCCAAACGAATATATACCTGCTCAAAGTTACCCGCCTGAGCAAAATGGGTCCAGAAAAACAGCGGGAGAAAGAGACCAATGGATAATACCCCAATCTGAAGAGCACTAATTGATCTAAGATGAGTTACAAACGGCATAGAATTTTATTTTTCCCAAAAAAGAAACGGGTCCTCCTAAAAAGAGCCACCCGCTTCTCGTATGTTCGTACACAGTATACACGACAGAAAACGAGAAGTCAAGCAGTCTCACAAAAAAATAATACCACATCTCTTAAATAAACAACAAATCCCGTCAAGAGTAGCGCTCATTTAGAAGCTTGCTGATGCAATCACTGTTAGAGTTTCAGTATAATCAGAAGCTGCTGGGGTCACAGCAGAAGATTTCGCTTTGAGGG
>CAYNMD010000030.1:0-9524 GCA_964398485.1 uncultured Bdellovibrionales bacterium | reverse complement strand
GGTGATGGAGTACCCCGATGGAGTAGGCGATATCAAATTGACCGCGGAAGGGCATATGGTAGATATCGGCTTGAACAATACAAGTATTGGGAAGATCTTTGGTCATTTGATAGGCGACGATGACACTTTCACCAAGGTCTGAACCAAAGGAGAGGGTAGTTCCAGAGAGGGCAGCCCACTTGGTGAAGCGTCCCGAACCGCAGCCGATGTCGAGGGTGACTTTTCCCTGGAGATCATTTTCTTTGAGATAGGGAGAGAGGAAGTGAAAGAAGTTTTCTTTCTCGTAGTCGTTTTCTCGGTAGATATGCTGCCATTCGTAGGCGAAAGATTCGCCAGTTTTTTTCTGATGCTTGAGGAAGGCGTCAAGATTTTCAATCCTATTGATGATTGCTTGCCACTCTCTAGCGATAGTATCGGGAAGGGCGAGCTGATACTGTTTGAAAAACTGAAAATGTTCTTGGAGGAGGCTTTCTCGGAGTTCGTCAGTGAGAAGTCTCGGGATACCACTAATAATTGGGTACCAGCTTCCCTTTGGTGTTATCAAAAGCCCACTCTCTACATGATTAGCATTTTCTTCAAAAGCGGTGAGCGAAAAAGATTCATGGGAAATTGGATCAGACAGGTACGGAAGATGGGCGCGGCGCATAGCAAATCTATTTGGCTTATTGGCTTATTCTAGCTCTTTTTGAAGTATTCCTCAAGCCAGAGTTCGAGAGTAAGGAGGGCCCAAATTTGCGGGGAGTAGTTGATTTGGGTAGAGGTGTGGGTATGGAGGAGCTTCTGTATGGCTTCGGGACGGAAGAGCTTGCGTCTCACGAGTTCACCATGAAGCAGTTTGTCCTGACTGTATGTTTTGAGTTCATCTCGAAACCAGGCATCAATTGGTACCCCAAAGCCCATCTTGGGACGGAACAGGATTTCGTCCGGAATGATTCCGCAGAGGGCTTCTTTGAGGATGTATTTTTTATTATTGAAACCTTTTAGCTTGAGGCTGAAGGGGATTTGGGCAGTTAGCTCGAGGAATTCATGATCGAGAAAAGGAGAGCGGCCTTCGAGGGAAACGGCCATGCTTGCGATGTCAACTTTGGTAAGGAGATCTTCGGGGAGGTAGGTAGCAAAATCGGCATATACGGCTTGCTCTGTTTTGTCATTCGAACCGGATTCGAGAAATTGTTTCCCAATGAGATCGTACGTATTTTCCCCCCTGATGTTTTTTCGGAAGCTGTCGGTGTAGAGCTCTTCTTTTTGCTCATTGGTGAAGTAGGAGGTGAATCCCATGTAACGTTCACGATAGTCAGTGGCAAGGCTTGTGGTAAGGCGATAGAGGCGATCAAAAAAAGTGGTGGGAAGTATATTTTTGATAAGACGGGTGATGGGAACTCCGATGGTTTTGGCTAACCAAGAAAAATTCTCCAAGAAGAGAGAGGCTCGGAAAGCAGCATACCGGGTATAGCCAGCAAAGTTTTCATCGCCTCCGTCACCATTCAGGGCTACGGTTACGTGTTCGCGGGTAAGTTTGGATACATAGTAGGTGGGGAGAGCACTCGAGTCAGCAAAAGGCTCCTCATACTGACGAACGAGAAGCGGAAGGATATCGATGGCGTCAGGCTCTACGATGAACTCGGTGTGGTCTGTCTTGAACTGGTCAGCAATTTTTCGAGCGTAAGGGAGTTCATTGTACTTTTCTTCCTGGAAGCCAATAGAAAAAGTTTTGATAGGTTTGTCTGAATGCTTAGCCATCAGAGCGACGACAGCACTGGAATCAATTCCCCCCGAGAGGAAAGCTCCGAGCGGTACATCAGAGATCATACGAAGCCTGACTGACTCTTCTAGCTTTTCAAGGATACGTTTTTTCCACTCAGTCTCAGAAAGGGAAAGTTTTTTAGAATAATCAATTTTCCAATAACGTTCTTTTTTGAGGGCTCGCGTCTTTAAATCGAGGATGAGGTAATGAGCTGGTTCGAGCTTCTTGATACCAACAAAGCCAGTCAGCGGAGCTGGCACATACTGGAGGGTAAGATAGTGGTGGATAGCTTCGTAGTCGATTTCTTTTTGGTATTCGGACTGAGTGAGGATGGCCTTGAGTTCAGAAGCAAACAGAAAAGTGTTCCCATCAAAGTAATATTTGAAAGGCTTCTTCCCTACTCGGTCACGGGCACAAAAAAGCACTTGTTCCTGTTCATCGTAAAGAGCCAAGGCAAACATGCCACGCAAATGATCGAGGCATTTTTCCTTGTATTTATCATAGAGAGCCATGATAACTTCAGTATCAGACTGAGATTGAAACGTGTAACCTTCTTTTTGAAGAGCTTCACGTTTCTCTTGGAAGTTGTATATCTCACCGTTAAACACAATTTCATAACGATCGAGATAGCGCATCGGTTGGTGGCCGAGAGGCGAGAGATCTATGATGGAGAGGCGGCGATGGCCGAGGCCTATGTTCTGGTCAGGTGAGATATAGACACCACTATCATCGGGGCCGCGATGCTTGATGGCAGTGCACATAGCCTCCACTGATTGGGGAGTAACGGGGGTAGAGAAAGAGATTTTTCCAGCAATACCACACATAGTTTTATGGGAGAAGCTTATGAAAAAGAGTCAGATACTCTTTGGTGGCATGGTGCCAATCAAATTTCTGCTCTACTCGGGCAAAGGCTCGCTCACCAAAAGATCGACGGAGGGCTGCATCAGAGAGGAGGAGGGAGAGTTTCTTGCCGAGCTCTTCTTTATTATGAGGGGGAATCAGGAATCCATCATCCTCTCCGGTAATGATCTCCTTGGTGCCACCCACATCGGTAGCGATAATAGCTTTATGGCAAAGAGCAGCTTCAATCACGGCGGTGGGGATGCCTTCAGTGTAGCTGGGATTCACAAAGATATCGAATGATTTAAGTAGTGCCATAGCCTCAGCAAATGGTTTCTCACCAAAGAAAACTACGCTCCCGGAGAGATTCTTTTGAGTGATGAGCTTTTCCAATCGAGCCCGCTCTGGACCGTCACCGACGAGAGCACAGATGCTGGTATCAGTGTTTAATGTTGAAAAGGCTTCTAAGAGATCAGCGACACCTTTGCCATCTATGAGGCGACCTATGAAACCAATGACTGTTTTTCCAGGAAAATGTGTTGAAAAGAATGAATGGGGAGCGATGCTTTGTATGGTATCTTTTTCTATACCACGGTAAATGACTTTGCAGTCGGTACGATGAGAAAGCTGTTCCACGAAATCAGCAGAAGCTTTGGAGTTGGCAATATTGAGATCGCTCCGCTGGAGGATGAAGGCCCCGATAGTAAGGTCGTAGAATTTACCAAGCAGCGTCTTGAAAGAACTATTGAAGCGAGCAAAATCTGATCCATGTTCGATGTGTACCCAGGGGATTGAAACCTTTCTAGCGTATCGCCAGGCCATGAGTGAGGTAAAGAAAAAACGAGTACGAGAGATGACAAGGTCATGCTGATCTCCTTTGATTTCATTCCAAACCTGCCAGAATTCTTTTGTCCAAAACTTGGGCAAAGGGTAGTTGGGGATAGGTTCAATGGCAGGAAAACGATAAATAATCAAGTTTTCATATGAAGTTTCAATAGATGATGAAGAGCTTGGAAGATGGGGAGTAAAGACAGTAATTCTGACCCCTTTACTTGCGAGGTTGCGATTGAATTCATCGCTGTGGCTTTCAAGGCCACCAGTGTGGGGCGGATAGTAGGGAGAAAAAACGAGTAATTTCATGAATAAAGATTCCTTACGGTTTTTAGTAGAAAAAAGCATCTAATACTTCTTATTGTATCACTTTCCAAATAACAATTTCGTTTTCTGGAAGGCTATATATTCGTTCAAAACGTTCTGGAAATTGATCAAAAATTAATTTTGTCTGGTTATTAATTTCTTTTTTTGTATAAGGACGATTCGTATATGGGTTTTTGGGACTTTCTTTCGAGTAATAAATATAGAGGGGTGGGTATTCATCTAGTCCCAAGCGACCATTTTTTATGGAATTCTCATTCAAAAATGATTGGATATGAGAGATGATTTTTGGAAGTACCGTATGAATAGATTCCATACTAAGATCAATGTCTAGATTTTCGAGAGAAGAAATCTCTTGATGTACTTCGCTTAATAAATCAGAATATTTCTTCTTGAAGCGCTCGTCACGTGAAGGTATTTGGTTTAAGGCTTTTTCGAAGACGCGAACATCTGTATAAAATGAGGGATCATTGATGTTAATAACTACACCAGCTTGGGCATGGAAACGGAGGAGATTCATGTTAGTTCCAGTGATGATAACTTTTTCCTTTGGGAGTGATCCGCGTATCCATTCGGCCGAATTAATTTGATTAGCAGTAATGAGGTATTGTTTTACTGAGTTGATATAGAGAGCGGCACCGATATTGATTCCAACAGTAGTGAGCAAGATTAGGTAGGGAAAGAATTTTTTTTGAGATGACTGAAGGAGATAATATCCAAAGGAAAAAATAAGGAGGCAAGCAAAAAATCCTAGAGCTCGCTCGGGAAGAAGTGATAAATTGAAGAATCGAGGAAAAAATTCAGCGAGACTAAAAAAGAGAAGGGTAGTAACTATGAAATAAAGGTTAGTATTTTTTTTGAGCCAATCTGTAACTTTCCGTGTATCCCGGGTAAGCTCTGATGAGAATAAAATGCGCCAAAGAAAGAAAGCGAGTACTAGGGCAGCGAGCGGGCCAAAGTAGAAGGCGTAGTATCGGATTACTCCCCAAGTATCTCCCCAGCCTACGGCATTGCCATCAATATTGATGTAGGTAGCAGGGAAGGCAAGATTAGATTGAAGCTCAAAGATGATTCGAATAATTTTTTGAACCCAGACCGTAAGAAAGGAAATATAAGGGTTGATTATTCCAAATAAAAGAATACCAATAACTGCGAGGAGTGTGGTGGTAAGCCATTCGCGACGGATGAAAAAAGAAATTTTTTGATAGTGAGTAAAAAAGAGAATGCAAATCCAGGGAAGAAAAAGAAGGAGACCCATTTCGTGGTAGAAAACTGAACCAATCAGAAGATAACCGCTAAGAAAATAAAAAAAAGGCTGCTGAGAAAAAACTGCATACAGCATGCTATAAAGAGCGAAGAGAATAAGGAGGTTAGCGATAGATTGAGGGAGGGACGAGGTAGAGTAAAGAAGGAAAGAGGCGCTGGCAAAAGGGAGAAGATAAAGAAAAAGTGCTTCCCAAAGAGAACGAGCCCTACTTACTATGAGAGTAGCTGGCGAAAGAATACCGAGAAAAAGAAGAGGAATAACATACTTAAAAAAAGCATAGGCGTCTACCCCTGCTATTTCTACGAAAAGGTAGCCAAAAGAAAAGAACAGTGGTCTATGGTTCTGAAGGGAGATCTGTGCTATGGTTTGAAATTTATTTTGAAATTGTTGAAGCCAATAGTATGGATCAAGATCAGGAAGGGCGTAGTAGGCATTAGTAAGTTGGAAGACAAACATGCTTGCGATGAGTATTGCTATGATTAGTGCTGGTATGAGATGCTCACTGATGTTCTCATGACGATATTCTTCCCAAAAAAATGGGGAAAATTTTGTAGCGATAAACCAGGTGCTAGCAGCGATGGCATAGGGGATGAGAGGAAGCCATGAAGCGAATTGATTACCAAGAAAACTTGTGAGAAGCGGAGGTGCTATCAAAGCAATAGCCATGATAATGGTCAGTTTTTCAATAAGTGAAAAGTTTTTCTTGTTGAGTTTTTCAATGAGAGCAGTAAGATTTTGTCCTGGGAGAAAAAAAATTACCCCCAAAGTAAGCAGTGAGGTAATGTGATGTCCAAACGGGTACCGACCAATATCAAAAACGACACTGATGGTCAATGCTAAAAAGAGACAAGTATTAATCCAAAACAGGAGCCCAAAGCGATTGGGGACAATGCTATTCCTGCGGAGATTCTGACTGAGGTAGGTGAGAGATGCTTTCATTTCGGGTAAGAATAGTCATTTGTTGTTCGAGGCGTTCGATAGCGGAGAGGAGTTTGAAGATCATGAGGAAAACAAGAATAAAACCAGTAAGAATGACTGCATTCACGTTGCCTTCGATACCAATGAGTGAGGCAAGAGTGTTGCTGAGTGATGGAAAAACAACAACGATGGCCATACCGCCCCAGACAAACAATCTAGCGCCGAGTTTAAGGAAGGTCTGGCCGGATTGATGACGAATGAAGCGTTCGATGCCTCCATAAATCATAAAGACAGCAATGAAGAGGATAACGATCTGATAAAACTTGAGCATCGGCATAAGATTATATGGTTTAACAATTTAGTGGACGAGTCGCCAGAGCATTCTCCCGAGCGTCTTGAAACCATTGATGAGGCTTTGGCGTTCAAGTTTCCCCATGGAATATGTTGTGTAGCGTACCTCGATAGGAATCTCGAGAAAAGAGAGGTTATGAAAGCGAATTTCTCGGATAACCTCACTTTCATAATCATAGCGATCAGATTTTGTATTGATAAGGTCAGCGGCTTTGCGAGAGTAGGCACGGAAGCCTGACTGGCTATCGGTAACCCAAAGTCCATAGAGACACCAGGTGAGTGTGTTACCAATTTTGTTGGCCAAAATTCTGTGCCAGGGCATACCTCGAGGATCAAGGAGGCGGGTACCAAGGATAACCTCAGCTTTCTCTTGGAGAATAGGATCTATAAGCTTAGCAATATCGTTTGGATTATGCTGGCCATCGCTATCCATAGTAACGATAATATCAGCCCCAAGGAGTTTGGCAGCCTCAATAGCAGTCTTAGTAGCAGCACCCTTACCTCGGTTGAGCCGATGCTTGAGAGCGACAACACCCGCTCTTTTAGCGACCGTAAATGTGTCGTCTCGACTACCATCATCAACAATCACTATATGGGAATAGCCAGCTGAATTGATTTCTGCAATAACCTCTGGGAGAACAGAAGCTTCATTATAGGCTGGTAGAGCGATAATGATTTTGGGAGAGGAGGGCATGGAGTTGATTGCGAGGAGGAAGAAATCAATTTGAGAAAATTGCTTGAATAAAGCAAAATATGCCACTAGTGTAGCATGTTTTTGGGTTCCAAAAAAGAAGGGGAATCCGCTACTATTCCTCTCGGAGTCTTGCCTTAAACCAGGTCACCGTAGCAGTGATGCCTTCGGAAATATCAACTTCTGGTTTCCAGTTGAGGAGAGCTTCGGCTTTGCGGGTATCGAGAGCACTTCTCTTTACCTCGCCACTTTTGGCTGGGCCATGGGTAGCTTCAAAAACTTTGCCAAATTGCCAGTTTACTAAGCGGAAAATTTCATTCACATCAGTTTCTTTGCCGGTACCAATATGGAAAACGCCTTCCTCGATCTCGCTTTCGAGGGCAGCGATATTGGCTTTGACAACATCTCCAACATAGACATAGTCACGAGTTTGGGCTCCATCGCCATTGATTATCGGTGCTTTCCCATCTAGCATCAGGCTGGTAAAAATAGCAATTACCCCAGCTTCTCCATGAGGATTTTGTCGCGGTCCATAGACATTACCATAACGAAGGGCAATGTAGGGGAGACCTCGTTCTCTATGGTAGAAGTCGAGATATTTCTCGATAGTAAGTTTAGCGAGCCCGTAGGGAGAGAGAGGGGTAGCTGATTCATCCTCATGGGCGGGGTAGTGAGCCTCGTCACCAAACATAGCCCCACCAGTTGAGGAAAAAATAAATTTCTTTACCCCTGCTTTGGCGGCCATTTCGATGAGTCTCAAACTTCCGAGGATGTTGCACTCGGCATCAATAGTCGGATTTTCGACAGAGGCCCTTACATTGATTTGAGCAGCAAGATGGAAGATGGCCTCGGGTTCGACACGTTTAAAGACGCTCTCGAGCTTTTTTGGACTTGTGACATCTCCCTTGATGAATTTGGCACGACGATTGAGATTCTCCTCTTGGCCCGAAGAAAGATCATCGAGTACAGTGACTCGATGACCTCGGTCGACCAGAGCGTCTACAATGTGAGATCCAATGAAGCCAGCCCCACCAGTGACGAGTATGCGCATAGAATTTCTTATTATGAGCAATTGTACCCCAAAATTATATTTATGTCAACAATAAAAAAAGCTTTTGTCAAGCCGTAAAACTTGTTGTTTTGGCTCTTTTTTCGTATAGTAGCTGTATATGGAAACAATACACCCCTATCTTTCAGTGGTTGTCCCACTCTATAATGAGGCGGGTAATGTCGTGGAACTGCATACTCGTATCAAGAGTGCTCTGGAGAGACTCGGCCGTCCCTACGAGATTATCTTCGTTGATGACGGTTCAAAAGACTCTACCTTGGTAGAAGCGGCTACTTGTAAGCCTCTTAAACTTATAGTCTTTCGGAAAAATTTTGGTCAGACAGCAGCTTTTGATGCTGGTATCAAGGCAGCTACCGGAGAAATTATTATTACCATGGATGGCGATCTTCAGAATGATCCCAATGATATCCCGCTTCTTCTCTCAAAGATGGATGAGGGATATGATGTGGTTTCTGGTTGGCGACACAAAAGACAAGACCCCTGGAGTAAAAAGATTCCATCTCGCATTGCCAACCTATTGCGCAAACTCCTTATTCAGGACAATATCCATGATTCTGGCTGTAGTCTCAAGGCGTACAAGCGAAGCTGCTTTAAGGACGTTGATCTTTTTGGTGAAATGCATCGTTTTATCCCAGCTATTCTGCAGCTCGAGGGGTATCGTGTTGGCGAAGTAAAAGTATCGCATCACCCGAGAGTGCACGGCGTTACGAAGTACAATTGGAAGCGAGGCTTCAAGGGATTTGTCGATATGGTCTCTATTTGGTTTTGGCGGAAATATTCTCATCGGCCACTTCATCTTTTTGGAGCGAGTGGCGTAATGCTTTCTTTGTCCGGAACGGGCATTTTGGTGTGGATGCTTATCGAAAAGCTTTATTATAATGAGTCGCTCTCGGAGCGTATCTGGCCACTTGTTGGTATCTTTTTTCTGTTGGTGGGTATTCAGCTCTTTATTTCTGGACTCCTAGCAGATATTGCGGTGCGGAGTTATTATCAGAATCGGCACCGGATGAATTATTCCATTCGTGAGGTGCGGGAGCTTTAATCTTTTTCTGTAGCGGTTATGAAACTTTCCTTTTTGGGGACGGGGTATGTTGGACTCGTGTCAGGGGCCTGTATGGCAGAAATCGGACATGAGGTTATTTGCGCTGATGTCGACAAAGAAAAAATTGCCAAACTCAAGAAAGGAGTTATTCCAATCCACGAGATAGGTCTCGAAGAAATTGTCGAACGGAACACCAAAGAAGGGCGCCTTCGATTTACGAATGACCTCAAAGAGGCTATCCAAGAATCAGAAATTGTTTTCATGGCCGTTGGTACCCCCGAAGACAAAATGACGGGCCAGGCTGACCTTCAGTATGTTTTCTCAGCGGCCGAGGCATTCGGAAAGCATCTGAATGGCTTCAAGATATTTGTTGATAAGTCGACAGTGCCGGTAGGGACGGCAGAAAAGGTTGAAGAAGTTATCAAAAAAGCCTCCAAGGGAAAATAT
>CAYNMD010000029.1:0-9873 GCA_964398485.1 uncultured Bdellovibrionales bacterium | reverse complement strand
GAGCGGGTAACGGGAGTCGAACCCGTGTCCTCAGCTTGGAAGGCTGATATAATAGCCATTATACGATACCCGCATTTCCCAAAAAAGGGAACTTATTTTTTCTGCTGCGTTGCCGTAGCCGTCCCAGTAAACGGGTCATTCACCATCCGTTCTTCTGGAATACCGATCTCTGCCAGCATTTTTTCCATGGCCTCGATAAAGGCTGGTGCACCCACGAGATAGTACCAGCTCTCCCGTATTTGTTCAAGGGGGAGATATTTCTCCAACATCGAACTACAGATATACCCCCGTTCGTCATCTCCTCCCGTACAAGGAGTAGTCTCTTGAGAAAAAGTCGAGATAAACTGATACCCCTCCAATGAAAGCTGCGACAGATCTGCCTGGAAAGCAGCATCTTTCTTGAGGCGATTGGAATAAAAGAGGGTAAACGAACGCTTGATACCATCATGTTCCGCCTGCTTGAGAATACTCCTGGCTGGCGTAATGCCGATACCTCCAACCACAAAAACGATTGGCTTATCATCACTCGCATGAGCCAAAGTAAAGTGCCCGATCGGCTTGGTGGCCTGAGCCACCTCCCCTGGTTCAAGTGCCATTATACTCTGCTTGAATCCACTTTCGGTAATACGCATGGTAAAGACAAGATCTTCTTCAAAGGGAGCCGAGCAAATGGAGAGCGATCGTACTGGACCCCGAGTATCAGGCGCTACGAGACGTGGCAACACCAGCGCTACATACTGACCAGCTTCAAAAACAAAATCGGCTGGCTTTTCAAAATGAAACGACCAGGTGCCATCAGCTACTTCTTCTTTTCTCTTGAATTTCAGCTGAAAATTAGCCATGACTTTATATACTAAAGAGTTCGCTCCATATTGTAGCGACACTCCCCGCTCAAGTCAAAAGAAGCATGCTATGCTAGGACTATTCCATTATCATAATTCCTCTATGAAAATCCATGAACTCGGCCACGTTGTTCTCTTTGTCTCTAACCTCGAACGCTCGCGTCGTTTCTATAAAGAGACGCTCGGCTTCCATGAGATACCAAGTGATATGCCCGGGGCCGCCCTCTTTTCCTCTGGCCGTACCCATCATGAACTCCTCCTCCTCGAGATAGACTCTGTCCCCCGAGAAAAGGTCCGCCCCGAACCAGGCCTCTATCACATCGGTTTCAAAATTGGCACGACTGATGGCGAACTTATGGCTGCCTATGCCGAACTCGAACAAGCCGGAGTCAAAATCGTCGGCACCGCCGATCATCACGTTACTCATAGTCTCTACATCCTCGACCCCGATAACAATGAACTCGAGCTTTACGTCGATGTAAACGATACTTGGAAAACTGACCCCTCACTTATCTCGCGTCCTACCAAGCATTTGAATGTATAAAAATTGAAAGGCCTCACGAACAGCAGCGCTGTGTGAGGCCTTCAGGTCTACCTGCTACGGCGACCAATTTTGCTTGCCTTACCTATCATTGGCGGTCAAAGTCAGCGAGTGACTGCTGATCAGTGGATGCCTTGTTTTAGGTGGCTAACCAGTCCATCGACAGGTTATCGAGTTTGATGAACGTGAGCAGCTTTTATCCTGCGCTCGTTCGCAGATGATCCTCTACCAGGCCAAGTCCGTTGCCGGTACCCGCGGGTAGCCACATGTAGTGGTTAGACTCTCGAGGAATCTTCAGGTTATCATCTACCCTCTTCCCAGTCAGCTACGAGCTGCCCGGATCCCTGCAGTGACCGATGCGGGTGCGATGCACCTTCATCATCTTTCCCCTCGTTTTGGTTGAAGTTCGAGGCGGATACCCATGCGAGTTCCGCCAACCATGGTTCTCCGCGGCTGTATCTTCGCAGCCGCAGTGTGTCAGCTCACCGGCTTCAGAGGCACGGCACCGACACTGCCCAGCAGAAATCCCGGGTAGGATTCGGGTCCTTTGCTGGACGGACCCTGGCGATAGCGCACGATGCGCGCCGAGCACCACTGACGATTCCGCAGCGAACTGCGGGGTTTCAGCGATGACGACACCGGCTCGTTCGTGGCGATCATCACCTGTTGATGATCCCGGCTCGTCTCTCGACCGTCCAGGATAACAAGCGAGGCAATGGCCACAAACAGCGCGAGCGCCAGGAACGAAACGAGGCCCATGGAGGCCCCTCCTTTCACGAGAACGTGCCTGCCGAATGGAACGGCTCACGTGGCACGTTGGCGACCGCCGCCTCAGATGGTATTCCAGCAGATTGGAACTGTGGGTACCCATCCTCGGGGACGTCGCCGGCGCTGCCCAGCGTCAGGCCGAGTTGGCCATCAGCGCGGGCACGGCCACCAGGCAGCCCAGCACCAGCGTGCCGGCGCCGAGGCGGCCGAAGTCGACGTTGAAGTAGGTCGCTGTCCGCAGGCGCGCGGTCACGACAGGATTTCCATGTAGCCCGAGCACGGGAAGGAACCGGCCAGGATCGGCGCGTTGGACACGCTGCGACCGGAGTCGACCATGCCGTGCTTGCCGATGATGCCGCCGTTCTTGGCGCCCTGTTGCAACACACGCACCTTGCCGGTGCTGGGGTCTTTCATGACGATCTCCTTGATCAAGTTGCGGGAAAACCGCCCGACTACAACCAAGAGGCTGAGCGAGCGGATAACTGGAGCCTACTTTCATAAGCTACGATTATCCGCCCACTCTAAAAAATTCACTACAGAGTTTCCAAAGAACTTATGCACTCGATGATACTGAGAAGTAGTACGAGTGTCAACCTTCTGGGTTGAAAAATGAAAATAGCAACAAAATTATTATCTGTCAAGTTGAGATGTATTACAAAAAAACGAGCCTCGAGCTCGATCAAAAAACTTCTCCCTAAAAAATTGACGCCCCGGGGTTCCAGCTGGAATCCGGGGCAGTCAGGCCGTCGACGTCACGCGTCGGGGCGTCTGGGTGGACACGGGCCTCGATAGTTGAGGGGGATCATGTCCGTCTCCTTTCACAGGTCAGTGGGTCAGCAGGATGCCGACCCTGGGTTGACTTGGCGTCGCGCCGGCGTTGAAGGCCTACTGCTGCTGGTCGCTGCCGGCCGGCGGGTCGCCCACCGCGGTGGTCTTGGCGCTGATCTCGGTCGTGTCGGCGGCGTTGGCCTGCTGGGTGCCACCGGCGCTCTCGGCCTGGGCCTGCTGCTGCACGCGCTGTTCGTCGGTGATCGCAGCGCCCGGGCCGGCGTCGTCGTTGTTGATGCTCAGCGCGAACTTGGTGTGCAACGGATCCATGGCGGTGCCCGGGCCGGAGTCGAAGTCGGTCAGCACGCGCGGCGAATTCGGGGCGAAAGCAGCACCACTCAGGCAAGCGACGGACAGAGCCGCCAGGGACAGGGAGGTACGGGAATGCATGGTGTTCTCCAGGTTGCGGTTGGGTTGCCCCGTCGAAAGCGCTTTGGTCAAGCGGACGGGTCAGTAAAGCCTCGATGAATAAGCTACACTGATCCGTCCACTCTCCAAAAAACACTGTGAAAAGATGAGAAAGAACTTGTCTCGGATACTACACTAGTTGAGTAACACGAGTCAACTTATCAAAGTTGAAAAAATATCTTAGCATAGAATAAATAATCCGTCAAGAGTAAAAATTAGCTTATCCAAGCCTCTCTAGACAATATCTTTCAGGATAGTTTCATAGCCATCAAGCTCGAGGAGCATCATAAGCACCTTCCCAAGTTTCTCTGGGTCATGACGGATAAAAGAACGTGTAGCAGCTATCTTATCACCCTTACTAAAAACTCTCCCTTCGTCACTCAAAAGATCAGCTTGAACCACTCGGTAAGGCCTCTTCTCGTTTGATCGGTGCTGAAAGACCACTAAACCACCCTCCATTTCGTAGCGCTTGAGGAGTCTCTGGGGTGGCTCGGCTACATTGTACGTCACAAAATCAATCCGTGATGCCCCAATAAGTTTGTTGATCGCTTCAGCATAATCCTCAAGTGTATACTTTTCTGTCTGGCCACGCTTACTAATAAGATTGCAGTTGTATACCACCACTGCCTTGGTTTTCTGAAGCGCTTTCCCAATACCCGGGACCAGGAGGCTCGGGAGAATAGCACAGTGATGACTCCCTGGACCAATCACCACCATATCTGCCTCAAGAATACTCTTAACCGCGAATGGATTAGCTATCGGTTTTGGCCGAAGTTCCATCTTCCTCACACCAATCGATTCGAAACTCGTACTGGTATTGATAGCATGTTCTCCTACCAGTTTTTCACCATTCTGGAGCTCCATCATAAGCCGCGTATCCGACAAAGTGATAGGGACCACGCGGCCACGCACCTTGAGGATTTCAGCCGCTTCCTCGACGGCGCTACCGAAGTCACCAGTAATTTTTTCGAGCGCTGAAAGAAAAATATTACCAAAACTGTGTCCATCGAGCCCACCCTCATGGAAACGATAATTCATGAGCTCCCGCAGCATGTCGGGCGAATCAGAAAGGGCTACGAGACACTGGCGGACGTCGCCTGGTGGTAACACCCCCAGCTCATCGCGGAGAACTCCGGTCGATCCGCCATCATCGGCCATCGAGACAATCGCCGTGAGATCAATAGCATACTGCTTCAATCCCGAAAGCAGCATAAAACTCCCCGTGCCTCCACCTATCGTGACGACCTTCTTCATATTCGTTCTGATAGAATCTCGCTGTTTATTTTGCTTCGAGTTTGGCTCGAATCAAATTTTTGAACTCCTCAGCGTTCGCTGGATTCTTGATAAGTTCACCATTGAGAAAAAAAGTTGGTGTGCCCCGCACCTTGAGTGCTTTGCCGCTTTCAAGCCCCCGATCAACAGCTTCTTGGGTAGCATCACTCGAGACGTCCTGTTTGAATTTTTCGAGATCAAGCCCAAGCTCCGTTGCATACTTTTCAAAAAGAGTAACGTCCTCGGAAGTCTTGCCTCCCCACTCCTTTTGCTTGGCATAGAGAAGATCATGCATCTCCCAAAATTTCCCCTGAAGCCCAGCAGCCTCAGATGCACGAGCAGCTGCCAAAGCATTACGATGCATCGGAAGTGGAAATTGACGATACACAAATTGCAGATCATCCTTGAATGCTTCTTTGACTTCTTTGAGGACTGATTGATAAGCACTACAGGCGGGGCATTCAAAATCTGCGTACTCTACCAAGGTTACCTTGGGATTCTCAGCACCCTGCTTCCAATCTGCTGCCAAGAGATCAAGCTGCTTGGTATCAGCTGCATCCATACCACTCAAATACCAAAGACCACCAATAAGAAGCCCTACACCGAGAAGAATACCCAAGATAAGTTTCATATGTTTGGCCTCACTTTTTAGTCGGGGCGCCCGGAATCGAACCGGGACTAAATGGTCCCAAACCACTCGTACTACCACTATACTACGCCCCGTTTCCCGTATGAACTTTGTCCATCATAGCCTGAACTACAGGCTTTATCAAGCCTCCCCCCTCAAAAGTAAAATCCCGCATAAACGGGATTGTACTTCTATCTTTTTGGGCACAGCTCTACTTTACCGCTTCTTTCAAAGTCTTACCAGCAGTAAACTTGGGAACATTCATTGCCGGAATAGTAATCTTTTCTTTCGTTTGAGGATTGATACCTTCGCGAGCGGCTCGATTAGACACCTTCCACGTACCAAAACCAGTGAGTGTCACTTTATTTCCCTGACGAAGTTCATTAGTGATCACATCTTCAAGTGCCTCAAGAACGAGTTCGATATCTTTCTTTGAAAGATTGGTACGCTCGCCAATCGTGTGGACTAATGCATCCTTATTGATATTCTTCACAACCATGCACCTCGCTTCCTAGTGTGAGTATTCATATTTTTGAGGAGTTATCTCCTTTCCCAGAGCATAAAGCAAAACAAGAAACGATGCAAGGTTTTTTGGCTCAACGAAGCGTTTTTATCTTCGAAAGAGAAGCGCCGTTGGATGATCATGACCCTATCTTGATAGCCCGGTGAAAAAAACAAGAACCAACAACATAGTTGTCTCGCGAGCATACTTGTATCAATAGCCACAAAAAAATAAATTGGCCCCAGAGGTCGCCGAAGGAGTTTGAATTCCTTCATTGCTCTGGGGCCTGACCGCTTTGCGGCCGAGAGGGCTGATTCGCAGTTGCCTCACTTGATCTCTTCTCACAGTCCACCAGCACTGCCTAGCTGTCACGCCAAGTCAGTTTTGAGCTAATGGTAATTTTATACTAAGCCTGTCCATTCTTTTCTGCAAGACGAGAAAAAGAAAAATCCCCGCTTCCGGGGATTTTTCTACTCCTAAAAGATACGTCCGTTTACCGAGCGTATTCTACTGCCCTCGTTTCGCGGAACACTACCACCTTGATTTCACCTGGATACTGGAGCTCTTCTTGGATACGTTTGGAGACATCTTTGGCCAGATTCATCGCACCGTAGTCATCGGTCTTTTCGGGATTGACGAAGATGCGTACCTCGCGACCAGCCTGGATGGCATAAGACTTCTCCACTTGCGGAAAGGTATTGATGAGTGCTTCGAGTTCTTGGAGTCGCTTGATATATTTTTCAGCTGTTTCTTTGCGGGCTCCAGGACGAGCAGCCGAAAGAGCATCAGCCGCTGTTACAATGTAGCTCTCGATTGTGGCATGAGGATACTCATCATGATGTGACTTCATGCCATCAATAACACTCTGTCCCAGACCAAACTTCTCAAGAATACGCATACCGATTTTGACGTGTGTTCCTTCGATCTCATGATCCACCGCCTTACCAATATCATGCATCAGCCCTGCTTTCCGAGCCGTCGCGACATCGGCCCCGAGCTCTGCCGCCAAGGCCGCAGCCAAATAGGATACCTCGAGCGAATGGAGGAGTACATTTTGCTTATAGCTGTATCGATAACGAAGTCGCCCGAGAATATAGAGCAGCTTCGGATGAAGCCCGGGCACTCCAGCCTCATAGGCCGCTGCCTCACCAGCTTCTTTGATCTTGTTGTCGATCTCTTTTCTCGCTTCAGCCACAGCTTCTTCGATGCGGGCCGGGTGAATGCGCCCATCAGCAATAAGCTTTTCGAGAGCAATTTTGGCTACTTCACGACGCACTGGATCAAATCCAGAGACGATGATTGACTCTGGCGTATCATCAACGATGAACTCCACGCCTGTTTCTTTTTCGAGAGCCCGTATATTACGACCCTCTTTCCCAATGATCTTGCCTTTAATCTCATCCGAAGGAATAGTAATCGTCGTGGTGGTAAATTCAGAAACATGCGTGCGAGAGTATTTCTGAATCACGGTAGCCATAATCTCAAAAGAGCGCTTCTCAAGTGCATCATGAGCCTCGTTCTCCAGTTTGGACATCCGCTTGACCAGAGCATCTTTACTCTCATCCTCTACCAGCTTCATCAGGCGCTCTTCAGCCTCCGGCTTGGAAAGCTCTGCCACACGCTGCAATTCCGCGATTTCTTTGGTCCGCACTGCTTCTATCTCTGTTTTGAGCTGTTCCACCTCAGCATTTCGTGAAGCAAGCTTCTCTTTCTCGGTGCTTAATTTTTTGCCCTCCTCTTCAATCTGCTGTTCTCGTTTTTCAATTTTTGATTCTTGATGAGCTAGTTTCTCCTGTCGAGTTTTTTCTTCGGTTTTAGCTTCCTCAAGGATAGCTACTGCCTTTTTCTTAGTCTCAAGAATAATCTCTTGCTGACGCTCTTCAGCTTTGGCAATAATTTTAGCTGCTTGACCCTCAGCAGTAGAAAGCTGCCTCTTGGCAATATTTTGCCGGATAAAATAGCCGAGACCGAGACCGACCAAAAGGCCTCCGGCAACAAAAAATATCGGTAACATATGTGAGTACTATGTTCCGAGCTCAAGATTTCTTTGAGAAGTCACAGTAGCGTTTCTCCCAAAAACAAGACCAATAGCCTCGTCAGCTACTGAGCCTGATGAAAGAATCCTTTCGTACAAAAAGAGAAGTCGTAAACTGAGAGAAGGGATGTATCAGAGTACATACACACTGCAAAAATCCAGAAAAAATGCGCTCGAAAACGGAAAAACAATAATTATATCGCCCCTATAGAGTAGGCCAAATATCCCCTTTTGTCAAAAAAATGATATCCTAGAAAAGTACTCTGAAAAAACCAAATTTACTGAATACACATTTATGTATCGTCCGTTTGTCTTAGTAGTGCTCGATGGCTGGGGACTTTCCAATACGGTTCATGGCAATCCTATCCGAGAAGCCAAACTTCCCACCTTTGAAAAACTCAATCAGTATTACCCCATGACGAGCCTCCAAGCATCTGGGATCTCAGTGGGTCTCCCTTGGAATACAGCCGGAAATAGTGAAGTGGGACACATGACTATGGGTGCTGGCCGCATTATCTATCAAAATCTCCCTCGTATTGCCCTCTCTATCCAGGATCGGAGTTTCTTTGAAAATCCGATCTTCATGGAGGCCGTTCAGAATGTAAAAACTAAAGGTACCAAACTCCACCTTATGGGCTTGGTAAGCTCTGGCGCCGTACATTCCCACAAAGATCACCTCCTGGCACTCCTGAGACTAGCCAAAGAACAAGGCTTGTCTGAAGTGATCGTCCACGCCTTCACTGATGGCCGCGACTCAAGCCCCACTTCTGGCATGACACAAATACAAGAGCTTGAACGAGAAATGCAACTGGTTGGTATCGGTACTATCGCTAGTCTCTGTGGTCGTCATCTCGCGATGGATCGCAATAACAACTGGGACCGCATCGAAAAAGCCTACCGCATGTTAACCGAAGGGGTAGGGGCCACGACTGATGACCCACTCCTCTATCTCGAGCAAAGTTACAGCAAGGGAGTGACTGATGAATTCATTGAGCCAACACTCATAGTAAAAAAAGATGGTCCATCTCTTATAAATGATGGCGACTCAGTTATCTTCTTCAATTTCCGAGAAGACCGTGCCCGAGAACTTACCAAGGCTTTTGTAACCCCTGATTTTGATGGGTTCACTAAGACAAAAAACCCTGATGTATTTTTTGTCACCATGACCGAGTATGAAAAAGAACTCCCCGTTCACATCGCCTTCCCACCAGAAGAGGTCCATGATAGCTTAGGCGAGACACTCTCCAAAGCTGGTCTCAAACAACTTCGCATTGCTGAAACTGAGAAATACGCTCACGTCACCTACTTTTTCAATGGTGGCAATGAAGAAGCTTTCCCTGGTGAAGACCGCATTCTTATCCCCTCGCCCACTGTCGCCCACTTTGATGAGCAGCCAGAGATGAGCGCTCCCCAGGTAACCGATACCCTCATTGAAAAAATAGAAGAGGGTATCTACGACTTTATCCTCGTAAATTATGCCAATCCAGATATGGTCGGGCACACCGGTAATGAAGCTGCCTCCATCGAGGCCGTTGAGGCAACCGATAAAAGTCTTTCCAAAATTATTCCCGTTATTCTCAAGGCTGGGGGAGCCATCATCATCACCTCTGATCATGGCAATGTTGAAGAAATGATCAATCCGATGACTGGTGAAAAGGACACCGAACATTCCACCTCTCCCATCCCTCTTTGGTATATCACCCCTACCAATCATCGCGAAAAAAGAGCTGACGAAATGATGCGTGAGCAAAATGAAGTCCAAGGACTTCTCTCGGATGTCGCCCCTACCGTCTTGGATGTTCTCGGTCTCTCCAAGCCAGCGGTCATGAACGGAACATCCCTCCTGCCTGTCCTCGAAAAACGAATGCCCAGTCTGTAGCCACTTGCACCCCGAAACTTTTTGACGGAACGAGCAATTCACGCTACAACAGAGAGACTGCGCTCGTAGCTTAATGGATAAAGCTCCGGTCTTCGGAACCGGCAATGGGAGTTCGATTCTCTCCGAGCGCACTAGAAAAATTTGGAGGCGTGGCCGAGTGGTTGAAGGCA
>CAYNMD010000028.1:0-10559 GCA_964398485.1 uncultured Bdellovibrionales bacterium | reverse complement strand
AGTTCCATCAGAATTGTCACCCTTAGGAAGAGCTACCTCGTCTTCTGGTTCATTGATACCATTGTCACTATCTTCTGTGATATCAACATCAGCACAGACCCAAGCATCATTATTGATAACATGGAGACTAATGGTGTTTTCACCCATATCGCCTGGTTTCACATCATCAAAATCAAAAAACTGATGCTGCACACCAAGATCAGTCTCTACCCAAGTGCCATCACAAGCACTACCAATAACTGGATACTGTGGATTCTGTAAGGTTTTACCCTCCTCAAGTTGCCACCAATAATCAGCGGTATCTTGAGTCTGCGTATTAGGTACACATACAGCATTGTTGTAATGCTGCTGACTATCTACTTTGAGATCGATAGCTCCAGCCGTAAAGGTGTTGCCCGTCGATGTCTCACTATCACTAAAGAACGCTCCGGTACCACCGACAACAGCAGCCGCTGCCGCAGCGATAACCGAGAGGCTCATCACTATTCTTTTGTTCATAGAGATTTACTCTTAATTGATTTACACCCTTGCTGCATCGACACGATTGGCTGGGGAAGCCGCAGCGTTTGTTGCCCCTTGCGCGAGAGAGAAATCAGCCTGGCTGACAAAGAGGAGACTCGATCTACCCTCTTTGGCAGCCGCCACCCTGCTCTAGAGGCAAAAATACTTTGCCTGTGGCACGCAACACACCGGTTTTACTCCTTGACTCACTTGAGCAAACAAAAAAACCGGCGATAGCTATGCAACCGAAATTGCAAAACTTTCGTCGGTCTTCTTTCCTTTTATTTTTTGGGGTAAACACCAGTAATGGTTTTCCATTGCGGAACGTCTTGGATGAGTACTGCCTAGCGGACATGCTATCACTCACAAGCGAGTGCGGAAGGAAATAAAAAAGTGATCTATTTCCTCTCCCCCGTATATAGTAAGGATAGAACGGCTAGTTTTTTTTGTCAATTCACTTTTGTCCCACTCTTTCTTGCTTTATCCAAGCCATTTTTTGTGATGGTATCCACAGCTTGTACACAAATACTCACTCTTGAACAAAAAACTGCCCTACACGATGCAGGACAGTCTCACAGATTCTCTACGATACTGAGCGTTAGATTGTTTTTTGTCTCCGACGCAGTATCAACCAAAGCCCAAGAATACCAGCTGCCAGCACTGCTACCCCTGCCCACATCATAGATTGAGCTTTTGTGAAAGACTGACCCGCTAGAGGAGCGTCATTTCTTGCTGGAAGCTCCAGGGCTATAGTCGAGGCTGCAATCGCTGTGCCAGATTTATCCCGTAAAGTCACCATAGCATCATTGGCACAAACCCCAGATTCTGATGGAAGAGTAAAGGAAAGTTTGGTTTCCATAGTTTCCACTGATTGATTTTCGACTAGCACCTGACAAGGAGCCCCGCTGACCCCTAGGAGCTCTGCCCGTAGCGTATAGGCCCCCGAAGGGATAGGCTGGCCACTAACTGGTTTTAACTTTACCGTAAGTTCTGCCCTATCTCCCCACCGATAAGATGGCCCACCAGCAGTAACGCTTTCAATGCTAGGCATCGCCTCACCACCAAGTCTGCCCGTAAAGATTGCCTCTGGAGTGAGTGGCTGTTGATTGAGATCCACCAGAGCAAATGCGTAATGGTAAGTTCCTGGAGCATAGACTGATGGGAAAGCAACTGGGATTTCCTTTTTTTCTTCTGATGAAAGCACGACATCCGCTACTGAAAGTGACGGCGCTGTTTTACTTCCCACATGAATCTGTCTTCCTACGAGTCGGATATCGATATTTTCTTTGGTAAGATTGGAAACCTGACAAAGAAAATCCACTTCTTTTCCGGAAACAAGATCAAAAGCCTTGGCTGATTGCTCCTCGATTACCTCTGTTTCACTTGGAGCACACGAAAAGGTAGCTACCGGCGAAGCAGCCAAAACCGGAAAGGCTGTCAGGAGAAGAAAACTCGGGATTAAGAGAGATCGTACTGACATAAAGCGCATAGAGTTAGGATGGGTTACTGACCAATCTCTTTCCAGTTGAGATCACGACAGGTCTCGGTACTACAGCTCTGAGTCTGAGGAGTAATGAGGCAGGTAGCCGTAGTGCAGGTACGAGACTGGGTGCCATCACCGCCAGAGCAGGGTAGACCACAAGGAGTCCATTCAGTACAGGTAGGAGCACAGGAGAGAGCCACATCTACCGAATCACTGCCATCAACAGAACCATTGGTACAGGTAAGAGTGTAGGTGCCTGTAAAGGCAGGAATAGTTTCTCCAACGCTCGAAGTAGGTCTTGCCCCTGACCAGCCAGGACCTGCAGCACTACAGCTACTCGCGCCACTCGTTGTCCAGCTAAGGGTCATATTGCCTCCCGAGAGACTCAAGGGGCCATCGGAACCATCAATCTTGAGATCGACAGTCGGGGCAGCTATGCAAAGTGATCCATTCCAGGAAGAACCTACTGCACAAGCCGCTGTTACTGAGGCAGTGTCAAAATCAATACCGAGGTTAACATCCCGAAGGGTCACTAGATGAGTTCCATAAGGAAGCGTAAAGGTTTGGTTTATTCCCACTGGTCCAGCAACACTCGCTGGACTTGCCGATGGAATCTCCAATACTGGATTCGAACCACCCACCGTCGTCCAACTCACCTGAACATCACAACTAGCATTGCCTGCGGAAATACTACAACTTGCTGGGACAATGCTTGTGATTGACCCACTGGCGGCGGCTAACTGACAGGCTGTACCATTCCAAACTGATCCAGCGGCACATTGTGCTGAAACCAAAGGGGTTGTATCAAGTACAGTCGCCCCATCAGTCAGATCATAGCGCATACCAGGATAAGGGACAGCAACTGGCTGGCTTGATCCAGTAGCACCCGTGTACACAATAGTACCAACACCGTTCAGTTTCACCTGAGGAGTACCTGCCGTGGGAGCATTCCATGTTAGGTAACTTGTGCAACTATCATTACCATCAGCGATGATACAAGAAGTTGGACTGGCTTGAATATAGGTACTCGCCGCAGATACAAAAGTAACATTGATGGTGTGATTCGCTGTTACATTGGAAAATGTGTACGTGGCCAGTGGTCCCATGCTGGCTCCGTCTACCGTTACATTATCCACGACATAACCAAGATTAGGCGTCATTGTAAATGTACGATTTGTACCAACGGGCACGCTGATATTTCCAAGAGGAGCAATACTACCACCACTCCCACGAGTAGACTGAATGATATACGAAGAAGGACTACAGACATCAACCCCGCCCACAACGTCATGAGTAAATCCACTACTGCACCGATACTCACATTTGGCCGATGTATTAACTGGAGAGTAAGTATACCAGGTATTAGGAGGTACAAAGTCATCATCTGTTGCACGAACAAGCTGTGAATTGGCTGGCATGGTCCCCATACAGCTATAGAGTGGTTGGCAGGTAACCCCATCCCAGGTATACAGTGGGTCACAATAATACTGACAATCACGAGAGGTATTGGTGGAAGAATATTGCCAAACACGACTAGACGATGGTGGATCATCACCGGGATGAGCAATGCCTCCTGTCGGTTTGGTACCAGTACATTCTGGACAAGCTATGGTACTCCCTGCCTGAGCGGTAAGAGAAGCTCTCCCAGCTGACATACCAGCTGCATTTTCGGCATATACCCAAAACCGAACCGTGTCACCAATATTATCGGCCGTAAAACTCCACGTGTTTCCAGTACTTGGTATCTGATCCATCCAAACATAAGTACCAGAAGTATTCACCCAAATATGATACCAGTCAGCCGATGGTACAGGATTCCATGAGATATAAATGGTTTGATTGGGTCCACAAGTAGGTGAATCTTGAACCAAGCCAGTTGGTGCTGGCGGTGGGGTGCCACAATTATTGGGAGCAACAGCTGAAGCCGTATTGCCGTAACCAGTAGGAGCGCCTGCAAACGGAGTGGACTGAGTAGAATACGTGTGACTCGTCCCTCCAGTTAGTCCCGTGTGATTGTAACTGGTTACATTGCCCACCTCAAGCACATTCCCGTCACGACGAAGTTGATAACTTGCGGTACCCGCAACATTATTCCAAGAAACATTTATAGTACCACTGCCACAGGCACCTGGCGTAGCCGAAGTAGTCGGAGCAGCCCCTCCGCAAGCATTTGGGGCTAAGACAGAAACGACACCAGAATAGCTTGAGCTCCCATTCCCATTTGTTGCTCGAATCGAATAGCCATGGGACGATCCAGCTGAAAGTCCTGTGTGAGCAAAGGATGTGCTCGCACCATCATAAATAACCGAGCCTCCATCTCGCAGTTGGTAACTCATCGCCCCCGCCACTGCAGACCAGGAAATATTGATTTGGCCAGTACCACAAGCAGCTGGAGTAGCTGAGAGACCTGATGGAGTAGACGGGGCTCCCCCACCACAAGTACTCGGGGCATTGGCATTAACTGGAGCAGACCAACTTGATGTACCAGCCCCTCCCGTAGCATTTACATTATAAGTGTGAAGAGCGCCGTTATTTGTAACATTATGAGTAAACGAGGTTGCTCCACCAGTATAAACAGTTACTCCATCAGCACGGATTGAGTAGGAGGTAGCTCCAGCTACTGGATTCCAAGAGAGGTTAATAGTACCACTATCACAGCCTCCTGCCACAGCTGAAAGGCCGGTTGGTGTCTCTGTCAAAACCGGTGTACAGATTGGGCTAATAGCTTGCCAGCCAGTAGCTGTACAACGATAGGTGACTGTACCAACATAAGAGGCATTGGTGTTACTTAATAACCCCGTACTCTGACCAACATTTAGACTCACTGGTCCTTGGTAGACGCTACATCCCGCACCCCAAGTAAGATTTCCCCCGCCCCAATCACAGGTAGGTGGATTTACTACTATCGTCGTACTATCGCTAGCCGATCCTCCAGGACCGCTACAGGTAATGCTGTAAGTATACGTCCCAGCTGACATGCCATAGAACGTATGACTGCCAGATGTTGAGCTAAAATTTACCGCATAAGCCCCGATACCTCCAGTAACAGTACAGCTTCCTGCGGCAGTAGAACTCCAGCTAATCCGACCATTTTGACCTGCCGCTATAGTCGTTGTGCCACCAGCTATAGCTACTGAATCATAGCCAGTAATGTAGGAAAGAGCTTTTTCCCACCAGGATTTTTCCTTTAAAGCCACGGGACCAGTTGAAGTAATAGAAGCAGTAGGAGGAATCGCAGTACAAGTAGCGCCCGTAATTTGCCATCCGGTCACTGTACAAAGAGAGCTTAGTGATCCTGTATAACCAGCATTTGTATTTGGATACGGACCAGAGGACTGACCGACATTGAGGGTAACCGGTCCAGCATAGGCACCACAGGCTGACCCTGGCCCCCAGGCGATAGGACCACCAGGCCAAGTACAGGTTGTAGGAGCAGATACCGTCAGTGGTATGCTTCGTACCGGAGGAACCATGTATCCATTGAGGCCAACTGAAAAATTAAGAGTGAACGGACCAGGGGCTGTCGGGGCGGTTTGTGACAAAGTAAAGACGAGATCGCCACCACGAAAATCCTGTGCTGTGTAACAGCCTAGGACCTGATCCCCTGTATAACTCCCACCATTTATTCCAAGACTTACAAATGGGCAGTATCCCTGGGGCCAATCATCGCTACCAATACGGAAAGTAACATAAATAGTTTCGCCTGGGGCATAAGCATCTTTGTTGGTATCAAAATTATAAAAAACCGTAGTCGCCATTGGACAACTAGAACCTCCACAAATATAAAACAACATAAACGAAGTCGACCCTGCCTGAGCTGTCGGACTTTGCCACATACCAACCAGGAGTGCTCCGATAAGAAAAACGAGCATTTTGGCCATACGAAGTCGTCTATAAGCTAGTACGAGAACAATTATTCCAATAAGAGACCATGGAAGCACTGCCCAGAGAAAAGATTTACCCCGTTCCCAAAAAGAAGCTGACTGATCATCTGCATTTTGTTCATTGTGAGCCATATTTACTTTATCAACACTTGAAAGATTCTTCTCAAGAAAATGAAGTTCTATGCCCCCAGAGAGGATTCTGACTGTAACTCGTGGAGTATCACACATCCCAACAAGAGCTACTGTTCTTGAAGCAAGATTCTGATTTACATCCAAGTTGAATACTTCCGGAGTCCCACAAAGATTACCTCCCGAAGAAAGCTCTACTTTGGCCTGATATTCACCTTTGCTACTGTAGAGTTCATACCCAAACGCTATAGGGAAAGATCGTTTTCCTTCGGAATCAATTAGTTCAGTATCAGCGATTCCGAGAATTCGTCCGCCTATACCAAAAACGCTCATCGGGATCCGAAATGGCATACCAAGCATTTTCCCGCTCTCATCAGAAACCGACACCTCCATCTGATAAGCTCCCACAGGGAGTTGTTTCTTTAGCGGAAGCCGAACTTCAGTATCATTTGAAGAAAAGTCAATCGTTGTTGACCCAAGATTATCCAGTTCAAGGTATGGCGTCTTGGTACGTTTCACCTCAAGCTTGGCTGACGTCGTTACAGATGAAGACTGTATTTTACAAAGAATTTCTGGAATATCAACCGAGGATTGCTCTAGGGAAAACGAATCAGAGAGAGTCTGTCCATTAAGAGAACAACTTTCAATAAGTACCTTTCCCTGAGAGGAAAATTCTCTTGTCGCTACAAATTTCCTGCCTACTATACGACCAGACTCATCCACTACCCCAAGAGACACCCGATAACTCCCACTGAGAAATGTCGGCATTGGCAGAGTAAACTCTATAGGACGAGCTTCTTTTCCTTGAAATGTCCATGATTCAGCAAGTCGTTCTACAACAACATTTTTTAACTTTTCCCCATCAAGCTGAGCAAACTCTACCCCGGGAAAATACTGCTTTCTTTCATTACTCTGATTTTCTACAATAACCGAAAAAAAGAGCTCTCCGTTTCGTTCTTCAAGCTTCGGCTGTACAAAATCGACAGTAGCAAGGGTAAAACTTTGGTTCACTTCTTCTTTTGGTGTACCTTCGGCAACTACTGGAAAAGAAGAAGTAATAAAAGAAAAAAGAACCAGAAGGGAAACAATACTATACCTCATAAAAAATTTTGGTTTGTATACTCTCTTTCTATTTTCTCTAGCTTAACATAACCATTTAAAAAAGAAGAGTCCGCCTACCGCATTGCTGCAATAGACGGACTGAGAAAATGACCGAAGTCAATCTCGGAAAGGACAAGGAAGCTCACTGGGGCGGTGCATACCCCGCGATGAACCAGGGGCCCAGAGCGCCCTGAAGCACCCTGACAGCTCCCGTACTCGGATTGGCGATCGTGATCGTGCCGAATCCATCCCTGGTCGAGTAGAACTCGCCGGCCACGAAGTCGAAGTACTCCGAAAGCAAACCAGCTGTCACACGGCGCGTTTCCTGAAGGGTATCCAGGTGAAGCGCCACGAGCTGCCGGTCATAGTTGGACATCCAGAGCTCACCACCCACGATCTTGAGCTGCATCGGCCGCTGAGAGCCAGCAAAGCCCGAGAGGGTACGTGTCACCACGTTCCCCGACGAGAGATCAATGAGTGAAAGGGTCCGATCGCCGCTATTGGCGACAATCAGGCGACTACGCGCTGCGTCATAGACCACCGAGCGTGGTCCGGCGCCGACCGTAAAGGTCCGCTTGATCGCCTTGGTCTCGGCATCTACCTCGACCACCAACCCCTTGGATCCGGGAGCAATCTCCTCGCGGAGGCCGCCACCTTCTCCCACGATGAGACCGTAGGCACTCGTCTCGTAGGCCACTGCGTAGTAGGTCTTGCGCTCAGGAACCGCGACGAGATCCATCACCACCATGTCACCTGGGACAAGATGATTAGCTGCACTCTTGAAGGTGCGGTCCAACGTGTAACGACTCCAGCAGTTCAGGACGCCCTTGGAGGCGTAATCAGCGAAATCGCGCCGACCCATGGCAACACATACGTCACCCCCCTGAAAGGCAATCCCCTGAATGATGTGCCAGGGGGCTTCGGGAAGGATGAGGTCCAGCGACCGGAGCACTTCTCCCGTCTCGAGATCCAGACGGTAGAGTGAGAGTCCTGCTCCACCGACATACACCACGCCCATCACTGGGTCGATGCTGAGGCGCTGCATATTGGACCACATTGAGCTAGCAGGAAGGCCCGGCAACTGAACCATTTGGCTTGTGCCATTCGAACTCAGCACTGTCACAGCAGCCCCATACGAAGAGCTCGTGGGATCCCCATTGGCGTTGTAGTTGGCCACAAACACTTTGGCACCGCCGCCAACACCGGCCGCGCGAGTAGTGAAACTCACGCTTTCGGTAGCTGATGGAAAGTTGCTCACTCCACGCACACCCGTCATGGTGACGGTGTTCGTGGAGCCAAAAGGCCAGCGCTCTTCGCCAGGTCTTCCTGGTGTGAACGAAAGTTCGGCGCCAGAGCACTCCACCTTCATCCAGAGGTCACCCACCTTGCCTTCGCCAGCGACACCAGCACAGGCCAAGGACTCGCTCCACGTAGTGACAAGCTTGGTACGCTTGGCAGAGACGTCGGTAGCGCCAGCCGCTGAGCGACTCGTACCGTCCGACAGAACAAGCCGTGCCGCCGTGATCGTGGGACCACAACGGCTCGGTTCGAACTGACAGGTCCAGTACGCCGAAGTGCCATGGTCGGTCAGGATGCTATCCTTGAGCGTGTAGACGTGACCCAGATTGGGTCCGGCCGTCACCACGCCGAGATACCACCCGGTCGCCGCATAGAAGCGGAACCGGAAAGTCATGCCATTGGCCACTCCTTCTTGCGAAGCGGGTTGGGGCGGGAACAGCGAGCCGTACACCCGCTCCGCGCCATTCATGAGCTCGTCGGGAGCCATGGTCTTGGCCGGAGTGGCCTCGACTGCCAGTGCCTGGATGGGTCGCTGAGACTGTCCCGCTGGGGCAAAGCTCACCCCGAAAACAGGTCTGGTGGCCTCGGCCGCCGAGAGAATCTGGCGGCGAGACTGGCCATCAAAGCCAGTGCCACGATCAACCGCTGTCCCGGTAAAGGGCGCGGCAGCCGTCGTGCCAGGCTGAGCAGGTTGACTGGGCTGAGGCGACGAAGAGGCGCCACCTCCCCCGCCACCACATGCGGACAGAAGGAGGGAAACCGCGGCCAAAGCCGCAAAAAGCGAACGAGTAGCCTTGGTTGCCATATGGCCTCCAGTTTCAGTTGGTAATGCCCTCTTGGGCGGACTATTCTACAGGCGAAAGAGGGCCAAAAGCCCGTGTTTCGTTGCCGAAATAATAGCATTTTTCTTGATTTTGTCAAATAAAAAACGGCTCCAATAAGCCGTTTTCTACTCAATAAGGTTTTCGTTACAAAGCTTGCTTGAGAGTGTCCCGACCCCTCCATAGGCCTAGGAGGTATCTAACTGTCTCCCCAATAAGAATGAATGGGGGTGCTAGAACCGCAATAGCTAGCAAGATTATCATCACAAAAGTTATCTTCTGCGTGACATCAGCCGGCCAGTTCTCTGCTTTACTCATTTGAAACCAGGACTGACTCCAGAAAGGTAATTCTTGTTCCTGTTTTCCTACCCGAGCAAGGCTCGGTAGTGATCCCAAATTCTCCCCTGATCCAGCTTGAGTTTCTGAAAATACTTGCTGATCACTCATGGTAATAGGTACTACTGTCGGTACAATCTGCATAGTTGATTCTTGTGGGACAGATGATGGCATTGTTTTTTGTGCTTGAACAAAACGAGGTGCACCAAACATCTCTACGGTAATAGTAGCTGTCTCACCATTTAATGTACCACTTTCCACAGCGACACCTGTCTCAGTAAATTTATTGCTCAATATATTAGCTCGATGCGTCTCGCTTTTCATCCATGCTTTGTGCTGTTTCTCGGCGCTCGAATAATTAATAGCTAAATTTTCACCAGCATATTGATAACTGTAACCAGACTGCTTCACCCAATACCAGGGTGTCTCACCCTTGGGAGAGGTATGCGAAAAATAATCATTCTTGAACATGTGATCAAGCTTGGCTTGAGCGGCACGAGAAAGAGCGGCATTCTCCTGAAGCGGCACGAGACCTGCTTTGGTGCGTTCATCATTGACCAACTGGAGAATGCTGGCTGGGGTAATATCTGCTGCCTGTACAGCTACCACCTGAAAGATAGTCGCCGTAAAAACAAAAGTGACGAAAAGGAGTCCTTCCGTAGAGTGAGTGATTTTTTTGATGGAGTGATTCATGTCTGACATAAAAAGAAACCAGGGCTTTCACCCTGGTTTTTTATACTTTTTGGCTCGAGAGAGCCACTTACAAAACCATTATAGCAAATTTTCACTCCTCTGTCTAGAGAATATTCCATTTTTTGAAACCCAATCGGCAATATTCAAATTGTAATTACACAAATTCATACTGACGCTCTTTTTTATCTTTAGTATCATCTCTCTTGAGAAGGACTTTTTCAAAAAATTCTTACCATCAATACCTTCAAATATTCCTTCCCCCTTGACTCCCCCTCTTTTTCTTGCTATACTGAGTATGTTGAATTGAGAGCG
>CAYNMD010000027.1:0-10698 GCA_964398485.1 uncultured Bdellovibrionales bacterium | reverse complement strand
GGAGGAGAACGGGAAAGGGGTCGGGAAAACGGGAGTTTTCCTGTGGCGGAGAGCAGCGAGTTTACGAAGCGTTGAGAACCGAGTGGTTCTCAAAGAGTCTGAGCCACGGCGAAGACGAGTGAGATTCTCCCGTTACCCGCTCACTGAAGAAACGAGGCTTACCAAAGCCTTGTTTTTTGTTGCCCCTAAGCTCACTTCCTTAATTAGTTTGTAGAGAGTGATGTTTGGCTGGCCACGTGGTGGCTCGAGAGTTTTGTCCTTTCGGGTTATAATAAGTGGACTATGGTAGCGTTTCACGACGTATCGTCAACTGGGACAGCAAGACGATTTCTCCCTTTCTTTGTATTAGGAGTAGCTATTCTTTTGGTGGGTTTTGGTGTGTGGTTTTGGTTGCATTGGGATGAGGATACCAAAACAGTAGAGGATGAGATACCAGCACAGCAGCCGCTTTCAGAATGGGTCACGGTTGACCCTACTCTTGAGGGGGGCATAGAGGAATCTGACCAGGAATTTACTGAACTTCCTCCACTTCCGCCACCGCCAGCGCCCGATATCGAACGAATGAAGTATGAGGGCTGTGTGGCTGATGGATTTCTCTCGGGGTATGGTGATGATATCAACAGTTCAGTGGCTTTGGTCAAACGATCTAAATGCTACTCGCTGCACCGCGCTCTCGAAACCTGGCGAGCAGCACCAGACTTCAAAAAGGCTCGCGAGATTCAGGCTGAGGTGGGGCGTTCAGATATTGTCTATGGTATGTTTATCGCCGAGGCAATCGCGACCAATGAAGACTATTACTATCCTGCCGAGGATCGTAAATTTGATTTTAAGAAAATGTGCCGGCCAGGAAGCAAAAATGATTGGGGCGAGCATACCTGTAAACCATCTTTCGAACGGAAAGAGTATCGGAAATACCTAAAATATATTACCGAACGAGCGATGGATATGGGGATACAAAATTTTCTGTTTGGCCAGATTTTTTATCAGGAGAAAGCAGATCTTGGAGAGGCGATCATTCCAGAAATTATAGAGGAGATGCGAGACTATGCAGCTTTCCGGGGGATGGAAATTGTGATTGGTGCTCAGACTAACGATATAACTGACCCAGTATATCTTGGTTATTTTGACTACATTGAGGGTGGGGTAGGACTCGACTCGGATGGGACGGTAGAGAATGGGCCGTGTTTTAGTCGGTGGTGGAAAAAACCAGGTGACTGGTGTTGGGCACTTCTCTGGCATCCCGATTTTAAAGAAAAAGCAAAGCACGTGATGGTTCATTTTGATTGGAGTGGGAAAATTGGTGATGATATGAGCGTCTTTACTCGGATGACTCAAGAGGAGAGAGCGGATACACTCGTAAGACTGCATCGAAAGTTTAAGCAAGAAAACGTAGGATTTCTGTTGCCACTTCTTGCAACACTTCATCGCGAGAATAATGGTTGTTATGGTCCAAAAAAACGGTATTACTCTGCTCATCGCAAGTATACGTGTCAAGATGAAGAAGTGGTCAACGAGATCCTTGGTGGGAAATAGTCTATACTAGAATTATATGGAAACGACGAGAGGTTTTACGCGAAACGTAGAGGATTTTGTCTGTGCTCACTGTGGAGCGTCTGTCGAGGGTAATGGATATACGAATCATTGCCCAAATTGTCTCTATAGTTTACATGTTGATGTACAGCCAGGTGATCGATTGGCAACCTGCCGTGGTCTCATGGTTCCGGTGCGAGTGGAGCCGGGCAAGGAAGGGTACAGGATTCTTCACCGATGCAACCTTTGTGGTTATGAGAAGCGTAATCAGTCTGCGCCGGAGGATAATTTTGAGATGCTTCTCAAAGTGATCGATCAAGAAACAAAAATGAGTAAACCGTATTAGCTATGCACTGGAAACGCATGGCACTTCCTTCAGGGGAGGATGTCATTGCTGAGTATGAATCAAGACGAAGTGGTCTCTCTGAACAAGAGGTGCGTGACCGGCTTTTTCGTTATGGGAAAAACACTCTTCGTCAGGAGTCTTCTCCCTGGAGAGAAATACTTTTGAGGCGACTCCAGTCTTCTTTTTTGTATCTCCTCGTTGGCGCGAGTGTTCTTTCTTTTGCCCTTGGTCAGAGACTCGAAGCGTTATTGATTGCTCTTTTTATTCTTATCAATATCTCGCTTGAGGCGTATCAGGAATATCACTCGGTGAGGAGTCTTTCTCTGCTTCGCCGATACCTTGTCTCACACGTTAGGGTGCGACGCTCAGGGGAAGTGGTTGAGGTAAACGGTGAAGAAATTGTCCCCGGCGATATCGTGCTCGTGAGCGCGGGGGATCGTTTGGTAGCTGATATGAGATTTTTTGTTACTACGAGTTTGGCTATTGATGAAAGTGTGATGACTGGTGAGGCTGATCCGGTGATTAAACAAGAAACACCTGTCCATTTTGCTCACACCGAAATGCATCAGGCTTCCAATATTGGTTTTGCAGGAACAGTGGTTGTTTCTGGAAGGGGAGAAGGGGTAGTTATTGCTACGGGGCGCGAGACAGCTCTTGGTGATATCGCCAAGCTTACTGAAGATGTCAATCATGAGACTCGCTTTGAAAAAGGTCTCCATCAGTTTAGCCGATTTATTGTTCGCCTAGTGGCGGTAACACTGTTTGGAGTCTTTATCGCTAATGTCATTTTGCGTCATGGTGAGACAAGTACGGCCGAACTGCTGATCTTTTCTCTCGCGCTTGCAGTTTCAGTAATTCCAGAGGCTCTGCCGGTTATTATCACGGTTTGTCTTTCGAGAGGGTCGCTTCATTTGATCAAAAAGAAAGTGGTAGTAAAGAGACTATCGGCTATAGAAGATCTGGGAAGTATAGATATTCTCTGTGCCGATAAAACAGGAACGCTTACTGAGAACGCCTTGGTGGTAACAGATATTCAGGGGAAGGATGAGGAAACAGCTCTTGAACTAGCGAGTATTGCCTCGATAGAACCTCTCCTTCATCGAGGTATGCTTCGCGATCCATTTGATCTTGCTTTATGGCACAGGCTTTCGGAACCGGAGAAGGCAAGTGTGATTGGTGTGGAACGACTCGAGGTGCTTCCTTTTGATCCAAAGCGAAGGCGCAACAGCGTGCTTATTCGCCGAGGAAAAGAAACTCTCCTTATTGTGCGTGGGGCGTACGAAGAAGTACTAGCTTTGACCAAGCTTTCTCGAAAAGAACAGGAGTATTGGATACGCTGGGGGAGTGAGCGGGGAAAGGAGGGAAAACGAATTTTGGCCGTAGCCAGTCGAACGTTTGCCCGTAAACCAAAACTAACCAGTAATCTTGAGCAAGATTTGAATTTTGTTGGATTGATTGCCTTTGAGGATCCAGTAAAAAAGTCAGCGCCAGATACGGTTTTGGAGGCGAAAAAATTAGGTATCACCGTGAAAATATTGACTGGTGATAGTAAGGAAGTGGCAGGAGCGGTGGCTCATGCGGTTGGGCTTATAGCGGATCCTTCACTCGTGACCACTGGCGCAGAATTGATGGCACTTACGCCAGATGAACAGAGAGAACGAGTGTATAGCCAACATGTATTTGCTCGAGTTTCTCCTGAAGAAAAATACCTCATCATTCGTTTGCTTCAAGAGAAACATGATGTCGGATTTTTAGGTGAAGGGATTAATGACGCTCCAGCTTTGAGGCTTGCTAATGTGGCTTTGGTAGTGAAAGGGGCGGCTGACATTGCCAAAGAATCAGCGGATGTAGTGCTTCTACAGAGGAATTTGGGGACCATTATAACCGGTATTCGAGAGGGGAGAACCATCTTTGCGAATATCCTAAAATATTTACGGATTACCTTGACTTCAAATTTCGGAAATTTTCTTTCAGTAGCGGTAGCTTCACTTTTTCTTCCTTTCGTACCGCTTCTGCCTATTCAGATCCTTCTCCTCAATCTTCTTTCGGATTTTCCTATGCTTGCGGTTGCTACTGATACTGTGGATGCTGAAGAGTTAACGCAGCCAAAAGATTACAATCCTCGTTCTGTGGTGTTGGTGACACTTGGTCTGGGCTTCCTGAGTTCGATATTTGATTTATCATTATTTACGATTTTATACCGGCAAGGAGCAGAAATTATGCAGAGTGCGTGGTTCTCGCTTTCAGTTTTGACCGAGATTATCCTAATCTTTTCACTTCGTACCAAATTGCCCTTCTATCGATCTATCCGACCCTCTTGGCTTCTCATAGGACTATCGTTCCTGGCCGTAGGTATTGCTTTGACGCTTCCTGGTAGTTTACTCGGACAGCGTGTATTTGGTTTTTCTCAAGAATCAGTCTTGGTGCTTCCCCTCATTTTACTTCTAGCTGTACTTTATTTTCTTGCTACCGAATACGTTAAAAGATTTTCTTGGGCCAAACAGTCTTTTGAAACAAAACGTTCATGAAATAAAAAGCAATGGCCCAGTCTCGAAAAAAGATTATTATAGGGGTTATTCTCTCGGTGATGATTGTGTCGTTTCCTAGCTATGAGAAATATTTTCGACAGGCTTTTGATAGTATCGATGATGTATCAAGAGCTGTTGAAAAGGAGGTGACTTCTCAGGTGGTAGAGAGAGTTGTTGATGGGGATACCCTCGTACTTGAAGGCGGTGAGAAAGTTCGTCTTATTGGTGTCGATGCTCCTGAGAGCGTCAAACCAGGAAGCAAAACAGAGTGCTTTGGGAAGGAATCAAGTGAATATTTGAAGCAGAAGTTGGAGGGGAAAATAATAACACTTCAAAAAGACACGACTGATCGAGACCGTTACGATAGGCTCCTTAGGTATATATATGTTGATCAGGAATTTATCAATGAACTTCTGGTAAGTGAGGGGTATGCTCGAGCAAAATCATATCCTCCAGATCGGAGAGAGGAAGAGAGACTCTGGCAGGCTGAACAGAGAGCAAAGGAAAAAGGACTGGGATTATGGGGGAAATGCTCCTCTCCTTAGAGGGAAGGCTAAATCTTGGTATACTGGCTAATAATGCTCAAGAGATGTTTCTTATTCTTAGTTCTTTTGTTGGGAGCTCTAGAAATGAGCTCTGGTTTCGCTTTGGCGAGTTCAGAAGCGGATACGGTTATAGGAGAGTGTCAGAAGCGGACTGGCATGGGGAGAGAGAGTTGTATTTCTTTTATAAAAAAATACATGAATGTAGAGCGCTGTCAGCAGTATGCCAAGCTTTCAGCTGAGCAGTGTGAACAAAAACTGGAAGAGATTCGTAAAAGCCCTGAATTTCGTGAAGGTTCCGGATCCTCTACTCCAGTGACTCCTCAAAAGATGGATCCGCAGGTACCACGCTCGGTTAAGCCTCTTGAGGGAACAGCAACGCTTACGGAGCGGATAAAACTCGTTCGTCAAGATAAGGCAGCACGCTTTCAGCTTGTTGAAGAAGAGTTGGAAAGAATACTACGTTTCTTAAGGGAGCGTGGTGTTGATGTTGCACATTTAGAAAATCGTCTGACGGTCTTTCGTGAGAAACGTGATATTGTCCTTAGGGCGTATGATCAATATGAATCGGTAGCGAGTGCACCTGCCGAAACGAGACCATCTCTTGCTGAGCCAAAGAGAATCGTGAGCCAGCTATTGAATGATGCTGCTGCCTACTATAGGAATGATCTTTTGCCTGATTTTAAGAAATCAGTAGATACAGTGCAAGAATGAACACAGGAAAAAAAATATTTTTTGTTTTGGGGATACTTCTCTTACTGGGCGGGTCTGGATTGATCGTTGCTTGGATTGGTTTTCAGGAGCACTTTCGCCTCCTCACTCGATCAATACAGCAGACGGAATCTATTGGGGAGGAGAAGGGGGAAAAAACAAAGAGAGAACAATTATTTGAAGATCATTCTGTAATAGAGACAAAAGCAGAGGCTCAGGCCTTTGTCTCTGATCTACAGGGGCGGCTTACCGGTCTTGAAAATGATGATCTTCCAGAGGAGTAGGGATTTTAGACGAACTATTCTTTTTTCGGTAGACTAAACGGGCTACTTGAGACACAGTTTGTTTGTTGAGAAGATTATTGGTAATCGTAATTATATTTCTTATGACCGATCAGAAGCTAGCGTTACAGATAGAATCACTCGCAAAGACGTATGACAATGGAGTGGTAGCACTTCAGGGGGTGAGTCTCGCTGTTGAGCCAGGAGATTTTTTCGCCTTGCTTGGCCCAAATGGTGCTGGGAAGTCTACACTTATTAATATCGTTTCTGGTCTAGTAAAGAAAACAGGTGGAAGTGTGCATATCAATGGATTGTCTATTGATGGTGACCATCAAGCCGCCAAGATGCATCTTGGAGTGGTGCCACAGGAATTTAATTTTGGTATTTTTGAAAAAGTCATTGATATTGTACTTGATCAAGCAGGGTATTATGGCATTCCAAGAGCGGAGGCATTGCCTAAAGCAGAGAAATTGCTGCAATCTCTGGGTTTGCATGAGAAAAAAAATGAGCAGGCGAGATTTCTTTCGGGAGGTATGAAGCGACGGTTGATGATCGCACGAGCTCTGGTTCACGACCCGACACTTCTTATTCTCGATGAACCAACAGCCGGTGTTGACATTGAACTTAGGCGGGAAATGTGGGATTTTTTACGTGATTTAAATCAGCGTGGGGTGACTATTATTCTCACCACTCATTATCTTGAGGAAGCAGAACAACTTTGCCGGAATGTTGCCATTATTAATCACGGACAGATTATTTCTCAGGGAGCAATTAAACAGCTCTTGAGTGAGATGGATGAGGAAACATTTGTATTTCAGACAACACAATCTTTTCCAGAAGGGGCTTTATCAATTTTGGTAGACTTTGATCCAGTAGTTCGAGATACCGAGATAGAGCTTACTCTCTCAAGAGAACATGATCTCAATCAGGCCTTTTCACTTTTGAGTCAGCTGGGTATACGGGTAGTGACTATGCGTAATAAGACCAATCGGCTCGAAGAATTTTTTATTCAGCAGGTAAAGAAATAGAAAAATACCAATATGAATAGTCGACAAATTTTGGTTGCTTATAGCACTATCGTCCACAAGGAATTCTCGCGTCTTTTTCGGGTATGGATTCAGAATCTTCTTCCTCCGGTAGTGACTACCACGTTGTATTTTCTTGTTTTTGGTAAGTTTATCGGTTCTCAGGTTGCTCCAGTAGGGGATGTTTCTTATATGGAGTACATTGTTCCAGGGATTATCTTGATGTCGGTAATTACGCAGTCATTTATGCAAACTGCTTTTGGATTTTATATCGCCAAATTCCAGCGGTCTCTTGAGGAAATTCTCGTTTCCCCAGTTCCTTACGGAGTGATGATTCTTGGTTATGTGAGTGGAGGAGTGTTGAGGGGGATGGTGACCGGAACACTCCTTCTTGGAGTAGCCTTCTTTTTTACTCCTCTTCAGATTGTCCATCCAATTCATTTCATCGCTTTTGCTCTCTGTTCCTCGGTCCTCTTCTCATTGGCGGGCCTTATTAATGGCATTTTTGCCAAGGATTTCGATACCATCTCGATTTTCCCAACCTTTATACTGACACCTCTCACGTATCTTGCGGGAACTTTTTATTCTATAGAGCTGCTACCTGAGTTTTGGCGAGGACTTTCGCTGTATAACCCGGTCCTCTATTTGGTAAATGGTTTCCGGTTTGGGCTTCTTGGAGTGACTGATGTTTCACTCACAGTGGCCTACACAGTTCTTATAACGCTGATCTCAGTATTAGCCGTATGGGTGTGGCATCTATTTTCGAGTGGGCGAGGGGTAAAGATATAGGGGTTTCTTACGGCAGGGGCTGCTATTTTCTGTTACAATAAACGTAAGGTGAAATATTAAAAACTGTTCCTATGGAACTTAGAAAAACTTCTTCGGGAAATGCAGCATGGTGGTTACTCCTTCTTGGGGTGGTTGTTGCTCTTTTTGTGTACTGGTTTTTTCTTTCAAAGAAAGACGCTCAGGTTCCCTCAAATCAGCCAAGTGAGCCGAAGCCTTCTATAGAGGAAGGGGTTTCTATTGGCGGCAAGGTCACGGAACCTAAAAAAAGCGTCTTTGATAATCTCTCACAATCAAAAGACCATTCTACTTTTCTGACAGCGATGCAGACTACTGGTCTTGTGTCGTCGTTCCAGTCAAGACAGGCAGTAACGGTTTTTGCTCCAACGAATACGGCTTTTGGGAAACTCTCCAGAGACTCTTTGCAGGCGCTGTTTAATTCGGACAATAAAAATGAATTACAGGAGCTCTTAAACGTTCATATTGTCCCTGGGAAATATCGGACAGCAGATTTCCAGGAGGGTATGAAGCTAAAAACAGTACAAGGGAAAGAATTGGTAGTAACTCAGAAAGCAGGAAAGTGGTGGATCAATAATACTTCAATTATCGAAGTGGCCGATATTCTTTCTGCTAATGGTGTCGTGCACTCCATTGATGCAGTCCTTTCTGCTTCTTCTGAATAAAATCAGAAATAGCTAATGTCATATCAGCGCTGGTTTTGGATAGCTTTGTTTTTAGGGATGGTAGTTCTATTTTCCTGGGGCTGGTTTTTCTCTGACCCGATAGTCAAGAATTACCCATCACAGAAAAAGGGGCCCGTTGTTCTTTTTGGCGACAGTCTTGCAGCAGGAGTCGGATCAAGCACAGCTGATGGAGGGCTGGCTGGAGAATTATCAAAAAAACTTAACGAGCCGGTTTTAAATTTTGGTGTTTCTGGTGAGACGACGGGGCAAGCTTTGCTTCGGATACCAGAGGTGAGGGAAATGGAGCCGCGACTGGTAATTCTTATTCTTGGAGGAAATGATTTTCTTCGGCGAATTGATCGAAAAGTAACTCGGGAAAATTTAACAGCACTCGTGACGAGTTTTCAAAATGGAGGGGCAATAGTTCTTCTTTTGGGAGTACGGAGCGGGATTGTGAGTGGGGGATCGGATGATCTTTATGAAGAGATAGCAAAAGAGACAGGGGCGGCTTATGAAGAAGATATCCTGAAGGGTATTTTTGGGCGTACTGAATTTATGAGTGATGCAATCCATCCTAACGATGCGGGCTACACTAAAATTGCTGAGAGGCTTCTCCCAAAGATACAGGATCTCTTAGGTGATCACTGAAAAACCGCTATCGAGTAGCGGCTTTTTTCTTCGGTGATTTGATTTCTTCGAGGTGGGTAGTAGCTGCCCACATGGCCATTTTCTCAACGCTATTCATCATACCTCGCCGAGTAGTGTAGCTTTCACTGGTCGCTACCACTTCACCGTTGGGAGCCACGAGCCTGAATCGATAACCACCTTTTTTGTCACGGTAGAGTACATAGTGAGCCTGTTTTTCCATACCCAAAATAGTTAGAGTTATCTCCTTTTTAGTATAGCTGATATTTGGCGGCAAAGTAGGGCATTCTTGCATTTTTCTATCAAAACTGCTATACTAGGGGCGCATTTGTAAGGTTTCTTGGTCATTACTTTCGACGTGTACGGTAGGAACGGCCCTTGTGGTGCGTGGACTGGTTACGACAGAAAAAAGCCAGAAGGTCGTCTTACAAGGTGTTAAGTGCATAATCGACAAGTGTTACGTATGTCAACACGTTTGTACGTCGGAGGCATTCCTTATCGCAGCACTGAAGATGGTCTCAAGGAGGCTTTCTCACAGGCTGGCCAGGTAGTTTCAGTAAAAGTTATTATCGATCGTATGACCGGTCGCTCACGCGGCTTTGGTTTCGTCGAAATGGCTACAGCTGAAGAAGCTCAGAAAGCTATTGAGCTCTGGCATGGTAAGGAGTTTGAGGGCCGCACGCTGACCGTCAATGAGGCTCGTCCTCTTGAGGATCGCAACGGTGCCCCAGCTGCTTAAAGTCCGTTCCACAAAAAGCCCAGTCTGTATTGACTGGGCTTTTTGCTTTTACTCTTTTTGATGATATTTAGAGCTTCCGACGAAGTTCATCTTCTGTTTTCTTGAGATTTTCGTCCGAGAAGTGATCGGGGGCATTTTTCTTGAGATTTTCGATGAGGCGGTCAATTTCTTTTTCGGTAACGCCAGCATCGTTACCATCCTCATTGAGGGCAGCATCGATAACGGCTCGTACATAGCGAATGTCATCTTCGGAGAGGCCCCGATCTCGGAGCCGCGGGAGAACAGACTCTCGGAATTCTTCTTTGGTCACTTTTTCACCAGTGTTGTTACCAAAAAGCCAAAGCATACTATTTTTTTGGGATTATTTTTTTGCTGCAATCTCTTCGTTTATCCGATTGAGAAAATCATGGATACTGAGACTGCCAATTTTCCCATGATCACGATGTTCAATCCCGAGAGACTGTCCATTCATTTCCTGATCACCAATGACAATGTAATAGGGAACTTTTTCGAGTTTGGCATTACGAACTTTTTTTCCGAGTGATTCATTACTCTCATCAAGCTCTACGCGGATACCAGCCTTGAGTAGAGTGTCATACACTTCCTTGGTGTAGGAGAAATGAGTCTCACTGATAGGGAGGAGTTTTACTTGGACGGGAGCAAGCCAGAGTGGAAAGGCGCCAGCATAATGTTCGATGAGGAAAGCCATAACGCGTTCGATGGCACCAATAGATGAACGATGGACAACGACAGGTCTTTTTTCCGATCCATCTGAGGCAATGTATGTAAGGTTGAAGCGATCAGGCATGCAGAAGTCATACTGAACAGTAAAAGCAGTATTTTCTTTGCCACGAGCATCTTTCATCTGAATATCAATCTTGG
>CAYNMD010000026.1:0-11104 GCA_964398485.1 uncultured Bdellovibrionales bacterium | reverse complement strand
CAGGCGGAGCTAAGTATTGACGAAATAACACGGAAGTGTTATTTTTTCATGTCCGAGTGGACATTGTGTAGCCAAGGAGATCTCATGAAGGCTTGGGAGGCCAACAACCTCATTCTTCAGATCAAGAATCTGAAGCCAGGAAATGAAGTTCGTGGTAACCGGCCGACCGCTGAACTAGTGGTTGGTAGCGCAACAATCCCGTGCATTTTGCAGCAGGTCGTCGGTGGTAGGCGGAAGGGCTGGGATGCTGCATCACCTCGTCACCGCGTAGTCATTTGCCGCTCGAGACCACTGAGGCGTACTCCATTTACCGACAGGGGCTACGTTAGTCTCCAGCTTCTTTGGAAGGATGATCAGTATCGTGGGCAGATTTACGTCTATGTCATGCGCAGGTACTACAAGGAGTTGATGCGTCATTTCAGCTTCATCCGGTCGAAGAAGACAGAATGAGCAGTGCAAACCAAAATGGGGCGGCAAGGTGAATACCAAACCGCCCCTTGAACTTTTTATACCAAAACCAGCTCCATTTCTCCTTTCATCTTCCCAGTACTTCCCCAGTCCAAAGTTCTAAGTTCGTCCTTGTATGGATCTCTTTTCTTTGAATTTTACAATGGAATGATGTCTGTTGGTATATGGCTCGACAAATGGGGCTTTCTGGCATATTGTATTTTATTATGTACCAATCAAGTTTTCTCAAAAAATGGCATCTTGCATTCAAAATTATTCCGCTCGTGGGGCTAGTTTTCTTGCTCAAGCTTTTTTTTCATGAACAAGGCTGGGAATTTATCTCGCTCAGCACTCTTTTCACTAGCCTTATCGCAGCCACTACATTCCTTATCGGTTTTCTTATTACCGGAGTCATCTCTGACTACAAGGAGAGTGAGAAGATCCCGGGAGAATTAGTAGCAAGTATAGAGGCACTTTATGGGGAGGCCTGGATTTTCTCTTGTAATAAACCTAGCGAACGAACGCGTCAATTTTTAGATAGCTGCCAAGATTTGCCTCGCCTAATCTTTGAATGGTTCCACAAACGTGAACGTACGAAGACAATTCTGGGGAAATTAAGTGAGCTTGACAGTTATTTTGCAGAGTTTGAGCCAGTGATACAAGCAAATTTCTTGGCTCGGATGAAGAATGAACAGAGTGCAATTCGACGAATGATTATACGAATCGACAATATCCGTGACCTCTCCTTTATTCCCTCAGCGTACGCGATCGCAGAAATACTGGCATTTTTTGTCATTATGGGCCTGCTTGTTTTGAGAGTTGAACCTTTCCACGAGGCTCTATTTTTTACCCTACTAGTCTCATTCCTGATGATTTATATGATATTTTTGATCAAGGATCTCGATGACCCTTTCCATTATGCGAGACGTGATGGTGGGGGGATAGAGGTGTCTATCAAACCAGTTTCTGATCTTGTGGAGCGGATGCGTGTGCGATCAAAAACTAATCTCCCTTGAGTTATTACGCAGTAATGCCGGGTGTTTGTGCGCGTAACTGCCTTAGTACTTGATGATTTGTCGTAGTTCGTGCTCATATTATAAGCTTGAAATTCTGTGCCCGCAGTCTAATCCCAGACTTAAGAAAGTTTCGATAAGAAATAAGGGAATTGATTCAAAACTGCTGAGGAATTCAGGGCTGACCGAAGAGCTATTTGTGAAGTGCTCGAAGCCCATGGGATTTTCTTAATGAAATAATTGAATGAGGGGAAATCAATTCTAGTTAAAATGCGCCCAGTCCATCCATTGGGGGATAATGAAAAATGAGTCTTAAGGGAGTCTCTATTTTTTACCCGAGACAAGATTTGAGCTGGTATACTGGGGCTACAATTCTCTGAGCTGATCTGAGTAACCTTATGAAGCTTATTATGGTGGTAGTCGGGATAGTTGGATTATTCCTTGGATATTTTTTTATTAATCATTTCTGGCCACGAGAAATATTCAGGGAAATAAAGATACCAAGCATTCCTAGGGAAAGTTGTTTAAAACATAATTTGGAAAAACATATGGAAAAAACAAACAAGGAGTTGGAACAGAGTCAGAGAGCCTATTTTGCTGGAGGTTGTTTTTGGTGTACCGAGAGTGATTTTCAGAAAGCCCCTGGGGTAGTCGAGGTTATATCGGGTTATGCTGGGGGGCATGTTGTTGATCCGACTTATAGCGATGTCACGAGTGAAAAGAGTGGACATAGAGAGACGGTCGAGGTCTATTATGATCCAGCGAAGGTATCGTATCGAGACCTTGTACGCTACTACCTCATGCATATCGACCCAACGGATGCCGGTGGACAGTTTTATGATCGTGGTGAAAGTTATCAAGCAGTAATTTTTTATCAGTCAGAAGATGAACGTTCTATTGCTATTCAATCCATACAGGAGTTGGAAGAAGCAAAGATTTTTGATAGACCACTTGCTGTGAGAGTGTTGCCGTACATAAATTTTTATTCAGCAGAAGCATACCATCAAAATTACAGCGAACAGAATACTACTAAATACTGTGCATATCGTGAGTCGAGTGGACGAGATGCATTTCTGAAAAAATATTTTGAGAATAAAACCTGGGAAGATGTCGTTGGGTCGACTCATAAGCCGGGAACAAAGGAACAGGGAGATCTTTCTCGTGGGATCGATTTCTCACGATATGTAAAACCGGGTAAGGAAGAGCTGAAGAAAACCCTATCAGATCTAGAATATAAAGTGACTCAGGAAGGCGAGACAGAAAAGCCATTTGATAATGCCTACAATCAGAACTATGAGCCTGGGATATATGTAGATATTGTGAGCGGTGAACCACTTTTCCTATCGAGTGATAAATACGACAGTGGTACTGGCTGGCCGAGTTTCGTAAAGCCTATAGATAAAGAGTATCTTTTAGAAAAAGAGGACTGGAGTTTTTGGGGCGTACGAACAGAGGTGCGCAGTAGGTACGGTGATAATCATCTCGGACATGTTTTCTCTGATGGTCCAAAAGATAGAGGGGGCCGTCGTTATTGCATGAACTCTGCAGCACTTCGTTTTGTTCCAAAAAAATCTATGGAATCTGAGGGGTATGGCAAATATTTACCGCTAGTAGGTTCCTAGATCATGCCCATGAGGCCGATACTATTTCCGGTGTCTCTATTGTGTAGCTGAAGAGGTTGATTGTCGCCCTGGTCTTGACTGAACGAATCCAACTCCGTAAGGTAAGCGTGAGGTATGAGTAAGAAATCTCTCGAAAAACAATTTTTTAATCTTTACGAAAATGAGGTTGACGCTCTTTTTCGATTTGTTTTTTTTTCGTGTGAGCGATCGAGAGATAGCTAAAGATCTCGCGCAAGATTCTTTCGGAAAATTATGGGAGGAATTATCATCTGGGAAAATCATTGATAATCAAAGAGCTTTCCTGTATCGAATAGCAACAAACAAAGTTATTGATTGGTATCGTAAACACAAAGAATATTCTTTGGATGAGATGATGGAATCTGGTTTTGATTCTACTCAGGAGGCAGTGCTCTCTCTTGAGGAAGTGTTGGACTCTCAGTGGGCAGTAGAAATGTTACGGGAACTCCCTGAACACTACCGCGCGGTTCTCTGGCTTCGTTTTGTGGAAGATTGGACAGTGAAGGATATTGCTCAATCATTAGGTGAATCTGAAAATGTGGTATCGGTGCGTATTCATCGGGCTCTCGCACGCTGGCGGTCTCTCCTTGGCGGTAAGCGTAAGAATTCAGCTCATCAAACGTCAAAATAGAAGACTCTATATGAAATCATTCTTCCCATTTTTTCGAAAGAAGCAGGGCACTCAGGTACTGAGTGAAACGGATTTTTTTGCCACCCTCCGTTCCTCTAGTCTCTCGGGTCAAGAAAAACGAATTATGAGGAAGGAACTTCAGCAGATGATTGCTCGTACTTCCGAAGAACAACTAGCTACACCATTTGGAAATATCCTACCTTTGAAAAGGACCTGGCTGGTCGCTACCCTTATTCTTCTCGTACTTCTGCCAGGAAGCTGGGGAGTGGTTCGAGCTTCCGAATCCGCCCTCCCTGGCGAGATTCTGTATTTTTTCAAGATACAAGTAAATGAACCGACAGTTAGTTTGTGGCGAAGTGCTCAGGATGATTCGGCTCAATGGGAACGTGAACGAGCTAAACGAAGGGTACGAGAAGCTGAAGAGTTGGCTCAGAAGGGTCAGCTTACCGAAGAAAAAAAGGCTGTAATTGGCACCCTTATAGGGAAGCATCGTGCAGCTTTGAAACAATACTCTGAGGAGACAGATGATGAATTTGTTGAAGAGATTAATCGTGGTACTGGAAGATTGAAAATAGTTACCGAGAAAAAGGAAAACGGGAACAGTTATCGATTGAGAGAAAAGATGAATGAGGAGAAGAGATCGGGAGGGGAACAAGAGAAGCGGAGTGACCATAAGGGAGAGGATGCGGAGGATAGTGAATCGTCCGAATCTTTAGAGGATTTTTTCCACCAAGAGAGAAAAAAGCAGGAAGACTCAGAGAGTATGCATGAGAGCACTCAGTGGGTAAATCCGAGTTCTGTGAGAACTCGCTCCTCATCTGGAAAAAGCAATACTTCTGATGATAAAGCTGATGACGAAGATGCTCTCTCGGAGGAGAGGGGTACAGAGGGGGATGATTCCGTAGAAAAGAGTGAGGACAAAAGTGGTCGCAGCGATAACGATGATGATGAGAAGGATGAAAACGATGAAAAATCAGATCATTCTGGAAAAAATAATTGAGTAAGATTTTCGTTAGTTGGCCGTCATTAGAGATGTGCCGATAATTTAACTAAAAGTACAAAGAGTATGAAGAAGAGTGCCCTAATAGCGCTCGGTGCGCTTGTAATAAGCGGTGGTGTGTTGACCCTAACTTCGTCGGCAGAGGCACGGCGGGGAGCGGATGATGTTAATGAACACGCAGCCATTTCGACTGTAGGAGTGGCGATATCACAGGCAAAAGCTATTGAAATTGCCCAGTCAAAATTGGCTGGTACGGTTAAAAAAGCTCAGCTTGAGCTGGAGCACGGTAAGAAGACATGGCAAGTGCGTATTCTGGCTGCTGACGGTAAACGAGGGGATTTTCGTATCGATGCCCAGTCTGGTGAAGTACTTCGATCCAAGATTAAAGCTACTAGCGGTGGTGATCGATCGGCCAAACTTATGGCTAAGGCCGAAAAAAAGCGGTTAAAAATGGAGGAAAAACAGAAGAAATTTGAAGAAAAAATTCGTCTCAAGGCAGAAAAACGAGCCTGGAAATCTCAGCGCTAGAAGGGTTTTTAGAGAAGACTTACTTGGTATTCTGTGAATATCAGTAAGTCTTTTTAATTTTTAGAGTCAGTTGTTCTGATATACTGGTTCTATAAATCTTTGGCTTAGAATAGCGTTTTTTATGAGATTATTTTTGGCAGGACTAGCGGTAATAGTGGTAGGGGGAGGGGTGTTTCTTTTGTGGAAAGATCGCTCCCAGAGTAATGAGTCAATTATTATTTCTCAGGATTTGCCCATCTCTCCCAAGGGAAAGGTAGCTATTCAAGTTCCTGAGGTTCCTGGTGTTCCCTATCGAATTTGCGACATCCGTGACTACGGAGCTCGAGATGAAGATGGTTTCAAATCTACTGCAGCTATTAAGAAGGCTATTGATGATTGTGCTGTCCAAGGAGGGGGATCTATAGTAATTCCTCGAGGGAAGTGGCTTACCGGAGCGGTGACTTTCAAGAGTCGTATCAATCTCTTTCTTGAGGAGGGTGCCGAGCTAAGCTTTACTACAGATCTTAGCGACTATCTTCCGGTGGTACTCACTCGTTTTCAGGGAATTGAGTTTTATAATTATTCGCCACTTATCTACGGAAAGGATCTGGAGCACGTAGCAATCACTGGGAAAGGGAAGCTTATCGGCAATGGAGAAAAGCGAGAAGACTGGACTGGACCGGGTGATTTTGAAACGGCGAGGCAGAAACTCTTCCTCCTCTCTCGTCAAGGATCTCCAGTCGCAGAACGAGTGTTTGGTGAAAAGCAATCAGGTATTCGTCCATCATTTATTCAATTCGTGAATACAAAGGATATTCTTTTAGATGGATTTACTGTTGAGAATGGCCCATTTTGGACGATACACCCTTTGTATTCTGAAAATTTTGTTGCGAGGAATTTACATATCGAAACCTGGAGTAGTAACACTGATGGTATTGCGCTTGATTCAACTAAAAATGTACTCATCGAGAATTGTTTTTTTTCAACAGGGGATGATGCTATATCAATCAAATCCGGGATTGATGAAGATGGCCGAAGGGTAAACCGCCCTACCGAACATGTGCGGATTAGAAATATCACTGTTGTTCATGGGAGCTCGGGTGTTTCTATTGGGAGCGAGATGTCTGGAGGGGTACGTGATGTCGAAATTCGTGATAGTCACTTTGAAAATACTCGGCACGGATTTCGTCTCAAGACTACCGAGAGTAGAGGTGGTTTTGTAGAGGATGTTCTTGTTGAGAATATAACCATGGATCGAATGTCAGGAGATGCTCTCGATATAAACCTTATTTATAGCTCTGCTCTTCAAACTGATAATTCGTTTAAACCGCTGATCAAGAATATCATCATGCGTAATATCAGTGGGACTGGCGCTAAGAATGGAGTAGTAAACATTGATGGTATGGCCAATCCCAATATGCAAAATGTTCGTTTTGAGAATATTCGTTTTACTGATTCCAAGATGGCGGTACGTCTGAGTCATGCTGATCAGGTAACGCTAGATAGTATTCAAGTGGAAGCGAAGAAGAGTCCATTGTATGTTGTTGAAGATGGGCAGGATATCTCTATTCAGAATATGGCTTGTAGCCCAAATCTCGAACCGTGTTTCCAAATTGGTGGTGGGAAGACAAGAAATATTGTTTTGAGAAATATTGATAAGCAGAGAGTGAGGCAATTTCTCGAAATAGTAGATCATGCTTCCTCAAATGAAGTAAGGGTGGAGTAAAGTTATGTATTTTACCGAAAGCTTTCTCAAAAAAGTGTATATTCTTGGAATGGTGCTTAGTCTAGCGTTGCTTCTCTGTGATCTCGTAGCGTTTTTTGTTGTCCCAAACACATTTTTTAGCAAGATCTTTATTGCTACCAAAGAGCAAGCTCCACTCACTTGGCTGAGTTCAGTTTCGTTTCTCTTTCTCGCTCTTGCTGCTTTGGCTACTCAGCACGCCACCAAAAAAGTATACTGGGGACTTTTATCGCTCATTTTCTTTTTCTTCAGTATTGATGATGCAGTATATCTTCACGAACGGATTGCCGGTTACTTCCGTGATCACATAGTTTTACTCCAGGATTTCCCTAGCTATATTTGGGCAATACTCTATCTCCCCTTGCTGCTTTTTTCGTTGGGAACCTTGCTAATTCTCTTGTGGAACAAGGCTGATCGGAGACTTCGTTTCTCGGTGGCTGCTATATTTGTCCTGCTCACCTTGGCAGCTATACTTGATTTCACTGATGGACTTTTTCAGCGAGATGCGGATCTCGCTCTATGTGCGACCAAGGAGTGTCATCGTACCGTGCTCCATCTTATGCGTCTTACGGAGGAAATTCTTGAAGTTTGGTCTATTGGCGCGCTCGGGTACCTGGTGTCTCTTGAATTCTGTCTTCTAAAGAAAGAAAAATAGCCCTTTAATTTTTGGAAGGCGTTTTCAGCAGGACTAGTTTTAACGGTATAATAAAGAGGTTAATTCTAATTTTGGTTGCTATGAATAAGCAGTACATGATAGCCCTATTGGTAGTTACGGGAATAGCATTTACCTCAGGCCTTATTTTCGGAAGGCAAAATAGCCGCCCCATGGCTGATGGACAGCCTTATCCTCTTCAGAAAAAAAATGTTGACCAGAGAATCTCTAACCATGCAGATATGACCATGAATGAAATGGTTGATGGACTACAAGGAAAAACAGGAGATTCTTTTGATAAGGCATTTGTTGAGATGATGATAGTCCATCATGAGGGGGCCGTAGAAATGGCAAAACTTATAGAGGTCCAGGGAAAACACAATGAGCTAAAGAAACTTGGCCAAGATATCGTTACGACTCAAAGTCGAGAAATTGATATGATGAAGGGCTGGCTTCGTGACTGGGGATATGCATCTCAGTCAGACGATATGCATAACATGGATCACTAATCTTCTATGCGAGACTTGATTCTTTGGTGCTTTACTCATACGCGGCATTTTTTTGGTGTAGTAGCCACGTTTTGTGTCTCTATGCTGACAGTCGGTTGGATACTTCAATATGCTGTTGGCCTCACCCCCTGTCCTTTGTGTATTATCCAACGTTTCTTTTTTGGGGGCGTTGGGGTAACTGCTTTTATAGCATGGCTTCATGGCAGGGGAGAGAGGGTATATCTTGCAGTTATGTTTGGCTTAGCCCTTCTTGGTGGATTGGTGGCGGGACGAAACGTCTATATTGAGTGGATTCCGCAAGGTTTAGACAAGAAATGTATTCCTTGGATGGAATCATTTACTGATTGGATTACCGTTCTTTTTCAAGCCACTGGGGACTGCACGAAGAGAGACTGGACTCTTCTGGGGGTATCTATTCCTGAGTGGTCACTCCTAGCTTTTATTTTTTTGACAGTAACTACTGGTTGGATGCTTATCAAAAAGACATCCAATGATCCAGTTTCTGATCAAAAATAACAACGTCAGCCAGGATTCTGGCCGACGCTTTTTTGGTTCTGTTAGAACCGATAGTTGATGAAGAGAGCGGGGCGCACGTGCGGATGAGAGGTGTTGGCGAGATGGCTCTGGTAGGGCTGGTAGCCACCAAAGACGTCACTCGGCACCTCGACAGAGTGTCCCCAGAGCTTGATTCCTTGGGGGAGGTATATCTGCATAGCGCTTACCTCGAATTCTCCAATGTGGATGCTGGCGGCAACATTGGGGAAGACAAAGGGGGAGAAGATGGCTCCACGTCCGAGACGCTTCTCATAGTAGATGCTGCCTGTTTCAGCTCCTACAAAGAGCCTTACTCTCTTGATGGGAACGGAGGGGTTGTTGAGCCAGCGCGTCTCCAGGTCGATGATGGTCCATCTTTTTCCTACACCAAACACCAGGGTGTTGCCGTACTGGCTGTTCTGGAGTCCGAGCGCGATCCCATAGAGGCTTTTCTCAAAGTCGAGATAGCAGCGCCCGCCATGGCCACCATTATTTTGATTGAGCCTCCCGTTAAGATCTCCTCCTGGATGGGCCGAGTGGCCGAAGAAGAGATTGGCCGTACCATAGCAGCGATCCTGTGAGTATTTCCGAGGACTCATCTCTGATTGACCAGCCACTTCAACCGCAACTAGACCGAGACTGTGTTTTCCTGTTGGGAGATTCAGATTGACGGTCGACTGAGCTGAGGCTGCACCAATCCAGAGGATGACTGCGAGAAGAGCGAAGAGGGATTTCCAGTGGCTCATGCTTGTCTCCAGGTATTTCGTACCAAGTGGTACTTACTCGGGATAGTATTCTTGGTAAAATGTTCTGTCAATGCAGTCATTTTTACAGAAGAAATCAGGCAATATACTATAGCAATATGTTTGGTTTTAATCGCCAAGAACTCAAAATTCTCAAATCACTCTCTACCCCGGAAAAAATCCAGGATTTTTTGGATAGCCTCCCAGCCAATTTTAGCGAGCAAGGCGATACACTCTATTCTCCACGTCTGGTACTTCGAGAAAAAAAAGCTCAGTGTATCGAAGGAGCTCTTTTGGCAGTAGCAGCACTTGCTGTACATAATCAACCGGCTTGGCTTCTTGATCTGAGAGCCAAACGCTATGATGAGGATCATGTGGTCACTCTTTTTAAGAAGGGAAAATATTGGGGAGCCCTCTCTAAAACAAATCATCCCGTTCTCCGTTATCGCGACCCGATCTATCGGAGTGTCCGTGAATTGGCTCTCTCATATTTTCATGAGTTTTTTATGCTTCGGGATGGTCGAAAAACAATGCTTGATTATTCCAGACCATTTTCGCTCGATCGTTTTGGTACCGCATGGATGACAAGTGAGGAAGATATTTGGTTTATCGGAATGGCTCTTGATGATTCCCGGCATTTTTCCATCCTTCCTAAGGAAGGGGTCAGGTTGCGCCCTGCAACGTCTCTAGAAAGATCAGCCTACGCTCTTACAGAGTGGCAAGAAAAAGGTGGTCATGTCTGAATCTCAATGCGTGATAGAATGAGGAGAGAAATTTTTTCATGAAACTGAATCATTCTCGACAATTTCGTTTCTTAGCGCGACTTCACTTTTGGGTACTTGGAGTATCGCTTTTTAGTTATCTGGCGTTGATTTTTACCCTCGGACCAGGATTTCTTTCTTTTGATGTGGCCCAAAAAATTCGAGCGCTTGCCGATGAAGTAATTGTAGTAACAGCGGTTGTGCTTGGTCCACCATCAGCTCCTGTAGTGACAGCTACACCAACTTGTGTAGCAGGAAGTCCAAGAATTGTACTTGATTGGGCGGATGATGCTGCTACCACTACCTGGGATATAGATCGGGACAGTAGTGTCCTTACGACAGGGCTCACCAGTTCTGGGTATACCGATACGGCCGTGTTAGGTAATACGAGTTATAGCTATACAGTGACGGCTCTTGGTCCAATGTCGCCAGGGATTGCCATTTCTTCAGCAGTCTCTGCTATTGCCATTGATTGTTCGAGTCTCCTTCCTCCAGCTAGCCTTACCCTTACGAGAATCGGTAACAAAAATATTACTCCACCAAGATCCTTTCCTATCAAGGTCGAAGATACTCGCCCGCGTATTCGAGGGAATACGAACGTGGCAAATGCAGTAGTAAGCCTAACACTGACGAGGCCAAGTATCACAGCAGAAATTTCAGCGAATGCCAATGGATATTTTTCGTGGAAGCCCCCTCGGGGTCTTCATGTTGGGCGACACACTTTGACGGTTACGGTTACCGATCCAAATGATAGTACTCGAACAACGAGTGAGACTCTGGAATTTTATACCAAGAAAATAGAAGAGGATCAGGAGGAAGAAGCTGATACTTTGATGATTACTCAAAGAGAAGATCAAACTCCTTTTGACTATACGCTCACAATAATTTCTCCAGAGGCCAAAGTGAAGCAGGGTGATCGTATT
>CAYNMD010000025.1:0-11175 GCA_964398485.1 uncultured Bdellovibrionales bacterium | reverse complement strand
CCTAATGGGAGACTGGGACCTTGGTTTTTGTACCGTTTGCATTTTTTGATGAAGCTGGTATGCTGACTCTTCTCGGCCTAGGCAGCTGGGAATTTTTTGAAAACCATAATGATTATGCCAGCCAAGGTGTTTTCGGGAGCTACTATTGGATTAGATGGAGTTTTGGTTGAAATTGAATCTGATGTCCTTACGAAAGGACTGCATCAATTTAGCGTTGTTGGCCTTCCGGACGCTGCTGTTAAAGAGGCTCGGGATCGAGTGAGTGCTGCCATTAAGAATAGTGATTTTCGGCCACCACATATGAGTGGTCGAGTAACTATTAATCTTGCTCCAGCAGATCTTCCCAAAAGTTCCTCTGCCTATGATCTTGGTATGGCTCTGGCGTTTCTTTCTGCTACCAAGCAAATGAGTTTTTCCCCAGAAGGGAAATTTTTTCTTGGAGAATTAGCTCTTGATGGCCGCTTGCGTCGGGTAACGAGCGTCTTGCCATTGGTGCTTTTTGCTAAGAGAGCCGGTTTTTTGGAAGTGTATGTTCCAAGGGAGAATGCTAGAGAAGCCGCTTTGGTGCCTGGTGTTACTATTTATGCTGCCGAGAAATTTCGAGAAATCACTGAGCATCTCGAAGGGAAAAAGTTGCTTCATCCTGAGTCGATGACGCCGCTTGAGACAGGACAGAAATATGATGGAACTGATATGGCTGAAATTAAGGGGCAGGCCCATGTAAAGCGTGCTCTCGAGATCGCGGCAGCTGGTGGACACAATATTCTCATGATTGGACCTCCAGGGAGTGGCAAAACGCTTCTAGCCAAGGCATTTCCATCGATTCTTCCCAAACTTTCCTTTGAGGAGTGTTTAGAAATAACCCAAATATTTTCTGTAGCTGGTCAGTTACCAAGGGAACAGGCATTAGTCTCTGCACGTCCATTCCGTTCCCCACATCATAGTGCGAGTACCATTTCGCTTATTGGTGGGGGATCTTTTCCAAAACCGGGAGAAATTAGCCTTGCTCATCGAGGAGTGCTTTTTCTAGACGAATTTGCTGAGTTTCCTCGGAGTACGCTCGAGAGTCTTCGTCAGCCATTGGAGGACGGTGTTGTAGTTGTATCGAGAGCCAAGGGAACGCTTACCTTCCCTGCTCGGTTTACTCTGGTTGCAGCTATGAATCCTTGTCCTTGTGGCCATTTTGGCGATCCAGAACGAGTGTGCGGTTGTAGTCCGTATACTCGAGAAAAATATAAACAAAAAGTTTCTGGACCTATTCTTGATCGGATTGATCTTCATATAGAAGTACCGCGCCTAAAGTTCGAGGCTCTCCATGCAGGGAAAAACAGTGAAAGTAGCGAATCAATTCGTGAGCGAGTCGAGAGGGCGAGAGCGATGCAACGAGAACGGCTTCACATGCACGGAAAATTTACCAACGCTGAACTGGACGTGAAGCTTCTTGAAAAGCACTGTTCTTTGGATCTTGGCACCCAGGAAATTTTGCGTGAAGCAGTTTCGTTTTATAAACTATCACCACGGGCGTACTCTCGGGTGCTCAAAGTAGCGCGAACCATTGCGGATCTCGCTGGAGCAACAGAAATAGCCGAAGGACATCTAACTGAGGCGCTTCATTATCGTTTGCGTTCATAATCATGCGTTCTGTACTTTTTGGTCTTATCATCCTGGGTGTAGGGAGTTTTTTTGTCTGGCAGTATCGCGACAATACTGATGAGCGTCTTTCTCATTCCCCGTCAGTTGAAGTATTTTTTCATGTCCATGGTCTTTTCCTAGGGAGAGTCGAGACTGGAACCGCTACCGTTGGAGAATTTCTTCTGGAACAAGGATTTGATTTACGAACCGAGGATGCGATATTACCTACTCGTGAAGCACGTATCATTCCCGGCATGCATATCTGGTTTGAGCCGGTGAGATTATTGACTATCCAAGTTGATGGAAAAAAACAAGATATTCAAACTCGCGCCAAAACAAACGAGGATGTTTTGTTGGAACAACGGATTGTCCTCGATGAGGATGATTTGGTTGAACCAGGAAGGGAGACAGTGGTAGGGGAAGGGGGTATGCTTCGAATCACTCGAGTAGAGATTCGTGAAGAATACAAGGATGTCCCTATCGAATATACAACGGAGGTAGCTGAGGACAGTGAGCTTTCCTGGCGAGTGAAGAAAGTTATCCAGAAAGGAGAAAAAGGAACGAAGCGCACAACTTATAGAGTGAGTTATCACGACGGTAAAGAAGTAAGACGTAAAGTACTGAAAGCAGAAATTATTAAAGAACCAGTTATTGAAAAGGTTGTTCAGGGGACGTACGTACAGCTCGGAAAAAGTCATCGTGGAGCAGCTTCGTGGTATGCTTGGACTGGAACAATGGCAGCGGCCAATCCCTGGCTTCCCAAAGGGAGTTATGTAAAAGTGACAAACCTTGATAATGGGAAATCAGTCATTGTAGTAATTAACGACCGAGGTCCCTTTGTGCCCGGACGGATTATCGATCTCGATAAAGTAGCTTTTGCCAAGATCGCCTCGATTGGTGCTGGAGTGATTAATGTTAAGATGGAGGAAATTGTGAATTAACCTATGGAAATTAAAGCTAAAAAATCTCTGGGACAGAATTTTCTCAAAGACGAGGAGATTATTACCGAAATTCTTCGGGTGGCTGAAGTTGGTTCAGAAGATCATGTTTTTGAAATTGGTCCAGGTACGGGAGTACTCACCGAAAAACTTCTTGGAAAAGTAGCTCATGTTTTTGCAGTCGAACTTGATCACCAACTCGTAAAGCGATTAGAGGAGCATTTTAAGGAGAGCCAAGGATTCTCTATTCTTGAAGGCAATGTACTGGAAATAAACCTAAATGAGGTCTTGGCTCAGGCTGGTTGCCAGAATGGACAGTACAAGGTGATTGCCAATATCCCCTACTACATCACGGCTCCTATTATCCGCACTCTCCTTTCCTTGAGACTGCGACCGAAGAGTCTGACGCTCATGGTGCAGAAAGAAGTAGCCGAGCGCATGACGGCTAATCCGGGTGATATGAGCCTTCTTTCGCTTATGGTTCAGTACTATAGCGATGCACGGATTGCCATTTTGGTTCCTCGAGAAGCTTTTGATCCGGTGCCAGCAGTGGAGAGTGCGGTGGTACAGCTTATTCCTAAGCGTTCTTTTGACCCAGTAGCTGATCGTAAAATATTTCGCTTTGCTCGAGCTGGTTTTGCTGCTCGTCGCAAGACCTTGGTTAACAATCTTACTTCGAGTTTTCATCTTTCGCGGGAACAGCTTTTAAAAGTCTTCGAATGTATGGAACTCTCAAATGATATTCGTGCGCAGGCTTTATCGGTTGAGGATTGGGAAAAGTTAGCTGCCGAACTCACCCCACTTCTGGATGAAGAAACTCTCAGTTAGCGAGTAAAGAAATGGAAAGCGAGGAAAGCAACATAGCTGGAGACAAGAGCGATATACCAACCAGCAAGACGATGGTATGAAAAATAGCGATGGGTAGCACTACTCATCTGGAGGAGCCAATAGGCGAGTGAGCCAAAAAAGAAAGCGAGAGGAAAGAGATGGCGAACATCAAATATAAAAACGCTCACAATAAAACAGAGGAAAGCCAAAGATCCAATGATTCGTTTGGCTTTAACCTCTCCCCAGAGAATGGGAAGGGTGGTAACCCCGTCTTTGGCATCACCAGGAATGTCTTTGAAATCTTTGATAGGGAGAAGGGTGCAGTAAGCAAAAAAGAGGAGGGCTGAAATTGACCAGGGGAGTTCGCTGATGTTTTTGTTGGGCGAGAAAACTATATACCCCCCGAAGAAGACAAGCATGCTGGCGCTGGCAGCTAGGAGTGTGGCAATACCGGGGAAACGTTTCAAGCGAAGTGGAGGTGCAGAATAAAGCCAAGCGATAGCCTGATAAAGAGCCAGAAGAAAGGCGAGTTGGGTGGAAATGTATCCAGCATAGAGTAGAGAGAATACAAACATGATAACACCGATGGTTCGGTAGGTATCCGGAGAGATAGCGTTGGTGATAAGTGGTCGATGGGTGTTCGTGATGGAGTCTATAGGTACATCGTTGAGATCGTTGACGATGACAGATGTGGTCCAGGCTAAGATGACGGAGATAACCATAAGAATGAGCCCTGCCCCATGCATCCAATTGAGAACAAAGCCGGTTTTTTCTTCATAGAGAAGTACCGTGGCGATTCCAAGAATAAAGAGTCCAATGTGGTAGATCACTTGGGGTAATCGTAGATTGTTCCAAAGAGCTGTAAGTGTTGGTCGAAAGAAGGTCCAAAGAAGAAGGGTGACAAGTGGTGGTATAAACAATGCATAGACAAGACCCATTTTTATAGCCAGGACAACGCTTACAGCTGGAGGATTGAGAAGATAGAGCGGTTCGGGAGAAAGCATGATTCTGGCGACATCAAGTTCGGTAACGCCAAGCCAGCCTTTTTCTGGTCCGAGAAGGAGTACTGTAACAAGAGAGGGGAATACTCCAATAATAAAGAGGACGGTATAAAGACTCAAGGCGCCAAGAAGAGTCCGGAGCCAACTTCGAGTACGGACAAAAACGTACACTGTCATCAAGGTGAGTACAAGGCCAATCTCAGTCCGTACCCCGTAAGTGATACCAACATCTGGTTTGTCACCAAAGAAGGTGAGATACCGTTCAGCTAAGCCAGGCAGACTATCAAAAGAATAGAAACTCCAAAAACCCTGGCCTTTACTGAGAATTTCATCGACGATAGGTGGTGTCCAAATAACCATGAAGCCAAAGAGGAGAATGAGAGCAGCTTTTTTGATAGAAACTTTGGCAAACCAGACAACAAGAGGAAGAGCTGTAAGATAAATGGAAAGAAAGGTAAGGTAGTGGTGTAAAAACTGGTAGAAAAAGTGGTCTCCGTAACGAAAGGTGATGTTTTCGAAAAAGAGTTCAATGGCAATGCGTACCCCTATGATAGCGGTGAGGGCTAATGCCCAGGCATGAAGAGTCAGTGGAGTCTCCTCTATTTTTTCAAAAAGGTGATCGAGATATTTAAGCATAGTGTTCCAGTATACGTTATTCTTTCCTGAAGGGCTATTTGACGAAGAGTCTATTTTATTATCTTATGGAGCATATTTTCCCCTGATGGAGATTGAAAAAGAACCTTATTTTGGTATACTGCTTAGTACGAGTCTTAATTTTTTGTCTATCTTTATGATCGGTTTTATTCTTTTAGGCATTGGTGTCTTGGTACTCCTCATGGGAGTGGTGTACTATAACAAGTTTGTGAAGCTTGGTGCTCGAACCGATGAGGCATGGAGTGATATTGATGTGCAGCTCAAACGTCGCTATGATCTCATCCCAAATCTTGTTTCAACTGTACAGGGCTATGCAGCTCACGAGAAACAGCTCTTGGAGAATGTGACCGAAGCTCGTACCAAGGCTATGCAGGCTGGGTCAGTAGAGGATCATGCTGCTGCAGAAAATATGCTTGCGGGAACACTGAAGAGTCTTTTTGCGGTAGCAGAAAACTACCCAGACCTTAAGGCAAATCAAAATTTTCTCGAACTTCAGCGAGAACTTGCTGATACGGAGAATAAAATTCAGGCTGCCCGCCGTTTCTATAACGGCAATGTGATGGAACTCAATGCAGCTGTGGACATGTTTCCATCCAATATCGTTGCCTCGATGTTTAAATTTGTGAAGCGTGAATTTTTTGAAATCGAAGAAACTGAAAAAGAACCTGTCAAAGTACAGTTCTAGGTGAGTGACAAGTAATCAAAGGAGGGGACGGCAAGCTGATGAGCTTGCCGTTTACATTTCGGGATAATTCTTGTACAATACTGTACCGTGCTATTGGCTCAAAAAGTTATTGTTAACAGATACAATCACTATGGCAACTGCTTATTCCCATCAATCAAAAAATATTGAATTGACGTGGCTCTACCTCTCGATCTTTCTTTTGGTGGTAATTGGTATTGGTTACATTTTTGCAGGACTCTATGGTAATAGTTCTATCCTCTATATCGCGGTAGCGTTTTCAGTGATCACAAGTTTTGCTTCGTATTGGTGGAGCGACAAGATTGTACTCTCCATGTCGCATGCTGAACCTGTTGATCGAGAAAGCAATCGTGAGCTGTACACTTTGGTTGAGAACTTGGCTATTACTGCGGGTATGCCTCTCCCCAAAATTTATATCATTCAAGACGAGGCGCTCAATGCTTTTGCGACCGGTCGTAATCCAGAACATGGAGTAATTTGTTTTACAACGGGTATTCTCGCTAGGCTCAGTCGGGTAGAACTTGAGGGAGTAGCTGCTCACGAACTCTCTCATATTAAAAATAGAGATACACTTGTCTCAACAGTAGTAGTCATTTTGGCAGGATTTATCTCTATACTTGCTGACATGTTTCAACGGGCACTTCTCTTTGGTGGATCACGTGATAGCGATAATCGGAATCATGGACCGCTTATTATAGTAGGTATTGTCCTCTCGCTTCTTGCTCCACTAGCGGCCTTTCTCATTCGGATGGCTATTAGTCGGAAGCGTGAATTTTTGGCTGATGCTTCGGGAGCACTTCTTACTCGTTACCCCGAAGGTCTTGCCAGTGCTTTGGAAAAAATAAGTGCCGATCCGAAACCAGTTGATACGGCGAGTAGCGCTACCGCTCACCTCTATATTTCCAATCCATTTAAATCTGGCTCGCTCATGAAGCTCTTTATGACTCATCCACCGGTTGAGGAGCGACTGCAGGCGCTTCGTGATATGAACTTGAACCGCTAGTATGTTTACCCGCTCGTCTTTTGGTCGGGCCAAGCCCAAACTCCTTACTGCTGGAAAAACTGGTCGTTATTACTTTACGCTCCATGCGGAGTACAAGATGCGTGAATATCATTTGTCGCGTCAGCGGGTGATCCGTATTATTCGGAGTCCCAAGCGTCAGGAGATTGGCATAGTTCCCAATACCATAGCGGTGATGCAGCCAGCTTCAACCAAAAGAGTTGGAAATAAAGAAGTATGGACACAGGAACTCTGGACCATGTACAAAGTACAGTCAGATAAGAGGCTTCCCAAGACAAAACTCGCAGGACTTCTGAGTCAAGCAGAACTCAAAATAATTAGTGCTTGGCGTTACCCAGGTGTCTCGCCCAAAAGAGACCCTATTCCGAGTGATATTCTCAGAGAAATTTCTGAAAGAGGTGAGGAACCCGAAGAAATGGCTTGATGAAGCCAAAAAAAACGAAAATCGATCAAAAAAGGCTTAACGAAGCCTTTTATTTTGCTTTATATAAGCCAAAAAATAGATACTTAGCCCTTGATTTTTACTCTGTTTTGGAGTATAATGCTTATTCTGAGATGAAATAGGGAGATTTAAGGAATATCCCCTCGACTGGAGGCGAAGACCTAGTTCTTCAAATCCTAAGAGTCTCAGCTTCTTTTACAACCGATCACTTCATTGGCCAAGGAGGCCTTATCTATGAACACTCGTTTTATCTCTCGCGTCCTGTTCGGCCTCCTCATGGCGGCCACCTTCCTTGTTCTCGGTGGCTGCGCTTCGCGGCCGTCGGTGTATGTCCCATCCGATCGCTCCTATCAGCACATGCAGTACTGGCATGGCTACGGGAATCAACGGGTAGGCGGCGGGTGCTTCTCTACCCGCTACGATACAGCCATCCCATTTACAGTCGCAGTGCCGTGCGAATCATCGACGAATGACGTGGTCACTGGCCAGACTCCGCGATCTCGCTATAGCTTGAGTCAGCTCAAGCCGAAGCTGTCGGAGATGATCAAGATCAGTCAGAAACACTGCTCCTACAGTGCGGCTCCAGAGCACCGTTGGCCCTCATATGAGTGCCAGAAGGTGGTCAACGAGATTGCTTTCTTGGAAGTAGAGATCACCAAGGAGGAGCGGGCTACTCTCGCCCAGTGCCAGTATCAGGAGCGTGGCGGGGTACCGTCTCGCCAATGTTCGGAGACAGTGGTTGCTCCGTGGCGCAAGAAGTGAGTCTCCTCATTGAGGTGTACTGAAGCGGTTACTGGGAATTCCTGGTGACCGCTTCTTCATTTTTTGGAAAGCGTGTAGAATAGATGAGCACAATGGACAATGAGGTTGTCCGCTTTTGTATTCTGTATTTTTTCATCATGAAACAAACAAAAATAGTAGCTACGCTTGGATTGGCTTCCGACAAAAAAGAAATCCTTCGTGACATGATTCTTTCTGGCATGAATGTTGCTCGGATTAATTTCTCCCATGCTAAACATGATTGGTGCCGAGAAGTAGTGACGGTACTTCGAGAACTTTCAGATGAGCTGGGTACCCCGGTTGCTGTGTTGGGAGACCTTCAGGGACCACGTATCCGGACTGAAGTAAGTTTCCCTCTTTCTTTTAAACAAGGATTCATTTTAACGGTTGCCGATCTTTCAGAGAGGAACCGTTTCTCAGCTGAAGATCAGGTTGTATTTCTTGATACCCCAGGATTGGTAGAGCGCCTCAAAGCAGGGGAGCGTATTCTCATCGACGATGGTCTCGTAGAACTGGAAGTAACTGAGGGTGAACAAAGAATTGTCAAAGCAATAGCCAAGAACGATGGCACGATCAAACCTCGTAAGGGGGTGATCTTGCCTGATACGATGATAGATCTTCCTATTCTCTCCGAAAAAGATATTGCCGACCTTGCCTTTATACTTGAGCTTGGTATTGAATATGTCGGACTTTCTTTTGTTGGTTCAGCGCATGATATCGCTATGGTACAGGCCAAGATGAAGGAGTTGGCCCCTATGAGACCAACATATCCCAAGCTGTGTGCCAAGATTGAGCGGAAGGCTGCCTTGGGAGAATTGAGGCAAATTATTGAAGCGAGCGATGCCGTGATGGTAGCTCGCGGAGATCTTGGTATTGAGATGCCAGAAAGCGAAGTCGTGCTGCTCCAAAAGCAGATTATTGCTGAGAGTCTCAAAGCGATGCGGCCGGTTATTGTAGCAACCCAAATGATGCAGAGTATGGTTGCTAATCCAAGACCAACGAGGGCAGAAGTATCGGATGTCTCTAATGCCGTGATTGATCACACGGATGCAGTGATGCTTTCTGAAGAATCAGCTACTGGGAAATATCCTGTAGAAACTATTGCAACCATGCGGGAAATTATCGAAAAGACTGAAGAATCACCATATAATGATCTCTATCAGGCGCTTGATCTCAATACGTATACCGAATACGCAGTCATGATCCGCAGTGTCTACGAGCTGAGTCAGAGTTTTAATGCTAAGGCGATACTGGTGCTCTCAATGAGTGGGTTCACGGCGAGACTCCTCTCGCACTTTCGACCAGATGCAACTATCTATGTTGCGACCAATGAACTGGCTACTTGGAAAGAACTTGCTTTAGTGTGGGGTGTTCAGCCATATCTCTTTCATGATGACCGCGATTTGGACTCGATGATAGAACGCCTTATTGAACGACTAAAGTCCGAATCTAGATTAGAGAGTGGAGATCAGGTAACGGTCTTTTTTGGCCGAACTCCAGAATCAGACACGATGCGACTCGTTGGCATGCGCACGATTCGTTAAGTTTTTCTATGAGCCATAAGCACTTTGCTTTAAAGGTTCTCTTGATTACCAACGGTCTTGTATTGCTTTCAGCGGCAATGCTTGGGCCAATTTATGCTCTTTTTGTTCAGGATATCGGTGGGGATATTCTTGATACTGGTATAGCAGCAGGAGTTTTTACGGCTACCGCCGGTATCGTCGTATATTTCTTTGGAAAACTTAGTGATCATATTCGAGAAAATGAACTGGTGGTGGCCCTTGGTTATGCCATTATGGGAATTGGATTTCTCCTGTATACCCAAATTGAAACAATGATCGGACTCCTCTTAGTACAGGTGGTCATTGGTTTAGGAGAAGCAGTGTACTCGCCTTCATTTGATGCGCTGTATTCCAAACATCTTGACCCGAAACATTCCGGATCTCAGTGGGGAGCTTGGGAGTCAATGAACTACTTTGCTCTTTCACTAGGAGCTCTTTTAGGAAGCGCAACGGCTGCTTTCCTGGGCTTTACTACCCTTTTTATTATTATGAGCTCTTTTTGTTTCGCTAGCGCTGCTTATATTTATATTCTTCCCCGCAGAGTCCTCTAGAGGAGCTACTGGTTTTTCTAGGGTGAGGGTGTATACTAGTGGGAAGAAGTTAACTCATTAATGTCAATTTTATGGATAACCAGACGGTGCCAGGAGCCCCGCAGCCTCCGGTCACACCCAATCCAGAAGTGGGCGCAGGAAGTAATGGATCTGAAACGAAAGAAAAAGTGCTCGGGTATGTGAGTCAGTTTGAAGCTTGGCTTGATGGTGTCATGGTAACTAAAGCCCCATTCCAAATTCCAATGGGAGGGAAAGAGTTCTTGGCTACTATCGCGCCGTACTTGGTTATTGTTGGAGTAGTGCTTTTCGTGATCTCTCTTCCGGTACTTCTTGGTTTTGGTGCTATGACAGCCGGAATGGGCATGATGATGGGGAGTGGTTTTGGGTACATGGCACTGGTGTCATTGATTACTGGTGTTGTAGCTGTAGGATTGGAGGCTTGGGCGGTACCAGGACTTTTCAAGCGATCGGCTCACGCTTGGCGCTTAGTTTTCTATGCGACCCTTGTTTCTTTTGCAGGCAATGTTCTTGCCTTTAATATTGTTGGCGCAGTAATTGGTGGAATAATTGGCTGGTATCTCCTCTTCCAGATAAAGGCCTTGTATAAAAACTAGTATTTAGGGATGAGAAGAAATCGGTACTCATGCAGGGTACCGATTTTTTATATGTGAGAAAGGTGACCTGTGATAGCATAAAGAAAACACATACTTCATTATGCGCACCAGGCCAAAAGTGTTATTTTCGGTAGCGACAGTGCTCGAACGTTATTTAAAGGACATCCCTTATGATCCAGAGACGGGATCATCAAGTCTGACACATTACTCTGTACAGCGCGATGCAAACAATATAATTACGGTTCGATCTTGTGATTCCACAGATGAATCTATTTCTGCTGTTTCTCGGTAAAGCGTGGGTTTTAGTGATGAGTAGAGCGGGGCGATTCTTATGGGTAGCTCTTTTTCTTTTGCAAAATCCATGAGGAGCTGGTAGAGTAGCGGCTGTAGGTTTGGAAAGGTGGCCGAGTGGTTGAAGGCACCGCTCTCGAAAAGCGGCATACCGGAAA
>CAYNMD010000024.1:0-11792 GCA_964398485.1 uncultured Bdellovibrionales bacterium | reverse complement strand
TGATTTTGAAACTGGCTGTGCCATGGTCGAAGATCTCTATCGAGAGATCGTACGTTCAGTGGCAGGCGAGGCACTGGTAACTACTTTTGAGGGAGAAACAATCAATTGGAGCAAGCCCTTTCCTCGAGTTGATTATTTTACCGAGTTCAAGCTCGAAACGGGTATTGATCTTTCTGGTGAAGTAACCGTCGAAATGCTCCGGGCTAAAGCTGATGAGCTTCATATCAAGTACGAACTGAATGCTGGGAAGGGACGACTTATTGATACGATTTATAAGAAAACAGTACGACAGAAACTTATCCAGCCCTGCATTCTTGTAGGTCATCCGGTGGAGGTGTCGCCCCTGGCCAAGCTTGATCCTAAGAATTCTCGTCGGACGCTTCGGATGCAGCCGATTGCCGGGAAGAGCGAACTGGGGAACGGATTTGCCGAACTTAATGACCCGATTGACCAGCGAGCTCGGTTTGAGGCACAGATGAAACTCCGTGAAGCAGGCGATCATGAGGCACAGATGATTGATGAAGATTTTCTGGAGGCACTTGAATATGGTATGCCACCTGCTTTTGGTTTTGGCATGAGTGAGCGACTCTTTGCGATTCTTATGGATCGTTCTATCCGTGAGACAGTCATTTTCCCGCCGATGAAGAGCTTGTCAGGGGAGGGAAAGTAGGATACAACGGGAAAGTAGGTCGCATAGTTCAGTTGGTTAGAACGTTCGATTCACATTCGAAAGGTCCCTGGTTCGAGTCCAGGTGCGACCACTTTTAAGAAAATCTCCCGAGGCTGTTTGCTTGGGGGGATTTTTTATGGTATAGAATAGGGGCTCTTTGGCAACCAAATAGCAATTCATCAACCTTTAACCTAGAGGAGGCCTGTCATGGCACCTCCGATGGCAATTTCGGTGATTCGGCGTGATTCTCCCAATCTGGTCGAGCAACACGGTCGACAGTGGCGGGGAGTTCTGGAGCAGTATGGCTACTTCTACATGGGTGATACGGGTCACCCGGGGACGCTTCGCGTCCCGAGTTGGCGTCCGAGCCGCGTGGTCGCGGTGGATCCCCAGGGCAACCCATCGATATGGGAGAATGCCTGCCGGCATCATGGTCCCCAACTCGTCCCAGCGTATGACTCACTTGAGTACCAGCTGTGGAACGGCAAGATCAAGTGCCCCTGGCATGCCATGGAATATGGCCCACAGGGAGAGGTCAGGACCCCTGGTCTCGCCCGAATTCGATTGACCGATCTTCCGGAACAACATTGCCCGACCAAGGAGATCCTGGTTTGGCAGGGACTCGTTTTCGAACTCGGTCAACAACCGTCGGCTCGGGCAGAGCTCGAGGAGAGTCTCAACTACGTGAGTCGGGTCGCGGGTGAAGTGTTTGATTTCCGTGAGTACCGTCTCCGGAAGTCAGTCCGTGCTCCCCAAGTGCTTCCAAATGGTGAGACAGCAGATGCTTTCACGAGCACTGACAACTACACCGATGTCACGCATGTGCCGCGGCATGCTGGCAATTTGGCACAGCTCGTCGATTTCAGCTCGGCTGCCTACACCTATTTCCCCAAGGAGGGAGAACCAGAAAAGGCGGCAGTCCAGTTCATGAAGCCGCACCGCGATTGGCGCATGACACAGTTCGGTCAACACTACAGCGATTGCGGTATGCCCGAGCCGCCTTGTGGGGCTGCCTGGGTGACAACCCGCATGGGTCTCATGCTTGAGTACTATCCAGGTGTGATCGTGGTGAGCCAGTGCTTCCCACATCCCGAAAAGTGGTGGGAATGCACGTTCTACCATGACTTCTACTACCACCGGCTGGCCTCGGACAGGTTCATCGACTGCCACCAAGACATCTTCGATCAGACCGGACAAGAGGACCTCTTGTGGTGCAGCGGCGCTACTCGGCACATCCGGAATCTGATCGAACAAGGTCAGGGCGACCGGCCGTGGGGGTTCTTCGATCCACGGGCCGAGAACCTTGGCCCGTGGTATTCGCGGGAGGTGCGGCAGTTCCTGATGAACCTCAGGTGAGACTGGCAGATTGATGTAATTTTCCGGCAACGTGAGGAGTAAGCCTCGCTCTGTGCAACAGCATGGAGCGAGGCTTTGCTTTTTTCTTTACCAAAGCCATTTTTTTTGCTAGGTTGGAGAAGTCTTTAGGAGCTACTAGCTTTTTGTTGATCAGATTTTTTTATGCTTGATATCCAATACATCCGTGACCATGTCAATGAAATAAAACAAGCCGTCAAAAATAAAGGGCTTACTTTGGATACTGATCTTCTTCTGGCTGCCGATCTAGACCGGCGCAAGCTCCTTCAGGAAATTGAAGAACTCCAATCACTCAAAAATGACATTAATGATCTTATCCATGGAGCCAAAACCCCCGAGGAACGTGCTGAAGTGATTGCCAAGGGAAAAGAAATAAAAGTTAAACTCGATGAGCGCGAGCCGCTTCTTTTGGCTGCTAAAGCCAAATTTGAGGGGCTCATGGCCCAGGTGCCGACGGTGCCATCGCCTGATACTCCGGTGGGCACGAGTGATGCTGATAATGTTGAGATAGGGAAATATGGTGAGCTCCCACAGTTTGCCTTCTCTCCCAAGACTCATATCGAACTCGGAAAAGATTTGGATATTCTTGATTTGGAGCGCGGAGCTAAGGTATCGGGATATCGAGGATATTATGTGAAGAATGAAGGGGTACTCCTCATCATGGGAGTCATGCTCTATGCAGTGCAGAAATTGGTATCCAAAGGATATCTTCCTATGATTCCACCGACTCTTGTGAAGGGTTTCCCGCTTTTTGGTTCGGGATATTTCAAGGGACTCTCCTATGATAGTTCTATCGATGAGATTTATGAGGTGGCTACTCATGATAAAGAAAGTGATGGCAGTGTGAGTAAGGAAGAGAAATTTCTCGTAGGGACGGCTGAACCATCGCTCCTCGCGTATTATAGCGGTGAGGTATTAGATGGTGCGAAGCTTCCTCTGCGCTTGGCTGGGTATAGCCAATGCTATCGGAGTGAAATCGGTAGTTATGGCAAAGATACCAAGGGCATGTATCGGGTGCATGAATTTATGAAGGTAGAGCAGGTAATTTTGGCTCCCGCTGATCGAGAGCTTGCCAATAAGCTTCAGGACGAGATGATAGCTATTTCCGAGGAAATGCATCGCGAACTTGGTCTTCCCTATCGAAAAATCCAAATTTGTACCGGGGATATGAGTGCTGGGAAGTACCGAGCTTTTGATCTCGAAGCCTGGATGCCGGGTATGAACCGCTATGGTGAGACGGGTTCAGCCTCAAACTTCCTCGACTGGCAGTCGCGCCGGCTCAATGTGAAGTATACCGACCCAGTGACCGGTGAGAAAAAGTTTGTGTATATGCTCAATAATACAGCACTTCCTAGTCCGCGTATTTTTATCGCCCTCCTTGAAAATTACCAACAAGCTGACGGGAGTATCCTGGTACCAGAGGTTTTGCGGCCTTTTGTTGGGAGGGAGAGAATTGAGAAAAAATAAGAGAGGATTGGTCTGGTCTTGAGGACTTGCCGTCTCTTCTTTTTTATTGTAGGTTAAGGATTGTATTAGATGGGTGCGTAGCTCAGTCGGTAGAGCAGTGGCCTTTTAAGCCAACGGTCGAGGGTTCGATTCCCCCCGCACCCACAAAACGAAAAAGTCCTCCACTGGGGGATTTTTGTTTTGGGGCAGGAGGAAGCCAACTGCTTGGCTTCCGAGGGGATGAGAAAGGCGGAGTGATATTTCGCGAGTGCGCGAAACCACGAGCCGGGGTCGCGGAAATCTGGCTACAGCGGTGGACAGATTATCTGTGACCGATCCCCCCGCACCCACCCTCATTCTCCTCATGGTATACTAGAAGAAAGTCAAAAAATGTATGCGCATACTTTCTCTAGGGGGTCTCCTGTTTTCGTTTGTAGTGTTATCTGGTTGTTCACTTACTCCACCTCAAATTGGTGGTGGAGGAAATAATAATGATGGTACCCGTAATCCTTTTCAGGCGAAGGCTATCCCAGGATCAATTTGGCGTTCTACTGATGGCGGAAAAACGTTCGAACCAAAAGTGACTGTTGATGAGAAGCGTAAAATTACTTCAGCTCAGGTGCTAGATATCTCATTTCTGCTCCGAGATACTTCGGGAAATCTTGATGTGAAGCGTGCACCAAGTGTTTTTGTGGGAACAGTAGATAATGGGATCTTTAAATCCAATGATAGTGGGGAGGGATGGGAGCCCCGCGAATTTCCTCCCAAAAAAGTCTATCGTTTCACAGCTGACTCCACCAATCCTGATCGTATGTTTGCAACAGGTGTGGTTGCTAATTTTGGCAAGGTTTTTCGGACAAAAGATGGTGGTGAGACATGGCAAGATGTTTACACTGAGCCAGGCGCAGGGACGGTTATTGTTTCACTAGCGCAGTCCCGCTGGGATTCAGAAACTATTTTTATTGGAACGAGTACGGGGACTATTGTGCGCAGTAGTGATGGTGGTGATACCTGGAAAAATGTTGGGAGTGGTATTGATGGTCCCATTACGGAGATAGTATTTGATGCCTCTGTGAGAACTCGCTTATATGCACTGGTCTTTGATAAGAAGATCTATCGCTCAGATGATGGAGGATTGACATGGACTGATCCGCTTCTTGAAGTGAAGGACGCTATTCCGACAGCTACCAATGTGATTGGTCAGGTATCGCTCGTAGCGGACCCATATCACTCGGGTCGTCTCTATGTAGGGACCAAAAAAGGTCTCTACCGGAGTACGGATACCGGTATACATTGGGAGAAGATGAATATTATTGAAAGTGCTGAGAAGTTTCCTATTAGGGCGATTGCCATTAATCCGAAGAATTCCAACGAAATCAGTTTTGTGTCTGGGCATACTTTCTACAAGTCAACCAATAGTGGTGATACATGGTTAGTAGTACCACTGGATGTTGACAGGGAAGTGTCGGTACTCGCTTATGATCCTTTTGATCCGATGGTGCTTTATCTGGGACTTCGTAAATTCTAAATTCTGTATTTAATGAAAAACCTATATGGCTCAAGCAATGATTGAAGCAAAGCGTGGAGATTTTGATAAAGCAGTGAGCTTCCTTGAGGGAGAGCTTCTTAAACTCCGTACCGGCAGAGCCCATCCAGGACTCGTTGAGGATCTCCTGGTTGATTATTATGGCACCATGACACCTATCAAACAGATGGCGAGTGTCTCTGTACCTGAGCCACGTCAAATCCTCATCTCACCGTGGGACAAAGGGGCATTAGCTAAAATTGAGGCGACAATTAGAGAGTCTGATCTGGGTCTCAATCCGCTCAATGATGGGGTAGGGGTCCGGGTAGTGCTCCCGGCTCTTACGGAAGAACGTCGCAAGGATCTTGTAAAGGTGCTCAATACTAAGGCTGAAGAGGCTCGTATTGCTGTTCGTTCAGTGCGTGAAGATATCTGGAAAGATATTCAGGAGGCTGAGCAAAATGGCGAAATGGGTGAGGATGAGAAATTTCGCGGAAAAGAAGATCTCCAGAAGGTTGTTGATGAATACAATGCTCGGATTGAGGGGTTGCGCGACAAGAAGGAGCAAGAAATCATGACTGTCTAACGCGTATGTTGACCGCTATTGTCTTTATTCTCATTCTTGGGGTACTCATTTTTGTCCATGAGCTCGGGCATTTTCTCACGGCCAGGCGAAATGGTATCAAGGCCGAAGAGTTTGGTTTCGGCTTCCCCCCAAGAGTATTTGGATTCGTGTTCGATGACTTTACCAAGAAGTATCGCTGGGTGAAGGGGAATGAAAATGTGGAAAGTCCCCATACGGTTTTTTCGCTGAACTGGATTCCGCTTGGTGGCTTTGTTCGTATCAAGGGTGAAGATCGCGAGAGTGAAACAGCCAATGATCCAGATAGCTTTGTGAATAAAAGTGCCTGGGTTCGCTTCAAGGTGCTCGTAGCTGGTGTTGTCATGAATTTTTTCTTGGCGTGGATTCTCTTTTCGGTGGTGCTCATGCTCGGGTTTCCAGAACAGATTAATCCTGCTGATCGGGGAGAGTATGCCGTGACTCAGGTGCAGATTTTGCAGATACAGCCAGGTACTCCAGCCGAGACTATGGGGCTTTTAGCTGGTGATGTGTTGCTCCAGCTTGATACTACAGCGGTCAAGAATCTTGGTATTGTGACGGAATATATCGCTGCCCATAAAGGAAAAGAAATTGCTGTTACTGTAAAACGAGGAGACAAGACGCTTGTCTTTACGGGGGCGCCGCGAATGGAAGCTCCTCAGGGTGAGGGAGCACTGGGGATTAGTTTTTCAGAAACAGCTATCGTCAAGTATTCATTTTTTGAAGCTATCTGGAAAGGACTAGAGCAAACCTATCTCAAGACAACTGAAATACTTACGGTATTGGCTCAGACGATCGGCAGTCTCTTTACTGGATCAAAGGCGAGTGTAGATATCGCTGGACCGGTAGGTATCGTCTATCTCACCAAGCAGATGACCGAGCTTGGTCTCGTGTATCTCCTCTATTTTGCAGCGATTCTTTCTATCAATCTGGGGATCATCAACGCGCTTCCTATCCCAGCCCTTGATGGTGGCCGTATCTTGTTTGTACTCATCGAAAAACTCAAAGGTTCACCAGTATCTCAAAAAGTGGAGGGGTATGTTCATCAAATTGGTTTCATGCTCCTGTTGTTCTTGATGCTTTGGGTAACATTTTACGATATTCTTCGTTTCGATATCTTTGGCAAATTCTTTGGTTAGAATATGGCTTATTTTAGCCAAAAATAGAGATACAAAGTCTTTCCACCTTCCCCCTACCGATAGCTTCGGTGGGGGGATTGACTTTTTATCAAAATTTTGCTATTATCATAAGTCAGTTTTAATTGGAGCCAATTATGCCATCAATTGATTTTTTGCGTATTTTGAGCGAGAAAAAAGGGAGTTTGCTCTTGGCGGGTATTTTTTTCGCCGCATCAGCCTTCTTTGCGGTGACGATTCTTTCTTCTCGAATCAAAACAACGACTGATTTTATGGTAGTGCAGACTACGGCTCAGTCACAGGATTTTTATTCCCTGTTTAAATCCTCTGAGTATCTTGGCCGAGTATTGGCTCAAGCTATTGGGAGTGAGCGTTTTATTGATGCCGTTATTGAAACCGGTAAAGTCGAGAAAGGATTTCTTCCAGTAGAAAAAAGTGAGCGACTCAAGACTTGGCGTGAAATGGTTACGGTAAAAAGTGATGCTGAGCTCGGGATGATGTCGGTGGTGATCAAGGCTGATACCGATCGTGAAGCTGGAAAGATTATGCAGGCAGTATCAGAGGTGCTGACGACCAAGAATGCCGCATTCCGAGGTGGTGATGAAAAGGCGGTAGAAATTAGAGTGTTGTCTGGTCCTATTACTGAACGGAACCCGGAACCCAAAGAACTTATTCTCGTTATTATGGCTGCTTTTATGAGTGGTGTAGCCCTTATGACACTACGAGTAGTGCAGAAAGCTATTAAGAGGGGATACTAAGAGAGCGTTGCTCTCTCCTCTCGAGAGACTCTGAAGCACTCAGGTTTTCTCGAGAGGAAAGATTCGACCAAGTACCTAAAAATCCTACTTATCTTCAATCTATCAATGGAGGTCTCTCATGAGGCTTGCTCCCTGGATACTGAGCTTGGTGATTGCCCTGCTTACGGGTTGCTCTTCTTTGCCACATGATAGTGGTTTCGAAGTGCGGACCGTCGAGCCGATGGGTCGCCAAGATCCCTGGCAGAACCGTGCGATCAATCTCGCGCCGTTCACGCCGAAGGGTGTGGCAGTTCTCTATGTCCGACTCCCACAGCCGATACCGAGTTTCTGGCGACAGGAATTCATCGACTCGGCACGGGTGTACGAGACGATCGAGGCGGGCCGCAAGGTTCGCCGACCGCTCGTGCGAGAAGTCTTCCGGGCTATCGTCATTGGGAATGGGGTGACCCAAACTCATGACGCCGTGGTGGACCGCGAAGGTCGAGGGTTCCTCGTCTTCGCGCCGCTCACCGCAGCCGATGCGTTTCCGGGCCAGTCGCTCCTCATCCTGTCTTCGGACGGGAAATGGGGTATGACGAGCCTGGGCGAGCGGGTGGAGTTTCCTTCGGGTTTTGACCCGCGGGCAGTTCCTAGGGACTTCTTCGTCCAGCACCGATCACCGATTACGCAAGTGATTCGGCTCGAGCCGGAAAAGGACGAGTACGCCCGGCGGATCCTTGATGGTCTTGCGCAAAGTTTCCCCAAGCTGTTCTGGCTGAGGGGGAAAGACGAATCCTATGCCGGGAAACCGGATGTGGCTGATGTCCTTGCGCAATTCACCTCCCTCGAGGGAGCAGCTGACAAACTGCTCACTTGTACCAGTCTCAAGGCTGGTCCGGCGACGGCAGCAGCGCTCCCACTCGTCGCGACGCTCTACGGCATCCAAGCCGTGCGAGCGCTCAGCGTTGATGACTGCCTGAAATAAGGCAGAGAAAGGAGTCCGCTCATATGAGCAGCTCAACTGTTTCAACCCGTTACCGGGACGAAGCGTGGGCTGCTCCTTGTGGCCCACCTTTGTTCCTGGATTCTTCAACTGAACCCATGCCCGAAGGAGGCACCAAATGAAGTCAACTTCAAGAGTGGCAGCAGCAGCGGCCACACTCATCAACCCGCGAACGGTAATGCCTCTGGCAGCTATCGTTGCAGCGAGTCTCTTGGCAACCTTCACCCAGGTGGTGAAGAGTGCTGGGCAGACAGCTTCAGCAGCCGCCAGTGCCCCAGCCGTCCAGGCGTCGGCACCAGCTCGGGCAGCGAGTGCTCCGGCAGTAGCCGCGAGTACCCCGCAGCCCCGGGCTCCGAGGCCTGCAGCGGTGACTACCACCACTGCCTCGGCCGATGTCTACTATCTGACTCCCGGCAGTTCGCTGTCGGCAGCCTTCGGCAAGGGGTGGAAGAAGGTGTGTGACGCCAGTCACCTCCGCCAATGCGGAATCGTCCGACCGACGGATTCGCTGAGTGTCCCTGCCGACGTGCAAATCGTCGACGGGACGAAGCTTCTCACTCGGCCGGCTCAGGCAGTAGTAGCCAAGCGCGCAACGCTTCAGGAGGCAACTCCGAAGGCGGTGCGGGTGCGTTCTATGCCGACTACGAACGAAGCGGGAGAGATCCTGTATCGGCGTGTCGGCACGGCCCCCCTCAATGGGTGCGGTCGGCGTGACATCCTCGCGATCGCTGAAGAGGCGTGGGCGGTACTCGGTATCTCGGAAGAGGATCGGGCATGGCTTCGCCTCAACATCGATGCCAAGGGTGGTCCGCGGCTCAGCAATGCGCCGCAGGGCTTCGTCAAGCTGGTACCGGACATGAAGCTCGAGCGAGTCACTTTCTGCCGTGAAGGCAAGGTGGTCTCGGTCGGTCCCATGCGGACGGCCTGGAGCAAGGATGATGCGGTGTATGGCGAGAAATTCGTCCTGCCTTCGGGTAAGACGCTCGTCTGGATGCGCAACTGTTTCAACTGGGTCCCTTGGATTCCGGAAGAGCAGCCGCAACCGCGCCAACCTGATCCCCAACCCGATCCGCAACCGCGCCAACCTGATCCCCAACCCGATCCGCAACCGCGCCAACCTGAATCCGAACCCACTCCGCAACCGACTCCGGTGGCAGCAGTCCCCAAGGGCATCTGCGATCACCTGGATCCGTCGGCAGTCTTGGGTCGGGAACATGAGCCCCAACAGAACGGGGCCGATTCCCATTCCACCTTCTTGGCAGCGTCACTGTATTGCCTGAAGCCGTTTCAAACGGCTGGTGGCGAGACTGGTGTGCACGGGTTTGGTGGCAAGGCTACCGCCTCCGAATGGCATGGCTCTGTGAACAACGGCGCCGGCCACTACAAGGGGTGGAATGCTCTTGTCGGCCCGTCCTACAAGCGGGTCATGGACGATGGGTACGACTGGGAAATCTCGGTCGGCGTCGGCAAACAAGTCGAGAGCTATCGAGAGGCAGCCTACGCTTCGCGGCGGGAGTTCGATCTCGTGGGTGTCACGGCTGGTTACAACGACTACCGGCGGCGCCTGGCGGGTGAGACCTGGGATGTGGAACGTCAGTACTTCGGCGCTCTCATGCTGCCGGTTGGCAAGAAGGTCGGTCACACGATCTTTGGCCAATCCATCGCAGATACGGCCGAACTCGGACGGTTCAACTTTGGTGTTCAAGCCGGCGCTCGCTGGTGGTTCTATGAAAACACCGAAGAATTCCCGCTCCTGCCGTACCTCCAGGGTGGCATCTTTGTGCAGCACCCGACCAGTGCCTCGATGAGCCTTCGCCTCGGCGTGGCTGACGAGAATCGCGTGGTCGGTTGTGGGGTTGGTTTCGACCAAGACCTCATGCACGGTGGCGACCCGGTGGCTGCCGCAGGCTGCTGGCTTGACCTCGTCAAGGGCATCCAAGTCACGCGGACCAAGGTGCGCAAGCATCAGGTCATCACCGACGCGGCTGCCCGTGGCATTACGATTGAAGAGAAGGGCGGTTTCATCCAATTCATCCGATTTGGCGAGCCGACTAAGTAGGTTCTTATCACGTTTCTCAATCATCCGAAGTGGTCGTCTCTCGAGACGCCAGCGTCAGTGATCTGTCACAGGAACACTACGTCGATAAAAAGGGTATGCGCCAACTCAATGAGTGCGACATATCAGCGATGTTGAGGAAAGAAACGGAAAGAAGGGCTTACGATTAACAATCGTACCAGAAGGGCAGGAGAGTTCGCAAGAACGCCTGCCCTTTGATTTTTATGCTGACTATTTGGCTCTATCAAGCCATTTTATTAATATTTATCTGGGTTGACAGATAGAATGAAAGGGTGTATACTGGTAAGTCATGTGTGGATCTTAATTTAAGGTTCACGCAGGACACTTGTTCTTCGCGCCGGTAGTCACTCAACCCCTGGTTGAGTTTGATCTATCGGCGCCATCAACTCAACCACCCACGTGCAAAGGAGCACAACATGAGCATCCGCTCGATTTTCTTCGCTTTCGTGTCCCTCGTTTTGCCCAGCCTTGTGCTGGCACAAGCAGATGGCCTCGCTGTCCGCGGCTACACCGATCCCAAGGGGGCGCCGCTTCCGACGGCCGCTGACATCAAGATCTCCGTCACAACCAAGGACGGCAAGACCACGGCCACCATCACTGGCCTCCAGGCCTACGGTGAAGCCAACGTCGACGGCAAGGACGGCGCCGCGCAGCGCCTCGCGCGCTACAGCGACAACGCCACCTTCTTCGACGGCGGCACGGTGTACGCCTTGCACCACGGCAACAAGTACCGTGGCGGCCGGACGGCGGCATCAGCCAAGCTCGACGAGGACAAGGGCATCATGGTGTTGGCCAAGGGCGCCGTTGGCAAGAACGAAGTGACGTTCAGCTTCCCGAGCCTCAAGGCCGAGAAGGATTTCGACTGCCAGACGGTGTCGTTCCTCCTGGTCCGCAAGGGCGGCGACAAGGACGTGAATCTGCGCCACTGGCTCGGCCACGCAGGCTACGCCACGTCCAACAGTGCCGCCGGTATCGGTGACTACCTCTTTCTCGCCCAGGACGACGCCCGTTTCCCGGGCACTGGCTTCTGCTACGACAAGGCAGGGAAGTTGGTGGCACTCTCAACCAAGCGAGCCAATGGCCTGACCCTCCGCGAGGAACTAGCCAAGATCGTCCAACGCCCCGAAGGTGTCGGCGCCGCTCCGGCCAAGGTGGGCAGGTCCGACTGAGGTCGGACATGAGTGGTCGGTAACAGCCCGACCAAACGAGTCCCCGCGACGATA
>CAYNMD010000023.1:0-13191 GCA_964398485.1 uncultured Bdellovibrionales bacterium | reverse complement strand
AAGAGAAGCACAGTGTTTAAAAATTGCAGCTCCGAAGTTTAAACGAAGGACGGCCCCATCGTCTATCGGCTAGGATATCAGGTTCTCATCCTGAAAAGATGTGTTCGATTCCCCTTGGGGCTACTGTGAAAATAATTCCCACTTTTGTGGGATTTATTTTTTTGTATATTTTATTGAGTATCGAAAAATATCTTGACGGGGTGAAGAGAAGGGTATAGAAAGAAGCTTAGCTCTTTTGTATTGGATACTCCTATGGAGTATTCTCGGCTGTGTTCATATCCTGAAAGAATCACTGTTAAAAGAGGGAGTGTTCCATGCTCAAATTTCCTCAGCGGATGACTGTAGCCTTGCTGCTTCTGGGCATTGCCTGGCGTTTAGAGGCGGCAGAGGTGACTGTCACTCGCAATTGGCTCGCGTATCCGGCAAAGGAGTATAGTAGTGCTCCTCCTGCCATAGAATACGGAGGGGATGTCAGTTTACGTGATCGATCAATGGTGGCCCGTCAGACTTGTGTTGATACGCGTACACGTTGCGTCTTTGCTCTGAGCGACGTTCACTATCGGGATCATCTGACGGGTTTTGCCAGCATGATGATTGCTCGCTCCGAGTCCGGATGGGGCTGGTATGGAACGATGGGTGCCTGGCATTGGGAGACGCTGCGGCCCAAGAGTGATGCGCAAGCGAGTTGTCTCTCAGGGAAGAACTGCTTGCTGGTGAGTGAAGACTTCGAGGTAAGGCGGCGTGCGGTTGTATACGCTGGCGTTGGGCTTCAGTATCGTTTCGATTGGAGACGCTTCTCAGTTACCCCATCTTTCGGTGTAGTTGGTCATTGGCCGCGGATCGATTCAGTGACGGGGTCGAGCCATCTCTTTCAGACGAGCGTACGGATCGGAGTCAAACTCACTGAACGTTCGACAGCTATAGTGCAGTATGCCCATCTCTCCAATGGGAAGGGGCTGGGGCTGGCGGACAAAGGCAGTCCCAATCAGGGGATTGAACAGTTTGGGCTTGGCCTCAGTTATCGGTTCTGATCGGTGTGGTGATCAGCGCTTCACATGCATTGCGGAGCGCCTTTCTTTTTTTTACGAGAGCAGGTATAGTGTGGTCATTCATAACCCTGCTTATGCCTACCCTTATTTTTGATATTGAAACTGTTGGTGAGGACTTCTCATCTCTCGACGAAACGACACAGGAAAGTCTCACTCGTTGGATCAAACGTGAAGCGGGGAATGAAGATGAGTATCAGGTAGCTCTCAAGGATCTCGAGGAGGGGCTCGGGTTTTCGCCTCTCACCGGACAAATTGTAGCTATTGGCGTTCTTGATGCTGAGCGAGAGAAATCAGCGGTGTATTATCAGCCGGCGGACGGAGATACAGATTTTGAGGAGGATGGGTGCAAATACGAGGCTCTCTCCGAAAAGGCTATGCTCGAGAAGTTCTGGGATATTGCCACCAAGTACGATACGTTCGTGACATTCAATGGGAGACAATTTGATGTACCTTTTCTCTGGACGCGTTCGGCAGTGCATGGGGTGAAGCCAACGAAGAATCTCATGAGTAACCGGTATCTCAATTATCAACCCTGGAATGCAAAACACGTCGATCTTCTTGATCAACTTTCTTTTTATGGCACCGTGCGGAAGAAGGGGAGTCTTCATCTTTGGACGAGAGCTTTTGGGATCGAGAGCCCCAAAGCTCAGGGGGTGACGGGTGATGATGTTCGTGGGTTATTTAAGGAGGGGAAGTACCGAGAAATTGCTCGTTACAATGCGAGAGACCTTTGGGCAACCCTCGAGCTTTATCGTCGCTATCAGCAATTCTTTACTTTTTCAGACGAAGGCTAATAATTCATTGGTGGTTTCCTTGCTTTCTGTTACAATGCGAGAGACTTTTTCTATGGACGTCCAGGCATATCTCAAAGATTTCAAAACAACATTTGATCCGAAACTTTCGGCCTATTTTGATGCGCGGATAGCAGAGGTTCGAAAAGAAGACGTGTTGGTAGCTGAGGCTCTTGAGCACGTCAAAGCTATGACTCTTTCTGGGGGGAAGCGTCTCAGACCAGCTTTTATGCTGGCTGGTTACCAGGCAGCTGGAGGGGATGACACAGAACGTTTGATCAACGCTTCTATTGCGGTAGAGCTTATTCACATGTTTCTCCTGATACACGATGACATTATCGATCGTGATGCACTTCGCCACGGGGTGCCAACTTTGCATGAACGATATGCTACGTGGGGACGTGAACGATTAGGACTTTCTGATCCTGAACACTTTGGCAATTCTATTGCCTTGATTGTGGGTGATATGCTTTTTGCTTTGGGGAATGACGTGCTTTTTCAATCTGGTTTTTCTCACGACCGAGTATTTGCCGCCCTTTCAAAGACGCAGAAGATTGTTTCTTATACTGGTGTTGGTGAAGCGAGTGATATTTATATTGAGTACAAAAAGCAGGCGACCTCTCAAGAGGTACTGAAGATGTACGAACAGAAAACAGCGAGATACACCTTTGAGGGGCCACTCCATTTGGGAGCTCTTTTGGCTGGAGCTCAGTCGGAACTTCTCGAACAACTTTCCTTGTATGCCCTTCCCTTGGGAATTGCCTTTCAAATTCAAGACGATCTCCTTGGAGTATTTGGGGATGAAGCGCGCATTGGGAAGCCTCTTGGATCTGATATTCAGGAAGGTAAACTCACTTTATTAGTGACTACTGTTCTTGAGGAAGCGAGAGCGTATCGAGATGAATTGATGGCAATTTTGTGTAAAGGCAAGGCTCTCACGAGAGCTGATATCGATCGATTTCGAGTTATTGTTACCGAGTCTGGAGCAGTAGACCGAGTGAAGAGTCTTGCTCAGTCGTCAATCCAGCGAGCCAAACACTCTTTGAATAGTGTTGCCATCCCTGATGCCTCGCGGACATTTTTGTTTGGTGTGACAGATTATATGCTCAAGCGTGAATACTAGTTACTATGAGTGAATTCGATCTTACACTCTTACCACGACATGTTGCTATTATTCCCGATGGGAATCGCCGTTGGGCAAGGGAACGTGGTCTTGAACCATGGGAAGGTCATCGAGCTGGAGCCCAGGTTACCGAACAGTTGATTAAAACTGCTCGTGAGATGGGTATTCGCGAAATCTCTTTTTGGGGGTCGTCACTGGAGAATTTGTCCAAAAGACTCATGGAAGAAAAATTGGCCCTCCTTGAAATTTATACGGAGAATTTTACCCGCCTTCTCCATTCTACAGAGATTCATGATTATCAGGTTAAAATTCGATGTATTGGTCATTGGCGAGAGCAGTTTCCCGAGGCTCTGAAGTCTTTATTGGAAAAAGGTATGGATGCTACCAAGGGCTATCAGCGATACTTCCTGAACTTTTTTCTCGCGTATAGTGGTGATGATGATATGCTCTCGGCTATGAGGGGTATAGCAAGCGATCAGCTCTCCCCAGAATTCGTGACAGAAACTACTCTCAAAGAGCGTCTCATGACAGCTGAAGTTGCTCCAGTAGATCTTCTTATTCGCACAGGGGGTGATCCTCATCTCTCTACTGGTTTTATGATGTGGGAGACTAAGGATGCGGCTCTTTCATTCCCAGACTGTTATTTTCCTGATTTTGGTCCAGAGGCTTTTCGTCAGGTTGTTGCTGATTTTTCAGCAAAGGAACGCCGTTTTGGAAAGTAGAACCATTGTTGACAGGAGGTTTCTTTTTTGAATAGATACAAACAGGTCTTTCCATGGAGGGTGTTGAGATGCTCCGGATATCAAGTTTTGAGAGCGCCTCACTGGAGGCTGCGGCAGCAATCTGCAGGACAGGAGGGAGGAGTCTCTACTGGCGTACTTTTTCTCGGTCGACTGGGCAATACCTCCTCTATGTATCTGTGGGGGATAATCATCTAGCACAATCTCTTGCTCAGCTGATTCGCCAGCAGGTTCCAGGGGTGTTTGTTATCCAGAATTGGCCTCGCGGGGAGGGGTGAATAATGAGCCCCTCCCCTATGTATTTTTTGAGATTGCCGCAAAAAGAGACAACCGGATGGCAATTTCTAGAGAGGGGAGACGGGTACTTGTTGACAAGATTTCAATGCTCCCTTATACTGTGAGCACATTTGAAAACTGCATACGACTCCCGTGGAGAGGGTATACTGACGCGACGCAAGATCGAGGAATGCACGGAATTATACACACACCTCTCTTTTTGCGTTGGCTGATTCTTTTTTGCCAAAGCGCTACACTTTTTTCCACGAGACCGCCGCATGCCAACTATGGGAAATACGAAAGAACTCATCCGTTTCGAAGGAGAAGTGATTGAATCGCTTCCCTCAGCCACCTTCAAGGTTCGTCTTGAGAGTGGTCATGAGATCCTCGGCCATATCTCTGGCAAGATGCGGGTCCACTATATTCGACTGCTTCCTGGTGATCGGGTGGTAGTGGAAATGAGTCCGTATGACCTCACCAAGGGAAGAATAGTTCAAAGGCTAAAATAGTATCAGGTTATGAAAGTTCGCGCTTCAGTCAAAAAAATCTGTGCCACTTGTAAAATCGTGAAGCGACAGCGGGTTATTTTTGTCATCTGCAAGAATCCTAAACATAAGCAACGTCAAGGCTAAGCTATGCTCCGTATCGCCGGTATCAACCTCCCAGACCAGAAACGTATTGAGATTTCACTCACATACATTTATGGTATTGGTCGTCCAACCAGTAACAAGATTTTGGGTTCCCTCAATATTGACCCCAATACCCGTACCAAGGATTTGGCTGAAAAGGATGCCAACAAGCTTCGTGAAGTTATCGAAAAGACGTACCGTGTAGAAGGAGATCTCCGACATCAGGTGAAAATGAATATCAAGCGTCTCAAAGAAATTGGTTGCTACCGAGGATCGCGCCACGCTAAAAGTCTCCCTGTCCGTGGCCAGCGTACCAAGACCAACACTCGTACTGTTCGTGGTAATGTTCGCAAGACAATGGGTAGCGGTCGTAAGAAAGCCTCAGACAAGACCTAAACCAGAACATGAGATTTTATTTATTCGTTCACGTATAGTATGGCTGAAGAAGAACTCAAAACTGAATCTCTCGTTTCTCCTGAGACTCCTGCTGAGGAGACAACGAAGAAGCGAGTCAAAAAGTCAAAGCGAACTGTTGAGAAGGGTCGCGCTAATATTCAGTGCACCTACAACAATACGATCGTGACTATTGCTGACATGAATGGTGGAGTTCTAGCTTGGTCAAGCTCGGGTCATCTTGGTTTTAAGGGAGCTAAGAAATCAACTCCTTATGCAGCCACCCAAATCATTGCTGAGCTTTCAGAAAAGGTAAAGAAATACGGAGTACAGGAGCTAGAAGTATTCGTTAAGGGCGTTGGAGCAGGTCGCGAAGCTTGTATTCGTGCTTTGGCCAACAATGGTTTTAACCTTATTTCTATCAAAGATATCACTCCAATCCCGCACAACGGATGTCGCCCACGTCGTCCACGTCGCATGTAATCTCTCCACCTCTATAACGCTTTATGGCTCGTCATCTTGATTCTAAATGCAAACTCTGCCGTCGCGCTGGGGAAAAACTTTTCCTCAAGGGAGATCGTTGTTTTTCACCAAAGTGTGCAATGACTCGTCGTCCGTATGCTCCTGGTGTGCACGGACAAAATCCTTCACGAAATAAGAGTGAATTCGGTCGTCAGCTTGCTATGAAGCAGAAGATCAAGCGTATCTATGGAGTGCTTGAGCGTCAATTCCGTCACCACTTCGAAGAGAGTCAGGAGCGCAAAGGAGCTACGGGTGATCTTTTGATCGAACGACTTGAACGTCGTCTTGATAATGTTATCTTTCGTCTTGGCTTTGCTAATTCACGAGCGCAGGCCCGTCAGCTTGTCGGACACCAGTATTTTACCGTCAATGGCAAGCGCATGAACGTTTCTTCTTATGAAGTGTGCGTAGGTGATGTAGTGGCCCTCAAAGCCACCAAGACTGGTAAGAATATCATGAAAACTCAAGAGGAAATTTTGAAGAATAAAAAAGATGTGCCTCACTGGTTGAATCTTGACGTTGAGAAACTTGAAGGAAAAATGATCGCTCTTCCCACAAAATCGGATGTCGGTGTATTCGTTGACGCTCAGGCAGTCGTAGAATATTACTCGAAGTAATTCGTAACATTTGTTAATAATGTTTCCGCTCGCTGGAAACCCACAACGCTATGCAGCAAATCGCTCTCCCATCCAAGCCAAAATATACCGAGATTGCTCAGAATCACGGGAAGTTTGAAATTGGTGGTTGCTATCCTGGATATGGTTCTACTCTTGGTAACGCCTTGCGTCGTGTCCTTTTGTCTTCTTTGCCTGGTGCTGCTGCTCGCTCAGTAAAGATCAAGGGAGTATCTCATGAGTTCTCGACCATCCCAGGAGTTATGGAGGATGCTGTCCAGATTATTCTTAACCTGAAACAGGTACGTTTCCGCTCACACAGCGACGAACCAGTAACAGTTACCCTCAAATCAAAAGGTGAAGGTGTAGTAACCGGTAAGGATATCAAGTGTCCTTCATCAGTCGAGGTGGTCAATCCTGATCAGATTATCGCTACGGTTACTGACAAGAAGACTGAACTTGAAATGGATATCGTTGTTGATCGCGGTCTTGGGTATGTAGCTGTGGAAAGCCGGGAAGATGAGGAACGCGAAATTGGCGAGATTGCTATCGATGCCATCTATACTCCAGTGAAGCGCGTGAACTATGAAGTAGAAAACATGCGTGTTGGAAAGCGTACTGATTATGACAAGATTACTCTTGAAGTAATGACCGACGGAACCCTGTCTCCAGAAGAGGCTTTTCATCAGTCAGTGACAATTTTGGTAGAGCAGTTCTCCGTGCTTCTTGGTAAGGATGTGGTAGAGGAAGAGACCAAGAAGTCAAAGAAGGAAGAGAAAGAAGAAGCATAGTAATGATTTTTTAAGTTTCCCATCTTACCCGTATGAAGCATCGCAATAAAGGTCGAATACTGAGTCGAGAACGAAAGGGGCGACATGCTCTCCTAAAGACCATGCTTGGTAGTCTTATTATGCATGAGCGCATGACAACGACTCTTGCCAAAGCCAAGGAGCTCAAGAATCATATTGATCAGCTGGTGAATCATGGTAAGGTTGCTTATGCTGATAAGGCTCGTCGAGCTACTAAGCTCCGTCTCTTGAGGACGAGACTTTCCTTGGAAGCTACCAAGAAAATAGCTGGTGATATGGCAGCTCGTCTGGCTAGCCGTAAGAGTGGCTATACCCGCATTGTAAAGCTTGATCGTCGTAAGGGTGACGGAGCTGAGATGGCGGTTTTGGAACTTATCCTCGATACTTTGCCTGAAACTGAAAAAAAGAAAGTAGCCAAGAAGACGGAATCCAAGAAAGTCACTGAGAAATAATTGATACCCCCTTATACGTGTTTATGAAGTCAGCCACTATGCAATCTACAAAGCGTACCGTCCACTTGTTTAATGCTCAGGGGAAGGTTTTAGGGCGGCTTGCCACTGAGATTGCTACCGTTCTTTCCGGTAAGAACAAAGTAAATTATGCCCCACATATCGATGGAGGAGACGCTATTGTGGTGATCAATACCGACGGAGTAGAGGTGACTGGTAACAAGGCCAACAGCAAGATCTATAATCGGTTTTCAGGTTATCCAGGAGGTATCACCGCTATTTCTTTCAAGGATCAGCGGAAGAAAGATTCACGGAAGCTTATTTGGCAAGCGGTCTATGGTATGCTTCCCAAGAATTCTCTTCGTGCCAAGATGCTCACGAGGCTCAAGCTTTTCCGCGATGCAGAATATGGGAAGCGGGTAATTGATGTGACTCACTAATTATTTCGATACGTATGGCAACGGCAACCAAAGTAGCTCCTAAGAAGACAGCAGTCAAAGAAACGACTCCTAAGGAAGGTCGTTATGTGTATGCTGTTGGCCGACGCAAAACGGCTGTGGCTCAGGTCAGGTTGTACCCAGAGGCCAAGGCTGATACTGTAGAGATTTTGGTTAATGACCGTCCATTTGATCAATATTTCAATACCACAGCGCAGCGAGAAGCAGTGTTGGCACCTCTCAAGACTGTCGGTCAGGATAAGTCAGCACATATTACCGTTCACGTGAATGGTGGTGGTCTTTCTGGTCAGGCCGATGCTGTCAAACTAGGTATCGCCCGTGCTTTAGTGGAAAGAGATGCTCTTCTCCGAGCTCCACTGAAGGCTGAGAAGCTTCTTACTCGTGATCCTCGTGCGGTAGAACGTAAGAAGCCAGGTCTTCACAAGGCTCGTCGAGCACCACAGTGGGCCAAGCGCTAAACCTCAAAGCTTTCTTAAAGCACCCCGAAAGGGGTGTTTTTTCTTGCGTATAAGCCATTTTTATACAAAGTCTATTCTATTGCCCGAAGAGACCTTGGGGTTCGGGGAAGGTAAAGGTGGCGACACCTGTGGAGCTTAAAATAAGAAACTGATTGGTTGAGAAATGGGGGAGTATTTGTGTGGGGGATTCCTGAAGAGTGGTGATATCAGCGAGTACTCGATGGTCCCTTCCATCGAGCTCAATAAACTTGATGGTATTACCACGACTAAAAACGACATGTTCATAATTTTCTGCCCACTGGACATTGTTTATTTTGTCTGAGAAACGAGCCACTTGGACAATATCGCCAGTCTGTCTCCTCGGCTGTACTTCCCAATCATTGGCAAAAGCAACGCTGATTTCATGGTCTGTTGCGAAAAGAAGTTTTTTCCCATCATTGGAGAACTGAACAGTTTTTACATTACTGGCTAATTCTTTGATAGTTGGTAGGCGATCATTGGGGCTCGGATAGATCATAAATAATCGACGAGCACCAGTGAGCTCTTGGACTGCTAATCGATCTCGCTCATAGACGGTAAGGCTTAGGGCAGCATCTTTGGCAAAGGGAATGATGGGGGTGATGGTGACGAGGCGATTTCCCTGATCTTCCCATACTTCCCCTTGATTACCTACAAAGTAGAGAGTGTCATCAGCGAAGCTGTAGGTAAGAACCTCCTCATTGATAGCTTGTGGTGGGAGTGTTTCTTCGAGGGAAAATTGATACAGAGTGGTGCCTGATAGGAAAAGTAATTCTTTAGTATTTTCTGTATTCCAGCGAACGGTACGAATATTATTTATGGTGAAGCGTTCTTCAAGGGAGAAAAAACTTCCATCGCTCGTGTCTATAATGAAATGTTTAAGTGTGCCTTCATGGGTAAGAGGAAGGATGACATAGCGGCCATCTTCAAACCAGGACCATTCCAGGTTTTCGGTGGTGTTTGGATCGTACTGACTATTTTGGAGAGAAAAGACCTGTCGACTTTCACCTCGAGTGTAGTCAAAAAAGACGAGGCTTGTTTCTTGGGACAGCTCTTTAACGAAGACAAAACTGTTGTCATTGGATGGATGGGGAAAAATTTTGACTACGTGCTCTGACGCTGATAGAGGAGTGAGTGGATAGTCTGTGCGTGGGAGGATAATATTCCAAAACTCACGAGAAATACCGCTTTCAATAACGACCTGCTTTTCCCAAGCGGCATGATCGGGAGCAGTTAGTTTGAGTGTATGTTCACCCGGCATGAGCCCAGTGATATGGACAGAATTATTGAGAAGCCCAAGTCTTTTTTTGGGGATGGACTCACCATCAATTTCGATGGAGACGGTTTCGGGGATTGTTTTGATCGTTACGGATCCAGAATAGATAAATATTCCTCGCTCAAAGCTATAGCGATAGCCAAACGCAAAAAAGAGCACCGTTGAGGCGGTGATTCCAAATAGGACCACAAAAAAAAGAAAAATCCAAGACCGGTTTCGAGAGAGGATCATGCTGTTACGCTAGCACATAAGCAGAGGGGGAACAAGCGAGAATGGGGGTGCTTTTTCTCGCTATTTTTTGGTGCTAGACTGGGGCTAGTGGTGGACTGGTTATTTTTTACAGTTTTTTCGTGTCTATGCTTGAACGACTGAATGCTTTTATTCCATCTACAATAGCCGGCGATCTTTCTCTCATTCTCCTCTTTATCGGCGTCTCCCTTCTTTCGGGGTTTGTTTTTGGTCGCTGGAAGCTCGTGAATATTTTGATCAATGTTTATATAGCAGTAGCTTTGGTAGGTATTGTCCCGGACGAATGGTTTGCTTTCAGCGTGTATGCTAAGGCAGGGCTTTTTCTCATCCTGTTGGTCGTTCTGACTATGTTTGATGAACGATTATTTGATATACACATCACCAGTGCAGGGACGGATTTCTTCTGGCGCTTTTTTGTAACCTCCTTTCTCGTGACTGGCTCGGTGATTTCAACTATTTTTAGTTTCTTGCCCAAATCATTAGTACTCGACTGGGTGAGTCCTAATCTCTACAGCTATATTGCCTCACCGTTTGCTCTCATGTTTTGGCTGATTGTTCCTATTCTTTCTCTTTTCATAATCAATACTCGTTTGAGGTAATCGAGAGAAAATGAAACACGCACCAGAGCTTTTTGCTTGGTGCGTGTGGACACGAGAGGTGTTGGTAGGCATTTACCACATGTGGTAGTGCATAGCAGGTGATCCCTCGTCCATCTGTTGCAGCCGCTTACTGAGCCAGCACCAGATCCAACGGAATACCAGGCCAATCGCAAGCGCTGCGAGAGGTATCCAAAGAGTGTGTTCCATGATGCCGCCGCCTCAGTATTGGGTTGGGAGGAGGGCGACCTGATTACTCTTCGGTTGACGGACGAGCAGCCGACGGACAGCGAGGAATCCACAGCCAATGGAAATGAACGTGAGCATGATCACTCCTACCGAGTGACTACTGCAGTCAAATCCCCACCGGGAGGGCGGACAGTTGACGCGGATGGCCCAGAAGGTAGACCAAGCAAGAAAGGCACAACCGATGGCGAGCCCCGCAAGGAGTGCTGAACACCAAGGAGGAGTCAGCCAGAACCTCTTGACGAGCTCATCGCGGTCATCTCGTGTCATCCCATGCCAGAAGAGAGCACCGGCGATCGGGAGTGTGAGGATGATGCCGATATACCAGGCAATGCAACCTGGTCCAAACCAGGAGTCTCGGCAACTCGAGTTTGCAGCCTCACTCAGAACAGCGATCAGTGAACTGGTGCACACCCCAGCTGATGTGAGGATGGCTCTGAGGAGTACTGGTTCATGACGCAGAGGGTGTGGCATGAGTCTCTCCTGAGTGATGAGGAAGGTGGCCTTGCTGACGTTGCCATTGCTCCAGTTCGGCCGGAGTGCAGTTGGCTTCTGCCATGGCAGCTTGGCGTGCTGTAGGAGAGGCTTCCACGAGTCTCTTCAGGTAGGAATAGCCAAACTGATCTACTGGGATACCGCGACGCAGTTGTTCGATGGCTGACAGAAGAGCGAAATGCTCGGCGGCTAAAGGGTCATTCTCGAATTGCAGCGCCTCGAGGAGACGCCTGATGCCATGGACAACGTCGTGTCCCATGGATCGCAGGGAAGTCAAACTCAAAGACATGCAAATCTCCTCGATACATGATGAGTCTCGAACGGGAGACTCTCACCGCTTTACCAAAACAAATTGGTAAACAACTTGTCTTTGCTATGGATCTCGATTTGTTGAGTGTCAATAAGAAATAGAAAAAACAAACGCGCCCCAAGGAAAGATTTCCTCAAGACGCGTAGTGGTCACTCACCCGGACGATTCGGTGATTCGAGCTTCCAGAGAGCGAGAATTCCGATGGTAATGAGCAGGGCGCCGTAGATCACAATGCCGATGCCAAAGGTGGCGCAGCTCCCGAAATCTCTCCCGAGGCAGGCGCTGATGAACCCAATCACCAGTGCGAAAAAGACAGCGAGGGCCAGCAGGCAAATCCAGAGAGCGCTTCCGAAATTGTGACAGAGAGACTTCATGAAGGGCCTCCCGGGATGGTCGATTGTCTTTGAATGTGCAGAGCTCTGACTTGATAGATGGCAAAAGTCAGTACGCCCCACAGCGAAAGAGTGCTGGCGATGGGCGGTATATGCCACCGTACAGCGAAGGCAATGATGGGGAGCGCAAAGAAGAGGCTACCCGATCGCCACCTCTTCTTCTGGAAGCAGTAGCCAACAAGGACGATGATGAGGGCAAACACGAGGCCGAATCGAAGACTCAGGAAGATCTCGAAATTTACCCCTTCGTTGATCCGGTGAGGGATCATCAGTTCAGCTAGTGCCCCGGCAGCAAGAGTGGCCAAGACGAGGTAGAGGAAACTGAAGAGAGTGGAGGTAATGACCATCCGACGTGTTGATGGGGGATTCATAGCGTCTCGCCTTAGGTTGCGCTGCGCTTGGCAGCTTGGTACTCTTGATAGCCTCTTATGAACTGATCGAGTTCGGCATCAGACACCCCGAGCTCTTCGAGGAGAGCTTTGGCTGCCGTACATTCTTGATCGCCCATATCGAGGCATCCCTGGATGACACCAAAGGGGCCAAAAGCACCTCGGCGTGCAGCGGTAACGATGAGGCGAAAGGTATCGAGGGTGCAAATTTGGAGCACGGAGTAACCTCTTTCTTCTCGGAATGAGGATTGTTAAGGAGGGAGAGAATTGCTGGCTGATCCGGATTTCCGGTCAATTCCAACTCAAAAATTTACCCTTTTTTAGGTAGTATGTCAATGGTTAAAAAGGGCAATTTTTGGTCTATTTTTGGGGCTATCAAAAAACCCTTGACAAGGGAGAAATCACCCCCTATACTGCCTAAGCAATCGAGAAGAACCTTCTTCTCTTTTGTTTTCCTTAAAAATTAGGTTAGTAATGAGTCAAAACGAATCACAGTTTTCTGTGGTTAGTCCTAAGCCATGTATATTCCGTGCGGAGTATGCATGGTAGGAAGAGCAATCTTCCAAATAACTCTTCTATTCTTCTTCTGACACGTCTTCTCAAGACGGCAGGAGAAAGAAAGTCGTTGCCGTAAGGCAGGTGGGGATTTTTTTCTGCTTGGGTGAGCAGAGAAAAGTCACTAACTCACGGACTTTCGTCTCACCTGATGAGCATCGCAAGATGTTTGTACATTGACTGAGATGAGTCGTGTACGAAGCAAATCATCGGTCATCTTTATTGAGAGTTTGATCCTGGCTCAGGATGAACGCTGGCGGCGTGGATAAGGCATGCAAGTCGAATGGGTTTAGACCCATGGCAAACGGGTTCAGATAACATAGGAATCTACCTTGAAGTCGTGGATAATCTGGA
>CAYNMD010000022.1:0-14329 GCA_964398485.1 uncultured Bdellovibrionales bacterium | reverse complement strand
GTTTTCGGCATAGAAAAAACCCAGTCTTTCGACTGGGTTTTGCTTTATTCTTCGCACAAAGCAATTTATTTTTCAGCTCCTACTTCCCATGACACTTTTTATACTTCTTTCCGCTTCCACAAGGGCAGGGATCATTACGGCCAATCACTTCAGCATTATGAATGGGAGCCTGTACCTCTTTACCTAGCGATCCACCTCGGGACTGATTGGACGACTGCACGCTCCCAGAAAATTGCTCGATATTCTCCGAAGCACCCCGGAATTCCAGTGCTCGCGGCACCGAAGACGTAACAGTTGGACTTGCTGGCGTAAGCTTCATAAGAGAAACCAAATACGTTTTTCGTACAGTATCCATGAGACTCTGGAAAAGATCATATGCTTCACGCTTGTACTCGATAAGAGGGTCTCGCTGACCATATCCCCGAAGACCAATTCCCTGACGCAAATAATCGATCTCATCAAGATGATTCATCCACAAAGTATCGAGTGACTGAAGCAGAAGCATTCGCTGAAGATTCTTCCACACTTCAGGACCAATCAGTGTCTCCTTGGCACTATAAACCCGCTTGGCTTCACCAATAAGATACTCGGTTATAGCCAATTTCTTTTCCGGTTCTGTCTTCGCTCGATCATCTTGAATTGATTCCAGCCTAACCAAAGTTTCGCTATCAGAAAGTTCTGGGAAAAGATTATTTGCTTCAGCCACAATTTCCCTGAGCTGCCATTCACCTTCTTCGCTTGCTGTATGAAATCCTACTACCCGTTCGAATTCTTCTGAAAACAAATTAAGGGTAATATCTCGGGGATCTTGCGTGGTGAGCCATTCTTTTCGTTTCTTATATACCACTTCTCGCTGCTTATTCATGACATCGTCATAGTCAAGAACATGTTTCCGAATATCAAAATTATAACCTTCAATCTTTGACTGAGCATTCTCAATTGTTTTTGATACCAGGGCATTCTCAATGGGCTCATCTTCTGGAAGACCAAGTTTGTTCATGATATTCTCAAGCCTATCGCCACCAAAACGTCGCATGAGTTCATCTTGAAGAGATACGTAAAACTGCGAAGCACCTGGATCTCCCTGACGACCAGCACGCCCCCGAAGCTGGTTATCGATGCGCCGCGCTTCATGGCGCTCAGTACCAATAATAAGTAGTCCGCCGAGCTCCCTGACTCCTTCACCGAGCTTGATGTCAGTTCCGCGACCAGCCATGTTAGTAGCAATGGTTACCGCTCCTTTCTGTCCAGCATTTTTGATAATTTGTGCTTCACGCTCATGATTTTTGGCATTCAGCACTTCATGCGGCACACCGGCCTGAGTGAGAAGCGTAGAAAGATATTCAGATTTTTCAATGGCAATAGTACCGATAAGTACTGGCTGGCCAGTAGCATGAACTTCTTTGACTCGATTTACTATAGCTCGAAATTTTCCAGTTTCATTTTTATAGACCACATCTGGAGTATCAAGGCGGATCATTGCTCGATGAGTAGGGATTTCTACTACATCAATCTCATACACCTTGGCAAACTCTTCAGCTGACGTCGAAGCTGTTCCTGTCATACCGGAAAGCTTGTCATAAAGCCTGAAATAATTTTGAAAAGTAATAGTCGCCAGAGTACGAGATTCTCTTTGCACCGCAACCCCTTCCTTGGCCTCAATCGCCTGATGCAAGCCGTCACTATAGCGACGTCCAGGCATGAGACGACCCGTAAAGTCATCGACAATAATCACCTCGCCATCCTTTACAACATAATCTCGATCGCGATTGAAAATGATATGTGCTTTGAGGGATTGTTCGAGGTGATGCACATACTGGACATTGCCCGATGCATACATATCACCCATACCGAGCATTTTCTCAACATGTTCAATACCAGCATCAGTAAGCGTCACCACTTTCATCTTTTCATCGACTGCATAATCCGTCTCACTCGAAAGCCGCGGAATAATGCTCGCAAACCGTTCATAGAGTCTCGTTGATTCGGTATCAGGTGCCGAGATAATAAGCGGGGTACGTGCTTCATCAATAAGAATAGAGTCTACCTCATCAACAATGGCAAAATGAAGCTCTCTTTGTACCCGATCTTCAAGTCGAGCTACCATATTGTCCCTCAGATAATCAAAACCAAACTCGTTATTGGTTCCATAGGTAATATCACAGGCGTATGCCTCACGCCTTGATACGGGTACCAAATTTTCCATCTCAATAGTAACCGCATCAGTATCGGCCACTTTTGGTACATAACGAAATGATGCCCCCTGACCCAAAATACAGCCAGTCGACAAACCAAGAAAATTATAAACCTGACCCATCCAACTTGCATCACGCTTGGCAAGATAATCATTGACTGTGATAACATGCACCCCCTGACCAGTAAGGGCATTGAGATAAATAGGAAGCGTGGAAGTCAGCGTTTTCCCTTCACCAGTTTTCATTTCAGCAATTTTTCCTTGGTGAAGTACCATTCCACCAAGCATTTGCACATCATAATGCCTTTCATTGATCACTCGTCGAGCAGCCTCGCGCACTACTGCAAAAGCCTCTGGCAAGAGCTCATCAACCGTTGCCCCCTGTTTGAGCCGATCACGAAATTCCACTGTCTTTGCTGCCAAGGCTTCATCTGAAAGCCCCTGAAGAGTCGTCTCAAAAGCAGTTATCTTTGGCAAGAGAGGTTTCAGTTTATCGATTTCGCGCTCATTAGATCCAAACAGTTTCTGGAAAAATTTCATAAAAATATCAATAGAAAAGGCTTTTTTTAAGCCATAAAAGTCCATTTCAGGGTAGCAAAAAAGAGAGGCTCCGTAAAGGAGTCCCTCTCCATACCATTCAGAACCGAGCAGCTTTATCAAGCACTACTTTTTTCTTGATCGAACGCTGACCGCGACGTTTGAGATCACGATTCTTGGTTTTTTTCTTGGCTAGTTGTCCCTCCAACTCATCTACCACTACGTCAATAGATCCTTCGATACTCTCTGATATCTCTTCGGCTCGATACAAGTTATGTGGAGTTTTCACCATCACCTCCACCCGAAATTTTCCTTTTTTATCCCGATCAATTTCTACCTCAAATCGTGAAGCTGTATCCACGAGTTTGGCCAATCTTTTCAGGCGCTTATCAATATATTCCCCTGTCTTCTCACCAAGCTCCAGCCCTTTCACCAAATAGCGTGTCATACGCAAATGATTAAGGATTACATTCTCATTTTATCACTTTCTTTGTTTATAGTAAGCCACCCCCAACTACCCCCTGGAAGGTACTAAGGATAAAAGGAATCGCCAACATGATAAGCAGCAGTGGAACAAGCACCATCCCGAGCTGGAGAATCAATCCCCACCAGAGATATTTCTTCGTTTTCTCAACTGACTCCTGTACCTGTGATAATTTCTGGTCAATATTTTTCAAGCGAACTACGATATCAGTTTCTTCCATAAAAAAGAAAAGAAGGTTTATACCTTCATAATAGCATTCTAAAAATGTTCTGAGGGAGCCACATAATGACAGCTCCCTCATAAGTTTTGCTGCCTTGCAGCTAGTGGACCGTAGTCACCAGTTCTGGACTGCGCCGGTGGAACTCCGACACCAATTGGAAGTCCTGGGGTCCGCCATCCTCGTCCTGAAGAACAAGGAGTACATCCTCTACCGCAGAATCAGGTGTCACCGAAACAATGCGTAACCGGTGACCGCCAGATACCTGGTACGTTTCTCCAACATGGAACACTCCATCCATGACACTCTCCTGATGTTGAGCCAATGGCTCAGTTGAGGAAAAAGATACTCTAGTAACGTGATGATATTATAGCATATATCAATATATTAATCAATAGTAAAAGAGGCTTATACAAGCCTCTTTTACTAGATATAGAGAAACGGGGTGAAACCAAGAGTTCCTCCCCGTTTTTGTATTGAACCCATGCTGGATAATCCCTCCCTACAAGCTACCCTTCAAAGGTTGGCAATTTCACCTCATCAGCATCAAGCTGTCGATTACCACAGGATGATTGATACACCCCGCCTTGATTTTCGGCTACGGGCTGCATCTCCCAAGCCGCATCAGGAAGCTGACGACGAAAATAATCTTCTTCTTGGCAAAGCGTAGAACAGAACGATCCATGGGTCCATGATGGGTCACCCAAAAACCGTCGGTGACATCGCTGGAGGATAGGTTCATTTATCTTGGCATTCCACCCAACCAAGCGTTGACAAGTGCACCAAAGCCAAGCCATATCCTACCCCTCCCTCGTTTGTGTTGAAGGAGATATTCCCCAATTAAAACAGCCCCGACATTGACCCTTTCCTGGGACATGCTGGTACACACAATGGGCCCGTTCACAATAACGAGGATCGGTTAGACCCGCCAATACATCACCAGATCGATTCGGAAAAGACAACTCGTTGGCTGGCAACAAAGAACTAGGACTCCCCCAAACAAGAGGAGTCGCGAGCATTGTCTTGCTCATCATGAATCTCCTCAAGGACAAAGGTACTCTTATTGTACTCTTTGATAAACAAGTCGCAATACCCGCTCAGAATCCAACATACTGCACTTCTTCCCGAAGCAACACATCAAGCTCTGTTCGTACTCTCTGTTTTACAATTGAAGCAAGCATAACAACATCCTCTGCCGTTGCCGTACCAGTATTGATAAGATAATTTGGATGTTGAATACTCATTTGTGCTCCACCAATTTTTTTGCCACGCAACCCCGCGTGATCAATAAGCCAACCAGCTGGAAGTTTTCCATCTTTTGAAGGCATACCCGTGTCTTTGAAAAACTCGTCCTGTAATTCTTGATCCTTGACCACTGGATTCATAAAAAACGAGCCAGCGCAGCGAGCTGTTTGAGGGTGTTTCGCCTCCCGAGCAGCTATCGTATCACTATTAATTTCCTGAAGCTCATGTCTCACTCCTGGCCATAGGAGCAATTCAGCCGAAAGAATAACGTAGGCTGGATGAGTTTTGAAATAACTTGTCCGATATCCAAACTGACACTCACCCTGGGAAAACTCCCTGATTTTTTCTTGTTCACGATCATAAAACTTCACTCGCCTGACCACTTGACCAATTTCCATACCAAAAGCGCCCGCATTCCCACGAATAGCACCTCCCAAAGACCCAGGGATACCGGCCAATCGCTCTATACCCGCCAATCCATATTCAGAAGCAAGTGTTACTACGGATAAAAGATCAGCCCCTGCATCAGCCAATATCTTTTGTTCATGTACACGGGCACTCGTATTGCTAAGCCGAATAACTAGCCCCCGAATGCCCCTGTCGGCAATAAGCAAATTACTTCCTCCGGAAAAAACAAAGACTGGAAACTGATTTTTTTCAGCATACTCAAGAGCTTCAATAAGTTCGGGAAGTGTTGTCACTTGAACAAAATACTCTGCAGGACCACCAATACCAAAGGTAGTAAACGGCGCAAGAGGAATCTCTGACTGAAAAGTAAGCATATCTTTATATTTAGGAAGAATGAAGGAGGGATTCAGCCACCTGCCAAACATCACCAGCCCCCATAGTTACCACCAAATCAGTTGATGAAAGATGAGCTCCGCGAAGATATTCTAGTACCGCCTGATGGTTAGGAAGATATTGAGCTTTTGCAGGAAAGATACTGTTTATTCGCTCTGTAATATCAAGACTGCTTACGCCACCATGAGTCTCGCGGGCACTCCCATAGATATCTAGAAGACAGACAACATCAGCCTCACTGAGCGCCTCCGCAAACTCCGGAAGAAGTGCCTTGGTTCGAGAAAAAGTATGAGGGTGAAACACCACTGTAAGTTTCCGTTTTGGGTAAAGCTCTCGGATAGCCCTGAGTGTCACTCGAATTTCATCTGGATGATGGGCATAGTCATCAAAAACCAGAGCCTCTTGAAATTCACCTAGTTGTTCAAAACGTCGCTTGGTACCAGAAAAAGCCGATAAACTCTCACTGAGGTTATCAAGCGAAAACTTTAAATGAATGAGAAGAGCAACAGCAGCAGCAGCATTCTGTGCGTTATGTTTCCCGGCTAAGCGAAGCGAAAATGGCCCATAAGACTCCCCAGTCACCGATAGAGTAAATGACTGACGTAGGCCGAGTTTTCCTTCAGCACTCTCGGGATCAATCACTCGAATAGTATCAATATGCACATCATTATCCGCATGAAAACCATAGGTAATCACTTTACAGACAGCAGACCGGGCTACCGAAAGTACTCGGGCGTCATCTCCACAGGCGACTAATACTCCATGTTTTGGGATCCTTGCTACAAAACGTTTGAATACTTCTTCGTAAGAAGAAGTATCGGGGAAAAAATCTGGATGATCCCAATCAACACTGGTGAGGATAGCAGCGAAAGGGTGATAGAAACGAAGTTTATCCTGATATTCATCTGCTTCCACTACTAAATATTGTCCTTTTCCAGCCAAGGCTCCTCCTCCCCAATTCTTTATTTCACTGCCAACAATAGCGGAAGGATCCCTGCCGATTCCCTTCAATGTTTCTGCAAGAAGAGCTGAAGTGGTTGTTTTACCATGAGTACCACAAACAGCCAGGGTTAATTTTTGCTGTGTTAAGAGACCAAGTGCTTCAGGATAAGACAATACTGGCTTACCTGTTGTTAGCGCCTCTCGAAGCTCGACATTATTTTCTTGAGAATATGCAGTTGAATAGATAAAAGCCTCAGTAGAGAGAGGGATGTGTCCAGCCGAAAAGGGCTGGGAGACAGAAATGCCCAACCGACGAAGCACGGCATCGGTATAAAAAATCTCTTCAGTATCTGAACCAGAAACACGAATACCCTGACGGAACAAAAGCTCAGCCAGCGCTGTCATGCCCGCCCCCTTGATACCGATAAAATAAATTTCACGAAATGAAAAAAGATCCATACAGCAAATCAGTACATAGAAACTACCCCCTGAGCAATAAGCCGAGCAGCCTCTGGGTGATAGAATCGATTAATCACTTCGCTCATCCGCGCACGACGAGACTCATCATTGAGAAGTTCTAGAATTTGGGCCGTGAAAATATGCTCTCCCACATTGGCCTCCTCAATAACCAAAGCTCCACCTGAACTTGCCACCTCATAGGCATTCAGGCGCTGTTCATCATTGGCTGCGGTCGGTAGTGGCACAAGAATAGAGGCTTTTTTGGTGGCAGCAAGTTCAGTGATGCTGCCAGCTCCAGCACGAGAAATTACGATCGTAGCTGCAGCATACGCTACTCCCATTTGTTCAGCATCAAGAAAGGCAACTGGGCGATACGTCGTTGTTTCAGCAGTAACTCCACCTTCTTTTGCCAACTGAATAACCTCGTCCGTATTTTCTTTTCCGACAAGATGGAGTACTTGAACACCATTTTCCAGAAGTTCTGGAAGCATTTTCAAAATCAAACGATTGAGAGCTCTTGCCCCTAAACTTCCACCCATCACGAGAATAATCGGTTTACTGATATCAAAACCAAACAGAGTCGTAGCAAAAGAAGGATTGCCACTTAAAATTTCAGCCCTCACCGGATTACCAGTAAGCATCACTTTTTCCGGTGGAAAAAATTGCCGGGCATGTTCATAGGCAATGGCAATACGTTTCGCAAAACGAGCCACAAAACGATTAGCCCTTCCAGCGACTGCATCCGAATCGTGAAGAAGTACCGGGATACGATATACCCATGCTGCCAAAGCTATCGGCACAGATGCTGCACCTCCTTTGGAAAAAATAGCATCCGGCATAAACCAGAGGAGATACCAAAGTGCCTGTATGCAAGCGAGAGGGAACTTAAAAAAATCAAGGAAATTCAACCACGAAAAATACCGGCGCCACTTGGCCGTAAGAATATACTTTGCTCGTATACCCTCTGCCTTCATGGCTTCGCTCTCAAATGGACCATGTGAACCAATAAAGAGAAAATCAACCTCTCCTTCGGTCAGAGTTCGAATTTCACGAGCTACAGCAATCAATGGGAACGTATGTCCTCCAGAAAGCCCCCCCGTAAGCACAATGCGCTTGGCCATAAGAATAATGAATAAAACAGGAATAAAGACACAGGAGCCTATTTCAGTGTAGAGTGCCGCGACACGTTCAGCAAGATACCAACCGCCGCCATCAATATAGCAAGTGAGGTACCACCAAAACTAATAAAAGGGAGTGGGATACCGGTCAGAGGAATGAGCCCTGAAATAGCAGCAATATTGATAAATGCCTGACAAACAACCCATGTAGTAATACCCGTAGCAAGTAGTTTTCCAAACATATCTGGTGCATACTTGGCAATTGTAATACCACGCCAAAGAAATGCGCAGAAAAGCAGTAAAACAACGGTTACTCCAACAAGTCCCGTTTCTTCAGCAAGTACTGCAAAAATAGAATCCGTCACTGGTTCAGGGAGATAATTAAATTTTTGACGACTATGACCAAGCCCTGCCCCAAACCAACCACCAATGCCGATAGCAAGGAGGGCTTGAGTCATCTGATAACCAGCCCCGAGAGGATCGTGTTCTGGATTGAGAAAAACGAGGAAGCGCTGCATTCGGTAAGGTGCCATTTTGATAAGAAGAGCGAGAAATGCTAATGCCCCAAAAACCAAGCCTAATAAGTGAGAAAGGCTTGCCCCAGAAACGAAAAAGATAGAGAGCGAGATACAAAAAATAAGACCTAGCGTTCCTGTATCAGGTTGTTTGATAATCAAAAAACCAACCACTAGCAAAATCATGAGAAAGGGAAGAAACCCCTCGTAAAAATCCTTAGCTTGCCTTTCTCCTCGTCTTGAAAGCCAGGCAGCCAGGTAGAGAATAATTGAGAGCTTCATGACTTCTGACGGTTGGAAAGAAATAGGTCCAAGATCCACCCAACGAGCCGCTCCATACACCGTCGTTCCAAAACCTGGGATAAACACCAGTATCAATAAACCAAGTGCTGTAAGAAATATTGGCAAGACAAACCTCCGCCATAACGTATACGGGATACGCTCAAGAATGAGCAAAAGAATTGTTCCTACAGCAAGACCGATGAGCTGCTCCTTAAAAAAGTAGTAAGGATCGCCAAAACGAACATTGCCATAGGACACACCAGCTGAAGCTATAGTCATAAGACCAACTCCCAAAAGCAGAAAGAGGATCGTCTTCAAGACGCGATCACTCTCTCCTCCAGCTCTCCATAATTTTTGTTTTGTTACCATAAAAAGAAACCTATTCCACCTTCTTTGTTTCAGTGGCATGTTTCTGGCGCCATGCTTCAATAGCGGCATGATTCCCAGAAAGAAGAATCGGTGGGACTTCCCAATCATTGTAAATCTCTGGTTTCGTATACTGTGGGTGTTCACGTGACACTCCATCACTAAACGACTCTGTCACTGCACTCATTGCGTTACCGAGAACTCCAGGCAATAGTCGGGACACTGCATCGACTACCACCATCGCTGGAAGTTCGCCTCCTGTCAAAACAAAATCACCAATAGAAAGCTCTTCATCAGCTAAATGAATAGCCACTCTCTCGTCCACTCCTTCATAGCGACCACAGAGGAAAATAAGACGATCATATTGCAACAATCTTTTGGCATCTGCTTGAGTAAATCGTTTTCCTTTTGCCGAAAGCAGAATTACTCTTGTGTCAGGATATTTACTTTCTGTTTCAGGTGATCGAAGTGTCTCCAAACAATGATGAAACGGCTCCACTTTCATTACCATGCCTGCCCCTCCCCCATAGGGGGTATCATCAGTGGTTTTGTGTTTGTCCGTGGCCCAATCTCGAAGTTGGTGGAACTGAATTTCAATTTTCCCATCAGCCTGAGCGCGTCCAAGAATTGAAGTTTCACTGTAACTCTTTAGACTCTCTGGAAAAAGTGAGATGATATCAAAACGCATAGGACTCCCGTATCAAAAAATCAGAGCTTTTCACAAAGATAAAAAACCACCAAGCCTCATGAAAACCGAATCGATTATAGCATGCTTCCCCCTACACTTTTCGTATGAGAAGAGAAAGAGGGTTGGGGCACAGGCAACGCCTCCCTCTCTTCTCACACTGAGCCATCACTCCTTTGGAGACAACTCAGCCTGCGAGAGGATAAAGGGTCGATTGAGAGTAACTTTATAGAATGACTCCCCTTCCGGCTTCATCACCGTCACCGTAACTGGAACATCATTCACTCCGGCCTGTTTTTCAATCCGAAGATCATAATTTTCTTTTGATCGCTCTGGAAGATGGTAATTCCACACTATCTGTTTCGTTGTGCCGAGGGGAACGTGGACCAGCGCACCAAAATATTTCTTTCCAAGCTCATTTCCAAAGACAGCCGGTTTAAAGGGTCCCATCACATTTTCAAGCCAGCTTCCATCGGGAACATAGATGCGACTAAATGCCTGATAATCACGCGTCATATAATCCTTCTCTTTGGCCGTATGTTCATACGTAACAACCAACTTTGCTTGAGGAGGAGAAGAACGCAAATCAACCGTATAGTCTATCGACCGACGGATGCGAAAATCTGATTTGAGAGCATTGAGATTAGAGTCTACCAGCATGAGATAGTCACCCTTCCACTCCCGATCAATCTCTCCACTCCAGCCAGATTGTTTTACAAGAGACTGAAGTTCTTCATCCTTAAACATGATCTGGATATCTTTTTTGTGAAGATCGTCCAAAACCACTTTAAAAAGTTCATATTTTTTTGGCCAGGAAAGTTCTTTTACCTTAGCTAAAATAATATCTCCTAATTCTTGCATGACAGCTTTGCGATCTCCTCGGCTAATACCTTGTTTGTAGAAAGCTTGTTCCACCTGATATTCGAGGTCAAGTACCCCTGTTTCAGCATCGTACTCTCCAGGATAGCCCGGCACCGCTACTGGGCCAGTAACTGAAAGAAATGAGGAGAGGACGTTGGTAGTGATACCAATGACGCCGTCAAATTCTTCCTTGCCATCACCAAGATGATAGAAGTTTTCAGCCGCCTCTGCATTGACTGACCAATCCGGTGATACGTTAGAATCTCGAAGCTTCAAACTCTTTACTCCCAGAGTTTCTTTCATTGGATAGGGTGCTGGCACCGTGTCCGGAATACGACCATCAAAATTTATCACGTCATGCGAAGTAAAGTCTGTCACTGCTCCATCTTTTACTTTGAGAATACCAAAGGATCCAATAAAACCACCTCCTGGACGGAGCTCCATATTGTTTTGAAACAGTACCAAAAAAACTTTTTCCTCGCCTTGCGTGTCATAAAAAGCCTGAGCAATCTTTACTACCGTAGCAATATCACCCTGAAATTCGTCTGAAAAAGGCAGGATATTCGAAAGGTCAGTCAGTGAATCAAGGTTATTCGATCGAGTAGCCCAATAAAAATACCATGCTCCTAGAAAGAGCGTGGAGGCCAAGATAAAACTTATCCAGAATTTCCATGTCATAGCTCAAGACTTCTCGCTAAAAGCTTCATTTACTCTAGTATCCCTCAAAAGAGCAAAACAGGAAACAAAAAATTTACATTCGACCAGTCAAGAGTTCGTTGAGTCGACGTTTATAGTCTTCTTGGGTCGGTTCAGCGGTATTCGCCTGAATATTTTCTGATGACGCTGAAGCCTGGAGCTCGGCTTCAGCTTGGAGAGATTGTGCTTCAGCAAGAGCGTCAATATCAGCCTTTAATAATCCTGCTTGAGCTCGCTCAAGCGGTGAAAGCTCGTCAATAATAGGAAGATTGTCTGGCGCCTTGCCAGTAGCCTGAGCTCGAAGAACTGCGGTATTATTTGATTCCTCCAAAAATTCTTCATCACTATCATTCTCCGTGACTTCTTCCTGAAAAACAGACTCTACCGCCATTGGTACTGGCTGGTAAGTATTCTGAATAACCATATTCTGAACCTCTTCTGCTCTAAGAGAATTTTCCGAGACATCAGTACTGGGTTGATCATCCCCCTGAGTCTCTTTGCCCTGATACTCAGGTGACCAATATGCTGGCACAGTTGCACTTGGCCGAAAAGTTTCCGGCGAAATATGATAATCGGCCGCACGTGTTGATACTGTTTTTTTACTGAGCCAATATTCAAGTACCGACAAAAGGAGAAAAAAGGCTGTAGTCACCGCCAGTGCTAGTGCCAGACTTGAAAAAAGAAACAGTGGCAAGCTCGTGATACGCTGTGAAGCCTGTGGTCCATCAATAATCCGAAAATCAATCTCGGTAGCCATGTTGTACCAATGACTCAGCGAATCAGTCAGTGTTTTAAGCATCAATCGGCTGAGTGCTTCTCCCTGAGAACGAGTCTCACTGGGCACCACCAAAAGAAGAGCGCTCGAGCCCGGAACCAGTGTAAGGGAAGAGGATGTTTGCCAGGATACAAGACTAGCTTCTTTGCCATACTTTTCCTCCCAGCTTGACTGCACTCCTCGCTGGAAAGCAGAAGAAGTAAAAAGAGCAGCTGCATTACCTGGGGCAACCACTGCCATCTCAGTCTTGGGCAAGATAATCATGGTTGTTTCCGTGAGAGTGCCGCGAAATGATTCCAAAAGGAAGAGTCCTGAGGCTATACTCAGGGCCAAAAGAGTCACCCAGTAATAAGGAGAAAAGAAATTACGCAACATGTTTGGATGAGTAATGATACTGAGCCTCGTACTCAGCAATAGCATCGGTATACACCTCAAGTGTCTTCTGAGCAATCGCTTCCCAACTGTAGTGAGTCTCGATACGCTCCTTGGCTACTTGGCCAAGTTTCTCAGCTTCATCAGGACGGTTCACGTAATACGCCAGTTCTTGTTTGAGAGATTCCACACTCTTATTTTCGAAGATAGCACCAGCTCCACCTCGAGCCAATTCCACATTGGCTGGAATACTTGATACCACCACTGGCAAGCCAAAGGCCATAGCCTCAAGCAATGCTACAGAAAGACCCTCGTCTTCTGAAGGTTGGACGAAAATACCTGCCTGGGTAAACAGCGTCATGAGCGGCTCACCAGAAAGCTCGCCTGTAAAGATAATATTCGGACGATCAGCTGCCATTACCTTGAGGTATTCCTCGTACTCCTTAGTCTCTTTCGTGTCTGTATGAGTACCGACAATAACCAATTTGTAGTTATTGGGCAGTTTATTCGTATTCTCTAGTTCAATAAAAGCCTTGATGAGGTAATGAATACCCTTATGTGCCACAAGACGCGATACCGAGAGAAAATATTGACCTGCTCGGACGCCATATTCATTCAAAACATCTTGACGGTACACCGGCTCTACTTCGGCTCCATTAGGAATAGCAATAGCATTGCAACCATAAAAATGCTTGGCATAACCAGCTAGGTATTCGCTCACCGCGATGGTCCGTTCTGGAATGTGACAGGTGAAAAATTCAGCCGCCTTGAGACAAAGCTGAGCAAAAGCATTCCATTTCTTATGGAAGTAATCTCGGCTATGAAAAGTAGCAATAACCCTCGTTTTTGGCTTGAGAATGCGAGGAATAATAGCAAGAATTGATGGACCAATTGATTGATAATGAATCACATCGTAATCCTGAAAAAGTGCATGGACAGTAGCTAAAAAAGTATGCGACAAGGCGTCCCAATGCTTCGTATGGAGAGAAGGTAATGAAATAAGACGTACTCCCTGCCAAGAATGTTTCTCCCGAGAGGTGTACCAAGGGCGAGTATAGACTGTTACCTCATGGCCAAGCTGACGGAGATGAACCGCCAAATGTTCAACGTGTTTTTCAACGCCACCAGAGAGAGCGGGAATCCCTTTTTGTCCGATGAAAGCAATTTTCATAGGGTAGGGCCACATCAAGAATTAACTGTAAATATTAGCAAAAATATCACATTCTGTCAATAGGATAAAATGGCTTAAATAAGCTAAATTATGGCTTATTTGAGACATATTTTGTCGAAATTCCAGTTAAAACACCCTAATTGCCTACCCACAGAGGACGGGAGATACTCCCTGATTTATTACCTTCAATCCGCGACTTTTCGAGAAAAACATTCGCAAGAACAGTCTCACCGCCTTTGCCTCGAACAATTTTGGCAATACCGTAGCGACCATTGTTCACCAAGGCTGTTTCCTTAAATCCAATTTTTCCGGTCCCTCCATAGGCATTTACCTCTACCCCTTCTCGGCCATTTCTCCGAATAGAAAGATCTCGACCCCAAAATGATGCCCCATCAAGAACAAGCTTGAGACCGCTCCCTCGATTATCATTGATGCGAACATCCTTCACCCAGGCCTTCACCCCTCCCGTAAAGTCAAACCCATCGCCATTTCTTACAATATCTGAATTCAAAACAATCACACTCCGTCGCTCTGAAAAGGTACCCGCCATGCGATTATCCTTAATCTCAGTCTTTTCAATATAGACTTCGTCTTTTTTAGCAAGAGTTC
>CAYNMD010000021.1:0-14555 GCA_964398485.1 uncultured Bdellovibrionales bacterium | reverse complement strand
ATATGGAAATCATCACCATCCCTCTCTCTGGCGCTGTGGAGCATCAGGATAATACCGGTGCTCATGGAGTCACTCCCGCTGGATCGGTCCAAGTCATGTCGGCCGGGAGTTTCGTATCCCATTCTGAATTCAATGCTTCCCAAACTGAGCCTCTCTCCCTGTTTCAGATCTGGATTGAGACCCGCGACCTCGGCATACCAGCTTGTTACGATGAAAAGACTTTTGATCAGGAGAAAGAAAAAGAAGAGTGGCAACTTCTTGTTTCGCCTGATGGTCGCGACAACTCGCTTATGATTCATCAGGATGCTTTTCTCTCTCTTCGTAGTCTCGATGTAGAGCAAGATGCTACCTATACCCTCTCCAACCAAAAAAATGGTGCATATCTCATGGTTATTGAGGGAAATATCAGCATAAACGATCAAACTCTCGGAAGGCGTGATGCAATCGGTATTACTGAAACAGAAAAAATAATCTTTACTACCAAAGCTAAAAGCCGAATCCTCCTCATCGAAGTGCCAATGGCAACGACAGCAGTATAAAAACAAAGGGGTGAAGCGATACATAGATCGCTCCACCCTCTTTTCAGACTCCTTCGATCAAGACTTGAGCCGAGACCGAGCTAGTCGCCACGCAAACTGACGAAGTCTTGGGATGCGCTCGGCATCACGGCACCACTCCCGGAACAACTCCAGGAGTCGTTCCTTGTCTTCATTCGATTGCCAAAGCGCCATCAGCCGAAATTGCAATCGCTCTACGTCTTCTGGAAGCTCCTTCCATCGCCGCATCAATCGATTAAACCTCGCCATCACGTGGAGATTGGCTCGCTGGATCGCCTGCAGAGCCTCCGTCGTACAAGGATTTGCCTGATGATCCACCCAGAGCCGCGGAATCTCGTGTTTGACACGGGCTTGGCCAACCAGCTGAAGTAGCCGGATATAAAGCCACCCGATATCAAACTCGTACCAATGAGCAGAGAGCCGAGCTGACGTTGGATAGGCATGGTGATTATTGTGAAGCTCTTCTCCGCCAATGATTACTCCCCATGGGAAGATATTGGTGGAAGCATCCGGCTTTCTGGTCTCGAAGTTGCGATAACCCCAGTAATGACCAAGGCCATTAATGATGCCGGCTGCCGTCACTGGAATCCAGAGCATCTGCACTGCCCAAACAGTGGCACCGATGGCTCCAAAGAGGAGGAGATCCGCCATGAGCATCAGCCCAACCCCCTGCCAGATGAAACGACTGTACAGGTTGCGTTCGATCCAGTCGTCTGGTGTGTTGTGGCCGTACTTCGCGAGTGTCTCTTGCACCTTGGCTTCGGCACGGTAGAGTTCACTCCCCTGGAGGAGCACTGTTCTGAGACCCCGCGTCTGAGGACTGTGCGGATCATCAATGGTTTCGCACTTGGCGTGATGCTTGCGGTGGATAGCTACCCACCACTTGGTCACCATTCCCGTCATAAGCCAGAGCCAGAACCGGAAGAAATGTGACGGTACCGGCCCCAGTTCGAGTGCACGGTGTGCCTGAGCACGGTGGAGGAATATCGTTACCGCCGCAATGGTGATATGAGTCGTTGTAAGCGTGTAAGCGATGATTTGCCACCACGCTGCCCCCGAAAGGCCAGTTATGAGCCAATCGCCGAACCAGCTAGAAATCACAGTCTCCATTTTTGACCCCCAGAAAAGGTTGGAAGATTCTCGTCAGTTGTTAAACCAACATGTCTCCCATTGTACATTTTTTTGAATAAAAGAGAATAACACTCACCGAGAGGGCCATTCCCTCTTCAATCTTTCCCAGGAGGCAACCTGGCGTATTTCGCTTTTTATCCAGCTAAGCTAACGGGTCGGTCTCAGCTTCTTTTTGAACAAAGCCGAAATACAGCAGCAGAGCAGCCAAAGCTACATGAAGAAGATCATCGGCCAAATTAGCCTCAAAAAATCCCAGCACCATATCGCCCGGCATAACAAATCCTATAACCCCTACCAATCCATAAACGAGCCCGAAAATTCGAGCATAAAGTCGCATCATATCCTTTCCGGCTCCGACCGCGGCGAGAGCCATCACTCCAGAAAAAATATGCACCACATTATGCATGGTATCTACTGCAAAAATTCCGAGCACAGGGTCACTGATAAAGCCAAGTAGCCCGATGGCAACGAACACTATTCCTAAGAGAGTAAGAAATGTTTTCATAAAATATTTTTAAATAAGAGAACAAAAAAAGCAGCTATCGACCACGAGCCGCTCTATCAAAGAACCATCAATTTTACGTCTTCATTATAAAGTTTTTTCTGAGAAAAAACAGTTTTTTGTCAAGAAGATAACCTCCCAAACAAAAGAGGAGCTAACTTACATTAGCTCCTCTTTTTACGTAAATCAGCCCTATCGCTTCACTTCGTAGGTGAGAGTTACCGTAACCTTAGTTGGCTGGGTACCAGGCTGAATACTCGGGGCTGCCTTAGCAGAAAGCTCCATAGCAGCTCCACCACCCATAGCATCATAGTAAGGCATAGGAGCGATATCAGATGACTCATAAAGAGTAATAAGCTCCCCTAGGCGAAACCCGGCAGCTTTAGCAATAGCTTTAGCCTTATCCTTAGCCTTGGCAATAGCTTCTTCACGAGCTTCATTCTTAGCCTCGGTGTCATCATCAAGCACAAAGCGTACATCTGAGACAGTATTTGCCCCTTTTTCAACCACTCCTGAGAGGAGATTACTTAGCATTTCTGTGTCTCGTACCTTTATCTCAAGTGATTGAGTGAGTGTGTATCCCTCGATAGTCGCAGGAGGACAATACCCAGCTGGGGTACAAATTGAACTCCCGTAGCGAGGATTGAGGTTATATTGGAGAGTCTTGAGGTCTCTCTCCTTTATACCTTGCTCCTTCGCAAACTCCGTAATGGCATTCATCTTCTCACTATTCACCTTCTGGATATTGGCAATATTCTTATCACCTTCACTCAAAACAGTCACCGAAAAAACGGCTACATCAGGCACTACATCAATCTCTGCTGATCCATCCACGGAAAAAGTCCGGGCTGGATACTGTCGATTGATCTCACGCGAGTACGTATACGCATACCCCACCGCTGCCAAAGCAATGACTGCGAGAGCCAAAGACTTGAGCATCTTTGCTTGAAGCTCATTCATAAAAAAGATTAAAGATTTTACTCATCCAGTATACACCAATCCCAAAACCACCCCATCTTCTCGGCTATATTGATCAATTCTTATCCCCTCGGCATTTTAAGAACATCAACCACTCTGCCATTGATAACGAAATTATCCTCCGCAGTAAGAAAAATGGGCTGATGACGTCTATCATCCGACTCAGGAAGGAGCGCAATGGTTCTCCCATCAAATGATCGATACGTTTTGACGGTAGCAAGCCCATCGATAGCTACCAGAACTCGATCACCATTTTTGTACTCCTTTACATCAGCATCCACCAAAACAAAATCTCCATTTTGGATAGTCTTGCCGTTTACTTTGGCACGATTCATCGAGGTACCGGAGACCTGCACTGCAAAAACATTCTTGTCTTTCACGAGTCGTTTGGATACACGCAAATATCCTTCTATGTACTGGTCCGCAAACATTACAGCCGCCCCAGCACTCGCCGCCCCAAAGACAGGCACTTGAATAAAATTATCTTGACTTACCCCTTTGAGGAGTATCCCTCGATCCTCACTCGTCCGCTCGATATACCCTTTCTCCTCAAGGGCGTTGAGATAGAGAAAAAAACTCCGCAAACTCTTGAGTTTAAGACCAAGTTTTCCACTCTCTTCTTTGATTTCACGCACTGTCGGCATCTCGCCATGCTCTGTAAAAAATTGTTTGATAGCCTGAAGCACAATCTTCTGTTTTTGAGTGAGCAGTTCCATAGTTTTTATTGTTTACTCATATTTCATAATGAATTATACTTTCATATAAAATTATCTGTCAAATAATCACAAAAAAACACGCTCCAGAGCGTGTGCTACTCAAAGAGATCCTCCTTAAGATTCCACAAAGAGAATCCCTGGCCAATGAGGACTCCGCTCCAAATACCCCCCAGGAAGAGTAACGAGATATTCCCCCGCAAAGGCTTTGGCCAAATGCGCGTAACTCTCTCTCTTTCCAAGAAAAATACCTGCCGTTAATGAATCAGCATCCCAGGCTGAAGGAGCCAAAGCTGCACAACCGTCAATAAGATCAACTGCTTGTTTGGTAAAAGGATCCACCACATGATGCCAGCGACCAAAACGCCGCCGAAAACGATCTGATACTGCTAGCCCACTATGATCAAGATCTACACTCCCGAGAGCTGTATCAGGCTGCCCGGGGTACTCAATAGCTATCTGCCAAGGTTTCCCATCACGTTTGGTGGTACCGTACATATCCCCTCCGCCCTCCACAAGAAAATAACGATATCCTCTCTCCTTCAAAAGTTTAGCTACCGCATCAATAGCATATCCCTTACCCATCCCACCCAAATCAAAAATGAGTGGCCCATCAATAACAATAGACCCTCCTTCAAGCTGCCACTTTGGCAGAATAAACTGCTCTGGAGTTTCAGAGGAATTATTGGGAAGTTTCGCTCCGTAGCCAGCCCTTTCTAGTAGTCCAGCTACTGCCGGGTCGTACCTCCCCTCTGTTAGCTCTCGTAATTTTTCAGCTCGTGCCAAAAGTGTCTTCAGATCAGGGGAGAGAGCATATTTCCCAGGTGAAGCTTGCCGCCAAGCATTTACTTCGGACTCCAGACGAAAACGAGAAAAACGCCTTTCAAAATCTTGGAGAAAGGATAACACCTCCGCACTCGTATCGTCACGGAGCATGTCCTCATCAATATCAATAGACCAGTGAGTTCCTAGGCTCTCAAAAGAAAAAGATTGCATGCGTCGCTATCGTCCAGCTTTGAGTTCATCAATCACGCTATTGAAGGCATCCGTTGTAAGGGTTGATTTCCCAACCTTATCAACCTGATGTAACTCAGCCAGTTTTTTACCTTTAATCATCACTGTCAGATTATTTGCAAACTCTGTTTGTTTTTCTGATGATTCCTCCTTAGGGAGCTCTACCATCCTTACTCCTGTAATAGCTTCATTAGCATCAAGAAGGAGCGTAAACCGTACATGATGTTCAATACTTGCCTCGGGAACATCATACGTTACCTCAGCACTTACCTCATGAGGCTGCCTCGTTGGAGCCACAGGAGTGAGCGGCAACACAGGTGCCTCAGCCACCGGAAAGAAATCATACCAGAGTCGCTCAGCGTAAAAGTAGAACACGGCCCCAGTCAAAACAATAACCGTCGCAACAGCGACAATAGATCGAGGGATACCTCGCATAGTGTTTTTGTATTTATTCTCTTTCCAGTATACCCCCGACACCAGCAATCAGCCAAACAAAAAGAGTTGGCCAAGAGCCAACTCCTTTCGTTGTCTCAAACACGCTTCTCTCTTAGAGCTGCGCCTTGAGTTCATCCAAAGAATCATTGAATGCCTTGGTGGTAAGTGAAGACCCTCCAACTTTATCAATCGAGGAAAGTTCAGAGAGTTTTTTCCTTTTACCACCGGGAGCAGTCCGTCAGCAAAAGCCTCTTGTCGCTTTTTGGAAATAGGATGAGCTGTCAAAACATCCGTCTTCGCTCCGATAATCGTCCCCATAGCATCAACCGAAAGCGTAAAACCAACCTCATCTGTCCCTGCTGGACTAGCATAGGAAGTTTTGATCGCTACGTCCTTGGCTGCTGGTACCACTGGTGCTGTAGTCGTTTTTTCTGTCATTGGTTTTGGTTCAGGATTTTTGCCCGTATCAGTTGGGGTCATATCCTTCTCCTTTTCCATTGGTAAAACAAATTTGACCACGGCGACCAACGCTGCTATTCCCAGCACCCCGAGCACGAGTGCCTTCTTTGGTAATTGTGACATAAGAAAAATTGAGATAAATTACTTTACTATTTTGCTCTATTTTTTATAGTAAAGCAAACCCAGGGGATTCCTCCAAAATAAAACGCCCCCAGATCCCTTCTAGATCCAGAGGCTGTTCAGAAATTGTTTCCCACTCAATGCGGCTGATAGACTCGCAGATACTCGGTCAGTACCGGAAGCGTTAGTTTTGGCTTGAGCTCGAGTTCGGGCCAAAGCTCGATTGATGGTATCTGGAAGCGATTCAGCTGTGGCAAGATGATGAGACGAACCGATCGCAGTCGCGAGTTTCCTCGCTTGGCATCACGATAGTCGAGTCGGATGACAAAGCGCCAAGGTATTCCCTTGGGATGTCCTACGTCGAGAGACTGCGCACGCTCCAAAGAGACAAGGAATGGCACTAGCCAGTAGTACCCATACACCTGCAAGGTGCTATAGACGCCCGAAGCAGTATCAGCTCCACGATCGATGACTCGATGGCCCCGAAATACCCGCCATTCATAAGTAATCCGCACGACATATCTCCTCAAAGAATCATTTCTACCACCAACCGGTAGCAATCTTACTGAAATAACCAACGATTGGAGAAATCAGATCAGTGCTGTTCCAAAACGAGCCAGTTGGGCTGGGAAAAGCACAAGTCGTAGGAGCCATACACAGAGATTCCGGGATAGTGCAAATTATCGGCCACCACCCGCCCCAAGAACATACGCACGACAGCGCCATGAGGAGGGGTAGTGGATTCGATATTCACACGTAGCACAAGTCGTTTCTCGTCAATCCGAATGACGAAGGCCATCTCCGGCATCCACTGAGACGATCCATGGATGATTTGATGGCGCCCTTGTAGCGTCCGTTGGTGAGAGCTCATGAGTCACCTCCATATATGCTGGCCGCAAAACCTCAAAAGAACTTCGTGGTAGTTTAGCTCGAGGAAAAGGAAAAATCAAGCCAAAAACACCCAGAATCCTTGCTAGTTTCCCCTCTCTATGGTATACCACCGTGTTGTTCTTTCTTGGGAAAATCCATAGGGAGACCATAGCCATGAGCATCCTCATCTTGCGACTCCTCTCTTACCTCACCGGTTGTTTGCTTATCATCCTGACCATCCTCGTTGTAGGATTCAATCTTCTTCGAGAATTTGAAAGAAAAGAGCTCCGTCAGGAAGGTGAGATAACTACTCCTACCTCATCACCTCAAATGAACGAGGCCCTCCCAGAACTTCGGACCCCGAAGTAAAGCCGCCCTCTGCACCCTACATGGCGGCTTTTGATATGCCTAAGAACTCCTGGGAGGTGAATTATCCGCGGCTTAAGATAGATCAATCTAACGTATTGACTTAATAAAAATAATATTGTATATTCATCATTCGTAGGATTTCCCTGCGAAGAGCCATTTAACAAGGGGAGATCCCATGGCCCTCCATGACCAGACCGAGCAGCAACCTCTGGAAAACGAAGTTCGCATGGCCATCGACGACATCCGCCGTGGCAATGCCATCGCTTTTGCCATCTTTACTTCTCAGCTTTTCATGATGCGGATCGAGCCAGAGCGGGTCCAGCGTGCCAAGGATTCGCGTCATGTCACCCTCGAAGAATACGTGACCTGGGAAACGGCCTACTGTTCTCTACCGCAAGCTGAGCGTGAAGAGGCCGAACGCCTCATCAACTACTTCGCTGGTGGACTGAACGAATACCTCACGTTCCGCATTGGCGCAGACGAGTTCGGCATCAATATCCTGCGTGTCCAAGAGATCCGCTCTTTCGAACAACCGACTGAGCCTGGCCAGCAAGAAGGAGTCGGTCTCCCCTACTTCCTCGGCACCATCATGCTGCGGGGAGATATCGTTCCCCTCATCGATCTCCGCATCAAGCTTGGTGTGAGGGATCCTGCATACAATGCCTTTACCGTGACCGTCATGGTTCAGTCGCGCGACCAACGCTATCGCGCAGGCGTGGTGGTGGATGCGGTGAGCGAGGTCATCGAGATTTCTCAGAAAGACATCCAGGGCTGTTCGGTCCATGACATTGCTCTCGGCACTGCTCTGGGCACCGCCCAAATCAAAGATCGTCTGATCCGTCTCGTTGCTCTCGACGCCGAGATCTTCCTCGCCAATACTTCCGCTCGCCTCGCCTGGAAAGCCACTGCTTGACGCTCTCTACTAGCGCAACGCGCTACCAAACAAAGTCGCCCTCTGCACCCTGCATGGCGGCTTTTGATTTTATTTAAAAAGTTTGGAATAAAAAATGCAAAAGGAGCAGCCTTGGCTGCTCCTTCAATTGAAACGTTGTTCATCATCCACGCTTGGCGATCACCATCGTGGCCCCCTGCCGGATAGCCGCGACAGCGATTTCAAGGGGTGATGGGACACGCTCCACCCTTCCAGGTGGCAGCCACACCCCTTGAGCATCTCCAAAGCCTCCTTCAGCACAGTGGAGACAGCCGACGTACGCCCGTTGACCCGTGTCCTTATGGGTATAGGAAACCGCATAGCTTGGCATCTTCACCCCGGGTTGCTCGAGGTAGAGCGTCACCTCATGTCCTGGAACAATCGGACGGCCACACCACGCGCAACGGATTGACATCTTGCCGAGACAGGCGTGGCAGTACATCGTTCGTCCACGCACAACGGGAACTCGGCCAGAGAATGTCTCACCGAACGCTGTGAAACTCCCCCGAATCATGGTCAGATGGCCACACTGGGTAGCGGGTATCTTGCGTCGCCGCCAGAAGAACCAGAGCACGAGAAACGCGATGAAGCTTGCAATCATCCAACCGATCACATCCATGGTGCCACTCCTACCTCTAAAGTTATCGATCAACCACCAGAGAAGCGAGCTTCCTCTGAGTGAACCGTGCGGCCATCAAGCGAGATGCGACCATGCGCAATTTCGTTCAGCACATGGCTCTGCCAGGCATGTTCACAGGCATTGACCCGTGCCGCCAGCGTCTCCACCGTATCGTCCGGAAGGATTGCCACTTCGATGCTGAAAGCTATCGGACCAGTGTCGTACTCCGCATCAACGAAATGCATGTTCACGGCACTGTGCATGAGCTCACCCGCCCGATAGGCAGTCAGTACCCGCTCATGTACGTAGTGACCGTACAGCCCAGCCGTAAGTGGCAGCGGTCCCGGATGGATATTCACCGTCCGTGCCATCTCGAGACCCGAAACCTTCTTGAGCCAGCCCGAAAGCATGACATAGTCGGCCTGGAAAGTCTTGACCCAACGCTGATATTGATCCGCTGTAAAGGGACCCGTCCAATGGCCGAAGTGGATCCCAAGGCGAGCAGCCTTCTGTGCCACACCACCACCGCCATGATGGGACACCACCCCGACGATCGTGGCATCGAGCACCGGATCGGCACCTCGACTCATCTCCACCATCTTCTGAAAACCCGAGCCGCCACCGGTTGCCGATCCCGAGGCAAACACAAGAATTCTCGGCTTTTGGTTCATGTGAACTCCTTCACTAGTCCAGAATAGAGCGAGGAAAATGTCTCTGGAGCCCTCCAAAGAGCTGGGGAGAGTATGTCAAAAAGTCTCGGGTGAGTCAAATGAAATGAGAAAGCCGCGCAGGTGGACTGGCGGCTTTCGGTTAGCGGGAACTCCCGCAGTGGAGGTAGTGGGTCAGTGCGTCTTGGGTTTGGCAGCCGCGCGGCCTGCTTCGATGTCGTTCCGCTCAGCAAGCACCACATGGATGGCAGCCATCTTGTTGTGCGACTCGAAGCATTCCATGAAATAGGCGAGACCCACCAGCTGTTCACTGGTGTAGGAGACACCCATGAGGTCAAGTGCCAGCGAGAGCTGCCAGGTAGCCTGGCCGGCTTCGCCATTGGTCACGATGCCGTCGAGCTGGCTGCAGCGTGGATCCTTGTGGAGGAAGTCCTTGAAAGCCGCGCTGTCGAACGCATGCTCGGGCTTCACGTCCTTGAGTCGTGGTACCGTAGCGTACTTCGCTGCCTGATCGACGGCGGCGCCACGCTCACGGCAGATGCCGATGCTGTACCACCGCGGCACATCGCCATCCTTGTCCACCAGGATGCTCTTCCTGGCGTCCCAACGGAACGGATTGCAGGCCCTGTAAGCCCGGGCCGTAGCACGGTGTTCGTCCGGGTAGCTGAGGTAGAGCTCCTCACCCTCGACACGTAGCACGCTGGCGTAAGTGAGGATCTTTTTTCCGCCATCACTCGGCAACTCCATCGGAATCATCAGGAGATCACCAGCTTGGAGGGTGGTAAAGAGCTCTTGCATTGAGATGGCCATGTCGGCTCCTATCGGTTGTTGACCGTTTTTCTTCGGTCAGTTGAAGAACTTAGCGTCCAAAATGGACTGTTTATATTACAATATCTCAAATTACCCGTCAACTATCCACTGTCCTCACAATCTTGATGTGAAAAAGCAAAACTCCCGGGGTCGCAGCGCGACACGCGGGAGCTTGAGGTGGTAGCGGCGCTACCAGGAGAGCTGGCGATTTACCAGCGGCGCTTCGGAGGGTGATAGATCCTCATCGACGACTGGACAGCTGCTCGCGGAAAGGAGTCATTGCCCGAGGAGGGCGGGGTCATCTTGGGAGGTGTCGTCGAGCCCGGTTTGGCTGGCGTTTCGAAGCGAACCGCTCGGATGTTGGGATCTTGACCTGGGATGACTGAGTAGGCCATCGCTTACCTTTCTCTCGTTGGTTGGAAGAAACCCTTGTCTGGAAAGCTTGGAACAAGCCGTCCATAGTGAGAATTTCTTCTCTCTCCTTGCTTTTTAAACAACTGCACATCATAGCATATTTTTACCTCCCCGTCAACTATAAGTTGCGGCTTTTATAAGCCCTATCTTGACCATTGCAATAATTATAAAAATATGCTATAATTTTTCTTCGTACCTTTTCACCACTGCCCAGATCGGGCATTCACCAGGAGCTACCCCCCATGTGCCAAGAATGCCGACAAGAATTGAGTCGTCGCGTACGACTTGGACTCATCGTGTTGATCTTCGGGATCGGGATACCGATTTTCCACTACGTTGCCGTGTATCACGATGATCTCCTTCTCCCGTTCCGAGAACACCACGTCAAGAAACGGCTGGAGCAAATCAAACAGCAACTGCCTCGTGCCTCTGTGAAGACCTGAGATCGCTTCGGACTCCGAAGCAAAAGCAAAGCTGCACCCTGCACGGCGGCTTTTGATTTGTCCAAAAACTCCGGGATGAGTCAAATGGAGAAACCAGTCTCTCCTACTTTTTCCCCTTATTACTCTACAATCACCCTTGCAGGACGATCTATGTTTTTCAGTGGATCAAAAACCTCAAGCTTAACTTTTTTTACCCCATCAACCCGGAACTTTCCACCTGGATAATTCGGATTGGTCGGATTTTTGACTTCAAAATAATATTCTATCTCCCCAGTAGTCCCAAGCGGATAGGCCGGAAGAGAAAATTCAAATGCTCTCCAATTGAGTGTGTCTGAAACAGCGGCTCGGTAGTTTTCTGGTAAAGGAATAGATTTTCCAGCTACCGTTTGGTACTGTACTTCCCCCACTAATCGATAGTAGACTGTTGCACCAGGATAGACCTCTTCAATCTTCCTGACTCCCCTCCCCCAAAGGCTCGGGTAGAGGTAAAAGGTAATGGGTGTTCCAGTCATTACCGTATCTGGCACTTCTTGGGTCACTCCACCTCCACCTTCATTCCCAAAATTGCTTAGCCAATAATAAAATCCTCCTCCAACCAGGACCAACAGTCCTACGATAATGAATATTGTTTTTTTCATACCTCTACTCTAGCACATCATTGCAACGTGACAGCGAAAACTCCAGGGTGAGTCAAATGGAAATGCAGAAGGAGTAGCCGGGGCCACTCCTTCAAGTGAAACGTTGTTCTTCAATGGCCTTGTCCTAGCCGAAATCGTAGGTAACGTCGTCTTGCGAGAACTTGTCGGCAATGGCATTGCACATACCGCGCAAATTCGTGAACCGATGACATCCCGTGCGTTCCATTGAGTAGTGATGTGGCAACCCCATGCGCGCCGCTCCATTGGGCCAGCCAATGAAGATAGGAAACATCTCACCAGCTGCCTTGCGTCCCAGGAAATAGGCCCACTCGAAGTTGGTGTTGAGCCCCAAGAGCTCATTGCCATCACGAGGAACCCAAAAGGCCTTTTTCTTGGCAGCAAAGAGCCGGTTAGATTCCCACCAGTGGATGTAGTCCCGCTCAGTGAAGTCCCCTTCTTCTTCCTTACCCCGAGGTTCCGGGACAAAGATGTAGCCCTCGAAGCCGGCCTCACGCAGGAATCGGACCGCTTCGCATCGCCAGTTGGACATGAGAGTCTGATGACGAGACGTCGGTCCAGCCAGGAACACCGAGTCACGGTCCCGAAAATCCGCTGGTAGATCAGCATCCTGATAGCACTGCACCATCGGATCCGCCCACATCGCTGCCATCAGGGCAAGTTTGGCTTGGTGTTGCTCGAGATACGCTGCCACTCGATCTTGCGTCATGACGCCCTCCATCACAAAGAACCGTCCAATATTGGACTAGAAATACTATCCCACCCCACTCTATCCGTCAACAAAAACTCCGGGGTGAGTCAAATAAAAACAAAAACCAGCTCGAAGTTGGTTTTCTTATTATTTTCTATAAACAGCCCTACTATCTCACATAAAAATCTCCTAGGCCGCCCAGGAAGTCGGGACTTCTGCTCAAAAAAGAGCAGTTTTTCCATGCTTTTTCTGGATCGGTTTTTACCTAAGCTCCTTTATGGAAACTGTTCTTGACGAGGATTGGTTACCTTTCAAATGAACAGGCGAGTAGGGCTGTTTGTAAAAAACACTGCTTCAATATTTTCAGTAGTCATGATAATTATAGACCTCTATTTTAAATAGTCAATATAAAAAACCAGTCTGGCGACTGGTTTCTGTCAAAGATCAACACTCTTGAGAGAGAGGAAGCAAGTGATTCACTCGTTTCCTGCTCAGATAGTAGCCGGGGCACCCATCCGGAGTTACCTCCATCTGTACGGGCAAGGAATCTTCCTCAAAACAAGGCGCCTGTTGCTCAAGGCGATTTTCCAAACCCAGAAGTAACCCCGGCTTGACTCATGAGAATTGCTTCTCTCAAGAATACTGATACTTTTCAATTGTTAATCATCAGCACTCTTGAGAGAGGAGGAGTTTTGGACATGGCCACACCTTCTCCAGAGAGAAAAAACCGGCGAGGAAAGGATGGAGACGAGAACTCGCCGGCCCCAAAGGTACGCGTGATTGCTTCAGGTGCGCACACCCCTGAGGAAAACTTAGAAAGCAATTGCCCTCTCAAGAATACTGATCAAATTGGTAGATACTATCAACACTCTTGAGGAAGAAGGAGTTAGAGCGGTTGCTATAACTCCCTCTCGAAATAACGGACGAACCAAATCATCTACGCTACGAAACCAAGGCGGAGTCGCCTCGGTCGAGTCGGTTTACAAGTCATTGGTTCGTACGCCTGTGGTTTAGCCAGACAAGGCGCGATCGGGTGTGCGAGGTCCGATGCCCTTCCTTGCTGTTTTATCATCCCCTCTCGGCGTAACTAGATAAGGGAGATGAGCCTTGAGAGAAGCCATCGTGAGAGCCCGAGCGGCGAAGGCTCGCTTCTCTACCATCCGTCATGCACACCCGGTCCGAAAGACGTACATGCAGACCACTACCACAGGGAAGGAACTCGTGGGATTACTCCCTCAAGAATATTGATAGATCCAAAGAGCTTGAAATGGAGTATAGTGAAAGAAGGCGAGAGCGTCAAGTCTCAAATAAAAAACCAGCCATGCGGCTGGTTTTCTTCATCAATACTCTTGGGAGGTGAGAAAGGGCTGGGTTCAGTCCTTTCTCACACGTGTAGGTCGGCAGGCGGGCAGAGGAGCGTCGCGGGCCGGGTCCTCCGACGTTTTTCAGGTAGGGATTGGTGCGGGGCAAAGCTCCTCACAGCTTCGGAAGGCCGCGGTGCTACCTGGGAAATGTCGGCAAACTACAAAGGTACTCCCAAGAATCTTGATGCTTATCTCAAAGAACGTAAAGGCCAGTCTAGGGCAAAATGTGGTACTTGTCAACACTCTCACTCAACAAAAAACCCGCCCGAAGGCGGATCCTATGTCTTACACGGTATCAGATGGAAATTCCTTGATCCATGGATAGTCGTGCGTAAAGAATATGAATCTGTAGGTGAAGCCTCTTCACGGAGTCGCCCAGTAAAGGGCTGCTTCATCCAGCAATCAAAATCTTCTGCGGTTAGTCCTAATTTTCGCTCTTCGTACTCTGCTCACTGCTAGTCTCTTGTTTGCCGAAGCGTACAAGAGTAGTTGTACAGTGAGTGACCAGAATCTGGTTTAAGAATTTGAGACTGAATCTCAACTCTATTTTCACCAATTTACTCCCTAGAAAGGAGGTGATTCATCCACAGCTTCCGCTACGGATGCCTTGTTACGACTTCACCCTTATTACTAACCCTACCGTAGTCCCTGCTTTTACCCAGGGCCTTCTGGTATTGCCAGCTCTCTTGGTGTGACGGGCGGTGAGTACAAGATCCGAGAACGTATTCACCGGGACATGGCTGATTCCCGATTACTAGTGATTCCAGCTTCATGCAGGCGAGTTGCAGCCTGCAATCCGAACTGAGACCGA
>CAYNMD010000020.1:0-15508 GCA_964398485.1 uncultured Bdellovibrionales bacterium | reverse complement strand
GATCAAAATCATGGGTTACTGTTGCGCCGAGATCAAGCGTCACCGGTGCGGCAGTATCGATTGTTCCCAATTTTTTTGAGAGAAAAGCCATCTCTTTATCAGTCTCTAGCTTCTCGCGGACTTTTGGTTTTACCTTTTCGAGGTTTTGATAAATATCCTCAAGCGAACCAAATTCTTGAATGAGATCAGTCGCTGTTTTTTCTCCGACACCTTTTACCCCAGGAATATTGTCTGAGCTATCCCCTCGAAGACCCTTGTAATCAATTAATCGTTCGGGAGGAAATCCATACTTCTCCTCCACTTCTTTTGGTCCCAAGAGGACCATGTCTTTGAGTCCCTTGCGAAGGGTAAACACCTTCACTCGGTCTGTCACTAGTTGGAGTGTATCGGTATCACCCGTCACGATTACCACCGCTACCCCTTCTTTCTCGCCCTGCCTGGCGAGTGTCCCCACGCAGTCATCAGCCTCGTACCCTGCTTCTTCATAAATAGGGATATTCATCGCCTGTACCAGTTCCTTCACTCGTGGAATTTGAGCATAGAGATCGTCAGGTGCCGCTACGCGCTGAGCTTTATATTCCTTGTAGAGATCATCACGAAAGGTCCCACCAGGAAGATCAAAAGAGGCAGCGATATAGTCTGGCTTGAACTTCTCCAGTACACCAAAGAGAGTCAGGGCAAAGCCATATACCGCATTGACTGACTCCCCTGTTTTGGTCGTCATAGGTGGCAAGGCATGATACGAACGATGGATGAGTGCATTGCCATCTAGGAGCACGAGTGTTTTTTGTTTAGTAGTCATAAATAATATTGAAGAGATTTGATAGATACCCTATTCCTTCACATATATTTCCCGCTCAGTCTCAGAAATGCTTTTAAGAATAATCTCTATTCTTTTCTGTGGGAGTATTTCAGCAATCCGTTCTGGCCATTCAAGAAGAACTATACCTTCTGGATCAGTACACCATTCGGTAAATCCGAGTCGTTCAAAGTCAGGAGCGCCAAGACGGTAGGCATCAGCATGATACACCCGAGCGATACCAGACGCTGTCGGATGAGCGAGTTCGTACTGATTCATGAGAACAAAGGTGGGTGATGGGTATGGCGGCAGCGCCCCCAGTCCTTCGAGGATGCCTTGGATAAGAGTAGTTTTGCCAGCGCCCAAATCACCCGTAAAGGTGACCAAAGTCCCAGGTTTGAAGACGAGAGCGAGTTCTTTTCCTCTAGCTAGAGTCTCTTCCCGAGACTGACTGGTCATATGTTCCATAGGGCGAGCATAGGCAATTTTTGGAGAATGAGCAAGCATTTGACCACCTCTCGTATCCTTGCTAATCTATTCCCTCATGTTGAATGTAAAAAAGAGTGAGCAGTATCAATAGCTCTCTCCATTGTGTCCTACACTGATATTCTGATCTCCTCCCATGTCGCTCACCAAACCCGCTCAATTTCTCGATCTCGTAAAAAAGAGCCACCACTCGCTCATTCTTCTTCCTCCCCATCCCAATCGAGATATTCTCTCAACAAGTATTGCTCTCGCTCATTATCTGACGAGTCTCGGTAACAAACCTACTCTTGCAGCTACCGGGGTAGAAAAAAAATTAGCAGAGCTCTCTTTCCTTCCTTGTCCATCAGCCATTGTCGAGTCACTTTCTGGCTCTCGGGACTTTGTGCTCTCGTTCAACACAGAGCACAACCCTATTCTTGATGTGCGGACCGAGCGGGTTGACCAGGAACTACGTATCTACCTCACTCCTGAACATGGTACTATTGATCCGCGAGATTTTTCCTTTATTTTAGCCAAATATAAATTTGATTTAGTCATCACAATCGGTGTCCCCGATAAAGAATCTCTGGGGGCGCTCTATGAAGCTCATCCTGACATTTTTTATGAGGTCCCCACTATTAATATCGACCATCACGGAAGCAATGAGCAATTTGGTCAGGTAAATCTTGTTGAAGTCACAGCCTCATCAACTGCCGAGATCGTGACTGCACTCCTTCGGGAAATTGGTGATGAGTTCCTTGAGGAAACAGTTGCCGAAGCGCTCCTAGCTGGGCTCATGGCTGCTACGGACTCCTTCCAGAAAAAAACTACTACGCCCCGCGCACTTGAACTTGCCTCCTATCTCATGAGTCGTGGTGCTGATCAACAAAAAATTGTGAAGCACCTCTACAAAACGCAACCTCTCCATCTCCTTAAACTTTGGGGACGGATCATGAGCAACATTCGCTCCCATGATGCGCTCTCTCTTATCACGGCCACTGTTACTATCGAAGACTTGGTCCAGGCGCGCTCCAGCATTTCCGATCTTCCGGTAGTCTTGGAAAAGATCCGGGGTAACTATGCTGGGGCAAATACCTTTGCTGTTTTCTATCTAGAGGGAAAAGAAACTACTCAAATTTTTCTCAAATCGAACCAAGAGGGACTTCTTGAGAAACTCACTCCTCATTTTCCTGGGAGCTTCATATCTGATGAAACCCTCCAGGCAAGTTTAAAACTTTCTCCCGAGGCAACTGAAACATTTCTCCTCGAAAAACTCAGTTAATCAATTCAAGAAACTATCGAGAAGCAAGTGAAGGATGCTAAAATGAGAGCATTACTTTTTTGCTATGCCCAAAATATCCCGCCAAATTACTCCTCAGACAAATATTCACGCCACAGCATCAGAAGAAGTGCTGAAGAAAATGAGAGAAGAGGCGATTGAGGATGCTGCTGAAGCACTCGCCAATGAGACCGGACTCCCCTACCATGATCTCCATCTCTTTCCTGTTGACGCTGATGATATCGCTCTCATTCCAGAGAGTGACGCTCGCCGACTAAGGGTGGCGAGCTTTCAAAAAAATGGAGATAAGGTATCGATTGCTCTTGCTGACCCAAAGGATGAGTCGGTTATGAAATACCTTCAGGAGCTTGCTGATAAACAGGGTTGGCAACTCTCTCTTTCGGTAGCATCTCAAGCCTCTCTGGAAAAAGTATGGGGTCGCTACCAAAGCAGGAAATTACTCGAAACTCTCGATCAAATGCAAATCAATCTTGAAGGAGAGGATCTTACGAACTTTGAAAAAAATTTCGAGTCACTAAGAAAAATTGCCCGCAACGATGTCCCCACTTCTGAAATCATTGAAATTATCCTTGCTGGCGCCACCAAACTCCGAGGAAGCGATGTCCACATCGAAACCCACGAAGGTGGGGCCCGCCTCCGGTATCGTATCGACGGAGTGCTCCAAGAGATAGGTGATATCTCTGTATCCGTTTATCGACTACTCTTGGCTCGCATCAAAATGCTCGGCAACATGAAAATCAATATCCGCGATCGAGCCCAGGACGGGCATTTCTTTGTCTCGGTTGATGGAAAACGTATTGATATTCGCGTGTCTCTTATCCCTGGCCAGCACGGCGAGAATATCAACATGCGTCTCCTCAACAGTGAAGACGTCAATGTAGATTTGGGAGATCTTGGCATATACGGCATCGCCTACGAGGTTCTTCAGAAAGCCATCCAGAAGCCCAATGGCATGATCCTGAACACTGGGCCAACCGGTTCGGGCAAAACGACCACCCTCTACTCCATCATCAACAAAATTAATAATCCATCCATCAAAATTATCACCGTTGAGGATCCTATCGAATATGCCATTTCTGGTATTGTTCAAACAGAAGTATCCAAAAACCGAGACTACACCTTTGCCTCTGCACTCCGTGCCATCGTTCGTCAGGATCCAGATGTCATCCTTGTAGGCGAAATACGTGATGATGAAACTGCCGATACCGCTGTTTCTGCCGCCCTCACTGGTCATCTTCTTCTCTCGACGCTCCACACCAATAGTGCTATTGCCACTATTCCTCGCCTTCTGGAACTCGGAGTAAAGCCCTCTCTGATTGCTTCTTGTATGAATGTCATCGTGGCACAGCGTCTCGTTCGTATCCTCTGTGACAAATGTAAAGAACCCTATCTCCCTTCCAAAAAAACGATTTCTGCTCTCCACAAACTGGTAACCCTTATTCCTGATGCTGGGAAAACGCACAAACCCGAAAAAATTGAAACTCTCTACCGTCCCAAGGGATGCTCGCACTGTACCTTTACTGGCTACCGCGGTCGGAAAGGCATCTTTGAAGTAGTTGAAATGACAGCTACTATACGCGACATCATTAGTAATCTCGGCAGTGAAAAAGATATCTTCGATGAGGCTCGGAAAAATGGATACATCACTATGGGAGAAGACGGTCTCATCAAGGTCCTCGAAGGGGTCACTACTATGGAAGAAGTGTGGGCTGCCACTGGGAAGGATGATGCTCTCGCTGAAATATACGCCGAGTTTGAGGAAGAGGCCTCCTAGCTTACCTTCATCAAAAATACAGTAAAAAATTTCAAAGCCCGGGCGGTTTAGAACCACTCGGGCTTTGTTGTTGAAGCGACTGCTTCGTTCAGCGCAACTGCGGCAGGATGGTCTCGATGTCCGGAGTCTGGAGTGCCATCATGGCCCCGGCCGTAAGCAACCCGTCGGCGAACCGCATGAAGCGCTGCAAGGCCTCGTCACCAAGACTTCTCGCTCCTTCCATCTGACCCACCAAAGTCGCGAGCTCCTCCTCACCGAGGAGAAGCCGGGGATCGACAGCCTTCACAGCGCAGGAATATGCCGTGCCTTTGCTGTGCATGTCGCTCAGCATGCCATTCAAATCCTTCGGGGACATGCTGTCCGACACATGGAGCGCTACCACTGGTCTGACCGGATCCGTGGCATTGTTGAGATAACCAGCCAGAATGTAATTCGCTTGCATGACTTTCGTCGCCTTTCTCCCCAATTGGGGCAGTTGAACAAAGAACTTGGAATAAAAAAATTCCTCAGCTGTAGACAATAGTCCTCTGGCATGGGAGCCGGAGGGATAGAAGAGTGTCGAGGTGTAGCGCAGCCGGAACCACCCTACCCAGTCTTGACTCTCGCCGAAGCGAAAACTCATCCTGAGGTTTGAGAAGAAAAGATAGTGCTTCCCAAATTGTCTACATGTGAGGAATTTCTTATTTCCTACACTCAGTTTTGGAGGAACAAAAATCGGCTACAAAAAGCCGTATTGAAATGGATATTTGTTTTGAAGCACGAAACGACATGATAGCACTTCCTTGACAAGCTGTCAAGTATGAAAATGTGGCTTAGATAAGCCATATTTTTATACTCCCTCAAGACAAAAAAGGATGGTAAAATGGGGTTCAGAAGGTACCTACTAGGAAATTACCCACAAGTACTATTTTTGGTCCAAAAAATCAGACTCCTAGATCCCCATCAACTGCCTATGCTCAACACCTCTCTCGAAAAAGAAGAAGACAAAGCTCTCGATACGACACTCAGGCCCCAAGGTTTTGCTGAATACATCGGCCAGGAAAAGATCAAGAAAAATCTCGAACTTTTTATCCAGGCGGCCAAAAATCGTAGTGAATCAATCGACCACGTCCTTCTCTATGGCCCAGCAGGACTCGGAAAGACTACTCTCGCTCATATTATTGCGCGAGAAATGGGGGCTGGCATAAAAGTAACGAGTGGGCCAGCTATCGAACGGGTCGGCGATCTTGGCAGTATCCTCACTAATCTTGAACCAGGAGATGTTCTCTTCATCGATGAAATTCATCGTCTGAATAAAACTATCGAGGAGGTACTCTATCCCGCCATGGAAGATTACAAACTCGACATTATTATTGGTAAAGGACCAGCTGCCCGCACTATCCAGCTCGACCTTCCGCGCTTCACCCTTATTGGTGCTACGACCAGGCTTGGAAGCCTCACCAATCCCCTCCGTAACCGATTTGGCTCTATCCATAGACTCGAATTCTACACGGCCGAAGAAATAGAAGAGATCATCCGTCGCTCTGCTCGTATACTCGGAGTGACTCTCGATGACAGTGGGGCCCGAGAAATTGCTGGAGCGAGTCGCCGTACACCTCGCGTCGCCAACCGAATTCTGAAACGTGTCCGTGATTACGCCGAAGTACACAATGATGGTCATATCACTCGTGAGGTAGCAAGTGATGCACTCGCTCTTTTTGAGATTGATAAACTTGGCCTAGAGCCAGCAGACCGCAGCATGCTCGGCGCTATCATCGATAAATTCAAAGGTGGCCCAGCCGGTCTCCAAGCTATCGCCGCTGTCACTGGTGAAGAAATGCACACACTCGAAGACGTCGTTGAGCCATACCTTATACAAATCGGCTTTCTTGATCGTACCCCCCGCGGTCGAGTAGTTACAGCCTCAGGCTACCGCCACCTCGGACTCATCCCTCCTCATGAGAAATAGAATCCTCAATGGAGTTTTTGAGAATTTGATGTCTAGATAAGAACATCAACCCAAGGTATACTGAAAACATTCAAACAAACATGCAGAATTTTTTTGGATTATTGTATTTTGTTTTCCTTAGCGGCTGTGTTATCGCAGCACTTTTCATTTTGTTTCACCTGCTCCGCTACGCTCTTGATAGGAAGCTCGCCCTCCTCATGAGTCTTATTTTTACAACGGTTACCCTCATTCTTTTGGCAGCAAATATTGCTCTCTATTTTAGCCTCCCACTCGAAAACTTTTTGCCAAATAACTACTCCCTCTCTTCGTTATGACCAAAGACTTCAGTCGCTACCATTTCCGAGGCCAGAGAGAAAATGAGGTTATCCTCTCAGTGATACATCGGCATTGGTTTGATATTGTCACCCATTTCATTCTTATTGTTGTCTTCGCCAGTCTCATTGTAGCAAGTCTATTTGTACTCCCTGCTTTTTCTTCAGACTCTGGAATTCTCAACAATACTACCGTTCTCCTCTTCCTCCAAAACACCTTCCTTCTCTTTCTCTGGATGTATGGTTTTTTGGTATGGATTGACTACTATTTTGATGTTTGGATCATTACCAATGAACGGGTTATCAATATCGAGCAAAAGGGCCTTTTCGTCAGGACAGTGAGTGAACTCAAATTCTCGCGTATCCAGGATGTCACCTCCGAGGTCCGTGGGATGATTCCTACTATTCTCAATTTTGGTGATGTCAAAGTGCAGACTGCTTCCGAAGAAGATTTTTTTCTCTTTCGCCAAGTACCCGATCCGTACCATGTCAAAGATGTGATCATGGAACGCCTGCGTACTGAGCGCGACGAAGAAATAGGTCGCGTAGTGGCCGCTACCCAGTCCCACGCTCGCCCTCGCTCCTTTGGAGCCTAGGACTTGATTTATTTATTCCGAGCTTATAAGCTGGTAACCTGCTTACTGTAAAGCTGTATTTTATGTCTGGACATTCACACTGGGCTACTACCCATAGAGCCAAGGGCGTCAACGATGCCAAACGAGCGGCTATCTTCACCAAGTATGGCCGAAATATTATCATCGCCGCTGAGCACGGTGGTGGCAATCCCGACAGTAACTATCTCCTCAAGATCGCCATTGATGCTGCCCGCAGCGTCAACATGCCAAAGGAGAATATCGAGCGAGCGATCAAACGTGGTACGGGCGAACTCAAGGATGCAGCCAAGATTGAAGAATTCACTTACGAAGCCTATGGTCCGGGTCAGATAGCTCTCATCATCGAAGCAGCTACCGATAATAAAAATCGTACGGTAAGTGAAGTAAAGTCAATTTTGACTAAAGGGGGTGGGAAGTTTGTCCCCACTGGTGCTGTTTCTTTTATGTTTCGTCGGGTCGGCCTCATCACCTTTTCGCTTGATAAGTGCAGCGCAGAGGCTCTTGAGATTGAGACGATCGAATCTGGTGCTGACGATTTTTTTACTACCCAGGAAAGTTTTATCGTCATAACCGCTATCGACAAACTGCAGTCCGTGGAGGAATATTTCAAATCAAAAAATCTCGTGAGTGAAAGTGCTGAACTCGGGTATATTCCCACTCAAACAGCTGCACTGGATGACAAAGATGTCCCAGCTTTCGACAAACTCCTCGAAACACTCGACGACCACCCCGATATTCAAAAAGTCTGGGACAACCGGGCATAGTAGATATCCCCTTCCAAAGAGATCTGCTCTCCCGTAGACTACACATATGAAAATTCTTGGTATTGACCCTGGGACAGCTACCGTGGGATGGGGTATGATAGAAGCAAAGAGCGGAAAACCAAAAGCTATTGCTTATGGCCACATCGCGACTGACAAATCCCTCCCTATCGAGACCCGCCTCCAAGAAATCCGGGATGATCTCACTATCCTCATCAAGCGCTACCAGCCCGACCGTGCCGCTGTCGAAGAACTCTTCTTTTTCAATAACCAAAAGACCGCTATCACTGTCGCCGAGGCGAGGGGGGTTATCCTCTTGACACTTGCTGATTTCTCTCTTAGTATCGCCGAGTATACACCTCTTCAAGTAAAGCAATCTCTCACCAATTATGGCCGGGCTGACAAGCAGCAGATGCAGCTCATGACTCAAAAACTCCTCGGCCTTTCCGCTCTCCCCAAACCTGACGATGCCGCCGACGCGCTCGCTATTGCTCTCTGTGACCTCGCTCGATATAAAATGGAATCAGCAGGTAAATAATTTTTTGTTACTGAGAATCACTTTTAATACTTTTGCTTTCTATACGGCAAAGCTTTCTTATGAACTACCATTCAATTGTAAATTTCTTTGTTCACGCTGGAGTACCACTAGAAACAGTGTACCTCCTTCTCATGCTTCCGGTCATCGCCACCATTGTAGCCTTTTCGAGACAAATTATCGGAGTTAAAGCCTTTGGTATTTATACTCCCTCTATTATTACCTTTGCCTTCCTCGCTTTTGGAGAAAAAGGACTCAAGTATGGTATTGCCATCTTTCTCGCCGTCCTCGGGGTGGGGATTCTGTCTCGATATCTTCTCCGTTCCTTTCGCCTTCTCTACCTTCCTCGTGTAGCCATCACTCTCTCTATTATTTCGCTTACCATTCTGGGTATTCTTGCCCTCGGTGCCAGCCTCAAACGAACCGGCCTTGCTGCTGTCGATATCTTTCCGCTCCTCATCATGATCACTCTCACGGAGAAATTCGTCGCAACCCAAATAGAGCAAGGGTCCAAGACGGCTCTTATTCTTGCTTTCGAAACGCTTGTTATATCGGTAATCGGTTTCTTTATCGTGAGCCAGACTTGGATTCGTGATTTCTTTCTCCACTACCCTTGGGCCATCCTCTTTACCATTGTCATCAACATTGGCCTCGGCAAATGGACCGGACTCCGTCTCATTGAACTCATTCGTTTCCGCACCATTCTCAAAGCCGAGCGCTAATCCTATGCTCTCTTTCTTTCAGGACCAAAAGGCTATCCTCGGAATGAATGCCCGCAATCTCGACTATGTGCGGCCATACAATCATGCCAAAGGAAAACGAATTGCTGATCAGAAACTCCTCTGCAAACGGGTACTCAAACAAGCTGGTATTCCCGTCCCAGGACTCATTGCCAAAATAAAGGATCAGGCAGCACTTGATGCTTTTGATTGGAATACTCTCCCCAATAGCTTTGCTCTCAAACCGAATCGAGGCTTTGGCGGTGAAGGAATTCTCGTTGTCTATGCTCGAAAGAAAAATCATCCCGATACCTGGGTAAAAGCAGACGGCAGCACTATTACTGTCGATGATCTCAAAAACCACATCCGCAACATCCTTGATGGATCTTTTTCTCTTTCCAACAGTCCAGATGTGGCCTTCTTCGAAGAAAGATTGAAGCTTTCCAAGATTCTCAAACCCTACACCTATAAAGGAATCCCTGATATCCGAGTCATCATCTTTAACCGCGTGCCAGTAATGGCTATGCTCAGGCTTCCTACGGTAAGTTCGGGTGGAAAAGCAAACCTCCAACAAGGCGCTATCGGTGTGGGTATCGACATGGCCAACGGCACTACCACTACGGCCATTATCGGCAAAGGGAAAAGAATCGAGTATGTCCCTGGAACCAGGCTCTTGCTTTCTGGTATCAAAATTCCTCGCTGGAAGGATATCCTAACCATGGCTGTCACGGCTCAAGATGCTACTGGACTCGGTTTTCTCGGCGCTGACGTCGCCATCGACCGTGACCTCGGGGCTGTCATCCTCGAGCTGAATGCGAGACCCGGACTATCCATCCAACTCGCAAATGTGGCCGGTCTCAAGGAGCGCCTCGAGCGAGTGCGCGGACTCAAGATCAAAAGTGTCGACCATGGAGTCCGCGTGGGAATGAATCTTTTTGGTGGTGAGATTGAGGAGAACATTGAGGAATTGTCTGGCAAACACGTGATCGGCTCTATTGAGAAGGTTAAGTTTATCGGGAAAAACGACATAGAAATTGAAGTTGAAGCCAAAATTGATACCGGTGCTGATTCGAGCTCTATCGATCGTCGACTCGCCGAAGAACTCGGATTTGGCGAAGCGCTCGCCGTTTTTGAATCAATCCCTAAACCAGCTGTCGCGAATCGTGAGGAGGCAAGTCAAGCTGAAGAAAAAATTAGAAAAGAAATTTCTGGCAAACACCCTGATCTTGCTGATGTTGCTTTTGTATATTCATCAAACGGCTTTTCATTTCGCCCAAAGATAAATTTGACCCTCCTCCTAGACAAACAAGAAATCCTGGCGAAACCGACCATCGTTGATCGCTCATCACTCCACTATCGTGCTATCATTGGCCGAAGAAACTTGGGGAGCTTCTTGGTTGATGTTAGTAAGAAATAGGTCATGAAAAAAATTGTTCTCATTCTATATACTGCTCGTAATCCTAGTCTTACGAAGCCTTTTTTTGATCTCAAATATCAAGCGTGTTACGAGGCACTCTATACCCTCGGAGAGACTATGGGAATTCATCTTTGTCGAGCACCGTTAATTTGGTACAACTCTGGCCAAAATATCTTTGAGCGAGCATGGGAGTATGTTGATGGGTCATGGAGGATTACTGGCCCGGTTAAACCAGATCTTATTTTTGATAAAACGAACAACTATTCAGAGAATGATCCTGTCAGGGAGCAACTAATTGAGCGATACCCATTTATTGATGATCCAAATTTTACTCGTTTTGCTAATAATAAATATGAGACAAGTAGACTCCTGCCACAATACTTTAAACCATATCAAAAGATCTCTAGCTCAACTCAATGGAATCTTTTTCTCGAATCTTTCGCAGGAAAGAAAATTGTAGTCAAACCAATTGTAGGAAGTGGTGGCAAAGGAGTATTCATTGTTGAAAAAGCAGAGGCACATAATTTAGAACTCCACTTTCCTGTCATTGTTCAGGAATTTATTGATGGTTCAAATGGTATACCTGGCGTGATTCACGGAAATCATGATCTCCGACTCGTCTTCATTGGCGATGAGATGATCTATAGCTACATCCGTACTCCCCGCCCTGGATCATTATTGGCTAATATTGCTCAAGGGGGGAGCATGACCATAGTTCCTCGAGAAAAACTTCCACTTTCTCTCAATCCTATTATTCAAGATGTTCAAAAGCTCTTTTCTCCTTTTCATCAAAAAACCTATACTATAGACCTTATGTTTGATGAGCATACCCGACCTTGGATCATTGAATTCAATACCATGCCCGGTATGTATTTCCCTCCTTCAGAAAAAATTACCATGGTTCATGTGTATACCCGATTACTCCAAGAAATAAAAAAGGTTCTTACCCATTTTGAATTAACCCCTCGAACACCAATCCATTCACAAATACCAAGGAAAGTAAACGCTGTTATCCTTTTTACCCCACACAGCACCGCTGACAGTCGGGCGTTCACTCAGGACAAGCTAGAGAAGGCTTACACTAGTTTCTTTACTCTCGGAGAAAAACACGGGCTCAAACTGTATCGCGCTTCAACTGAATGGTATGACCTTTCTAAAAAAATTTTCCGCCAGGCTTGGCATTGGGATGGTACAAAGTGGGCCATTGTCTACCATATTATCCCCGACGTCATCTACGATAAGGCTGCCAGTAATGAAAAAACAAATCCCGTTAAACAATCTTTATTGAAAGAGTTTCCCCTCATCAATCACCCTGATTTTTCAATGCATGCGGGGAGCAAGCTTTCTGTAAGCCGTGCATTTAAAAAATATACCAAGCCATATTTCCTCGTACAGTCAAAAGAAGAGCTCGAGCGATCAATAAAATTCATCCCTGGTAATACAGTAGTTGCTAAACCTGACCGTGGAAATAGTGGGGATGGGGTATCTATTGTCACCAAACAAGACCTCCTCGATAATCCACCCGTCTTCCCAGCTCTTATTCAGGAATTTGTCGACTCACGGCTCGGTATTCCTGGTGTGATGTCCGGATTTCATGATTTAAGACTCATATTTTCAAATGAAGAATTAATCTATGCTTATTTTCGAACGCCCGAAGCAGGTAGCTACCTTGCCAATGTAGCCAAGGGAGGAACTCAGACCATGGTTTCCTCGCAATCAATCCCCTCTTCTGTGTGGGGAATTGTCGAGGCAGTACAAAAATATTACAGAAAATATCCTCAGAAAATTTACACCATTGATCTCATTTTTGATCAGAACAGCCGCCCATGGATCGTAGAGCTCAACACTATGCCTGGACTTTACCCCGATGAGTCTGAACGCCCCTATATCGATAAATTATATCTCGCTATCATTCAGGCTCTCTTAAATGAAGCCAAAAAGAGGTCATAAGATTGATCTATGTCCCAGCCAAAACTCGTCATCACTGCTGATGACTACGGCATGTCCCCTTTATTCAATCGTGGGATCGAAGAGTTGGCTTTTCTTGGACTTGTTACCGGAATTTCGGTCATGGTCAAACAACCGTTTGTTGAACCAACACAACTTGATTTCCCCCGAGTAGCCATCGGCCTCCATCTCGAACTCAAAGAAAATTCAAACTATCAAGAAATTAAAAATCAACTCCTCTCATTTAGAGAAAAATTTGGTCGACTTCCGGCTTACTTGGATGGCCACCGGCATTGTCACCTCACCAAAGTGAATCTCTCCATTGTCATAAAAGTAGCCCGGGAATTTTATCTCCCTGTCCGTTCTCGTTTTCCTGAGGACCGAGAAAAGTTCACTCACCAATCAATCCCTACCTCACAAAACTTTATTTCTTGGCACCCCTCAAGGCTGTCTGTCCTTCGGGGCCGACTCAAAGAAGCAGAGGGGTACAGCTTCTCTGAACTCGTTGTACATCCTGGCTATTTTGACCAGAATTGTGATTATCCGTACAATCAGGAGCGCGAGTCAGAAATTCTCTTTCTAAAAAGCGATCAATTTCAAACACTCATTAGCCCATTCAGACTTGTCTCCTATTTAGAGCTCATCTAGCTAAATATTTCTTTCAAAAATCGTCCTTTTGTGCTATACCAAAGACACATTATAAGTGTTTTTTATGCTTTATTGGAGCCCAAAACAAGGTTTTTCTTCCCCTCGAAAGCCAAAAATATCTTCTCCTGATCTCGTCATGGCTGGTGGCCCCAAAAAACCTTGGAAAAACTGGCCTTGGAAAAAAATGCTCACTATCTTTGGTTGGCTCATGGTAGCAGGAATCATCCTCGTCGGAGCTACTTTTGCCTACTTCGCCAAAGATCTCCCGAGTCCAGACAACTTTCGGGATCGGATAGTAGTTGAGTCTACCAAAATCTATGATCGTACTGGTACTCATCTCCTCTATGAAGTCCATGGAGAGGAAAAACGGACAGTTATTCCCCTTGCCGACATCCCAGATGTCGTGAAATATGCCACCATTTCTCTTGAAGATGAGGATTTTTATAACCATTTTGGTATCAAATTTACTTCTATTGCCCGCGCCCTCCTTAAAGACATTATCACTCTCGAAAGAGCTCAGGGAGGGTCAACCATCACCCAACAGCTCGTCAAAAACGCCCTCCTTTCCAATGAAAAATCAATTGCCCGAAAAATAAAGGAGGTAATTCTCTCATTTGAACTCGAACTTAAGTATTCCAAGGATGAGATTCTGGAAATGTATCTCAATGAGATTCCCTATGGATCAAATGCTTACGGAATAGAGGCAGCTGCTCGCACTTTTTTTGGTAAACCGGCGCGTGAACTCACTCTCGATGAAGCCACTCTCTTAGCTGCCCTTCCTCAGGCAACCACTTTCTACTCTCCCTATGGCTCCCGTACCGAAGCCCTTTCAGGAAGGCAAACCTTTACTCTGCGCAAAATGACTGATCTTGGTTATATTACTCCCGAGCAACGAGATGAAGCCATCGCCGCTGATACTTTAGCCAAGATTCAACCACAGAAAGACATCATCGCCGCCCCTCATTTTGTGATGTATATCAAAGAACACCTCCAAGAAAAATTTGGTGACCGTGCTGTTGAGGAGGGTGGCTATAGAGTAATCACTACTCTTGACTGGGATAAACAACAAATTGCCGAAAAAGCTGTCCGAGAAGGGGCTGAAAAAAACAAGAACTGGCGAGCCTCTAATGCTGCTCTTGTGGCTATTGATCCAAAAAATGGACAAATACTCTCCATGGTTGGCTCAAAAGATTATTTTGATGCCACTATTGACGGTCAGGTAAATGTCGCCACGAGACAACGTCAGCCAGGATCATCTTTTAAACCCTATGTCTACCTCACCGCCTTCACCAAGGGCTACACTCCCGAGACTCTTCTCTATGATGTAGAAACAGAGTTTGACACTGCAGGAGAGGACAAAAGTTACAAGCCACAAAATTATGATGGAAAGTTTCGTGGCCCCATAGCTATGAAAGAGGCTCTCGCTCAATCACTCAATATTCCTGCTGTAAAAACTCTCTACCTCGTAGGGGTTCCTGAAGCTATAAAACTCGCCCAAAGTCTGGGAATAGAAGGGATTAATGACCCAAAACGCCTTGGCCTTTCACTCGTACTCGGTGGCGGTGAGGTGCGCCTCCTTGATCACGTCCACGCCTATGCCACACTTGCCAATGGCGGAGTAAAACAACCCGTTGCCGCCATTCTTCGCATAGAAGATGCCAAAGGAAATACACTCGAGGCTTATACTGACACTCCCGGTGAACGAGTTATCGAGGAAAAATATGTCACTATGCTCGAACATGTTATGTCAACCAACAACTACCGAGCACCTGTCTTTGGTGAGAAAAATCCACTCCGTTTTGATGATCGAGATGTTGCAGCCAAGACTGGAACCACTAATGAATTCCGCGATGGCTGGACCGTCGGGTTTACTCCATCTATAGCTGTGGGTGTTTGGGCTGGCAACAATGACAATAGCCCCATGACCACTGGCGCTGATGGGGTAAATGTGGCAGCTCCTATCTGGAGATCATTTCTTGATCAAGTATTAGTAAATTATGACAAAGAACAGTTTCCAAAATATGAAAAGGAAGAAGATTTAGAGACCCCTCTCCTTAATGGGAAATTAGAGCAAACAAAAAATCTTGACGTTTGTGAAATACCTGGGGAGGATAAAAAATATTGTCTTGCCAATAAATACTGTCCTGAAGATGAAAGGAAGGAACGAGATTTTATTGAGGCCCACGACATACTTCATTATGTAGATCGTGAAGATCCTCGTGGACCATCACCAGAAGATCCAAAGAAGGATCCTCAGTATAAAAACTGGG
>CAYNMD010000019.1:0-17543 GCA_964398485.1 uncultured Bdellovibrionales bacterium | reverse complement strand
ATCCAAGCCGATATTTATCATATGCCATTTCGAGGTCAGTTTGATATTGCTTATTCTATCGGGGTACTCCATCATCTCCCAGAGCCAGAAAATGGCTTCCAGATGCTACCATCCGTACTCAAGAATGGTGGTCAAATGCTTATCTGGGTCTATAATCGCCGTAATAACGCCAGAGCTCTCTACTTCTACGAACCACTCCGCTCTCTTCTTAAAAAACTCCCCAAGCCCCTTCTTTACAAGCTCTGCTATATCCCTGGGGGAGTAGTTCACGGCATCAATCTCTTAGGGAAGTGGCTTGGAGAGATTGGCTTTCCCAAAATTGAAACAAAACTCCCTTTTGCTTATTACCGTCATTTTCCTTTCAATATGAAGCTCAATGATGCTTTTGATGTGCTCGCAACGCCCAAAAGCAATTACTACTACAGAGAGGAGATCGAGGACTGGTTTAAAAGAGCCAAACTCAAGGATATCCAAGCTTATGAGCATCCAGAGGCAGGGATTACCTGTATAGGGTTCGTCCAGTCAAATGATTGCAAGTTCTGACTCAGCAAAAGCGAGTGAATATGACTCAAAAAAAGAAGATACTCCATATTATCCAATCGCTCGGCAATGGCGGTTGGGAAAACGCCCTCTGCCGCATTCTGCCGTTACTCTCTGATTTTGAGCATAAAATTATCACTCTCAAAGAACTTGGGGAACTGGCTCCGAAATTTGTTGCCTCCGGCATCATGGTTGAAACCGTACACTGCGACGGATTCTTCGATATTGCTGGCATACTTCGCCTCAGAAAACTTGTTCGTGAGGAGAAACCAGATATTATCCTCACGTATCTCTTCCATGCGGATGCAATTGGTCGCTTGGTTCTTCAAAGAACTACATCTGCTCCGGTCATTCCCTTCCTTGGGACAACTTATAACTATCCTCGTTATTTATTGGCTCGAATCTTTGAGAAGATATCAAAACATTTCGTTTTTCACTACCTAGCAAATTCCGAAGCTGTGAAAGAAGCTTATGTAACGAACTTTGGTGTTCCGAAGAAAAAAATTACAGCCATTCCAACAGGAATAGACACTGAATATTTTGATGCCATTACAAAAAACCCTCATCTCCTCGAGTCTCTCAATCTCTCTCCTCAGGACCTCGTTATTATTTGTGTCGCTAACTTGCATCCAAACAAGGGACACAAATACCTCTTGGAAGCGTTCGAAAGATTGCATTGTCTTCACAATAATACAACCTCCCTCAAGCTTCTTGTGGTGGGCGATGGGGAAGAAAGAAAAAATCTTGAAAAACAAATTGAAGCATTTTCCTCCAAGGAAAATATTTTGTTTCTTGGAAGGCGTTCCGATGTTCCCAATCTTTTGAAGCTTTCGCATGTTTTCGTACTCCCAACCCTTTTCGAGGGAATGAGCAATGCGATTCTTGAGGCCATGGCAACCGGACTCCCTATTGTCACAACCGATATTCCAGAAAATAAAATTCTCATCCAAGATAAGCAAACTGGGTATCTTGTACGGACACATTCATCAAAAGACATCGAAGCATCAATTCTTGAAATCATAAAGGATAAAGCCCACGCACAAGAAGTAGGCCTCGCCGCAAAAGCATTTGCTTCAAAGAATTTTTCTCTCCAAAAGAGTACTGAATCTCTCAAAACGTTTCTCGAAACTATATGAAATGCACGATACTCATCTCCCTCTATAACGCAGAAAAAACACTCGATCGAACATTTGAGAGTCTGAAGGCGCAGACATTTCAGGATTTCCGCATTGTCGCAATCGATGATTATTCGAAAGACAACACCCTTTCTTTGCTTAAAAAATGGCAAACTCATTTCGGGCAAGAAAAATTTCTTATCATCGAAAACCCCAAAAATATCGGGCTCACAAAATCCCTCAACAAGGGTCTCGATATAATTACCGAAACCTATACCGCAAGAATAGATGCCGATGACACCTGGAACCCATTCAAACTTGAAAAACAGCTCCGGTATCTCGAAAGCTATCCCGAATGTGGAATCCTCGGCACATACTATGAAAACACTTCCTTCCGAGGATCTCGGAAAATAACCCTCCCTCAGACAAATGAGGAAATCAAAAAAAACATCTTCAAACGAAATCCCTTTGCACACAGCTGTGTTGTGTTCAAAACCAACCTCATTAAAGAGGTTGGTAAATACGACGAGTCCATTCGCTACGGACAAGACTATGAGCTTTGGCTCCGGCTACTTCCTAAAACTCGTTTTGCTAACATTCCAGAGTTTCTCTGTTCTCGTAATACTGAAAACACACTCACCTCAAGTGGAAAAAATCAACGCGAGCAAATGTTCCAATGTGTTCGTACGCAACTCCGATATTTGAAATACTATCATCGCCCACTGATCGATTACATCGCTATCATTGAACCTCTCCTGGTTGCTCTCACCCCACATTGGTTGCGCGCGTTAAAACAGCGGTACATATGAAAATATTCCTCCCCTTTGCTATTACGGATATTGGCGGCACAGCTACTTTCGCAAAGAAATTTTCTGATGCCATGAGAGAAAAAGGCTTCCCCATCACAAGCAACCCAAGGGAAAACTTTGATGTCCTTCTCATACTCGGGGACTGCCCCCTTTGGTATCCTATCAAAGCCAAGATCTTCGGTAGGAAAGTCGTTCAACGTCTCGATGGTGTCTATCATCCGGCAACGCCCGCAGGAAAGCTTTACCCACTCTACAATTTAAAGATGAAGATTATCCATAACATTCTTGCTGATGCAGTAATTTATCAAAGTCAATTCAGCAAAGATTCCTGTGAGAAATTCCTCGGTGAAACTGCAGCAAAGCAAACAGCGATCATCTACAATGGTGTCGAAGTTGAAAAGATACCCAAAAAAGACTCTTCCCTTCCGAACAGAAAGCCTATCAAGCTTCTCACCTTTGCGAAATTTCGTCGACGCGATCAAATAGAGCCACTCATTGAATCTGCCAAGCTCCTTGATCCGAAGCAGTATACCTTTGAAATTTTTGGGTCCTACACAGGGGACCTAAAGTACCTTTTCGAAAATTTGCCATCCAACATTGTCTTCCGCGGAAAAAAACAACATTATGATTTACTACAAATTCTTCACCAATATGATATCTTCCTCTTTAGCGACCAATCAGCTTGCCCCAACAGCGTTCTTGAGGCTATGGCTGCCGGCTTACCGATAGTAGCCTTCAACCGAGGAAGCGTTCCGGAACTAATTAAACCGAACTATAATGGGGAGGTGGTCCCAATAAAAGAAAATACCGATCCTTACAAAGAAAACTACCCTTTTAAAAAAAAGCATTACTCTAATTTTTCTAATGCAATTGAATCACTGTCAAATCATATAATTGATTACTCAAATAACGCATTAGCTGATTCAAGAGAACGATTTTCCCATGTAAATATGATTGAAAGATACTATGAAATACTTTGACAAGCAAAATCAAAGATTAATCTTCATTAAAGAGGAGGCAACTTCTAGTTTTTGGGACAATCAATGGAAAGCAGGTGATCCGCTCAAAGTTATAAAGTCAGGAAGATGTGAGCGATTTGTATTTCCAATAACCTCTCGCTATCTACCACCAAATGAAGGCTTCAAGATTTTAGAAGGTGGTTGTGGAAAAGGGAGTTTTGTCTATTCACTAGCGTCCCGAGGCTACCATGCCTATGGAGTAGATTTCGCTAAGGAAACTGTAAAAAATATAAATGCTGCGATGCCTGAATTGAATGTGATTGAAGCGGATGTACGAAAACTTCCCTTCAAAGAAAATTTTTTTGACGGATATTGGTCACTGGGTGTTATTGAACACTTCTACGAAGGATACAATGAAATTGCACAGGAAATGCAACGAGTGATAAAGCCGGGCGGATATCTTTTCCTCACATTTCCATACATGTCACCCCTTCGTAAACTTAAAGCGAAACTTGGTTGCTACCCTATTCTTTCACAGTCAAAAAATAAACCTTCTAATTTTTATCAATTTGCCCTTAATCCTCAGGTTACCCAAAAGCATTTTGAGCAACTCGGTTTTTCTCTGGTGGCTGCCAGACCATTTGAGGGATTTAAAGGCTTAAAAGAAGAGAGTTTTCCTGCTCTCAAAAAACTACTCCAGATAGTATATGATAATAAATCATTCGTTTGTCGTATTATCGATTTTACTCTTTCACACATCTTTGCTCCGATATCTGGCCATACTATCATTTTAGTATTAAGAAAAAAATAATGAGTAAGAAAAAAAAGATTGTCCTCTTTCAAGCATTTTTAAGAAAACCAACTCTTAGTCTTGTAGAGCATTTAAAAAACTTTGAGTACATACACGAAAAACCTCTGAGTCAGACAAATTTTTACCAAGCGCTACCAAAAAATTTTACAAAAGAAACACAGCGTAAAAAAAATAGCCTCTTAAATTCTTTTAGGGGAATGTTTGGTTTACTCAATCTTAGGGTTAAGTTTGATAATAATGCCGATCTTATCTTATCATACAGTTGTCTTTTAATAACCAATAAGCCTTATTGTATATATATAGAAAATGGACTTGCTTTATTTAATTTTGATTACAAATTAGCAAATAATACAATCTGTAAAATACTTTTTGCATTACTTGTAAGAAATAGACACCTCAAATTTCTTATTTTCATGAGCGAAACAGCAAAAAAAAGCTTTTTTTCTACCATATTAACTGATGAAGCGACTAAAATCAGTCTAGAAAATAAATCTATCGTCATTCCGCCAATTCTCGAGCAGAACGCTATGCAACCAAAAGTATTCTTAGGAAACTTAAAATTATTATTTGTTGGCCTATTTTATATGAAGGGTGGCCTACAACTAATAAACGCGTTTGAGAACCTTCAGAAAAAATACACCAATATTCATCTTACAATCGTTACTCCTATAGGCCTGATCAAACAAAGTGACCTAAATCGAATTAAAAATAATACAAACATTACATTGCTAGAAGCTAACCTACAAAAAAATGAAATGGACAGACTATACGAAATAAACGATGTTTTTGTGTTACCTAGTTTTCGAGATAGCTCCCCTCTCGTCATACTAGAAGCAATCACCTGGGGAATGCCGATCATTGCAAACGATCAATATGCAATAAGTGACGTAGCTCATCATAATCTAAACGCCTTTCTCTTCAGGAATCATCCGCTAAAAGACTACGATCCTGAGACCATGCGCCATCTTGGGAAATATCGTCACCCTAAAGATTTTTATCATGATTTATTTAAAGCTCAAGAAGCTGGTGATTTAAGACCCGTCGAAAAATTTATTGAGAAATCTATCGAAAAATTTTTACTCGATCAAAAGCTACTCGAGACCTTCTCAAGAAACTCTCTCGAAGTATACTCTAAATATTTTGATTCTACTTTACTTTCAGCTAAGGCAGAAGCTACATTTCAATCTGCTTGTGAGTAGGGTAAGAGAAATAACGAAAAATCAGAAATAATATAAGCACCACAGTAAGGGTACCTAGATAGCTGATTCCACTGACTATAAAACTTTTTTCAGTATTTAAAAAAAACATAGTAATTGCTAATCCGTTAGCCACAAGAAGTATAATTGTTAAGTACCCAGGTTCTTTAGCGCTAAAGTAAGTGGTCAAATAAGTACGAAGAGGTAATAGACAAGAAAATGGCACAAGAAAAAAGAGAAGATATTGACTTTCTTTATAGGACTCATGAAAAATCATAGGGAATATAAAAATAGTGATCAAAACTAGCATTGTCCCTACCCCAGTACCAATTATTCCTTGCTTAATAACAAGTCGTTTCCATTCGTAATGGAAACCAAGAAAAAATCTTGGTAAGAGCACGGATGTCAAAGCCCCAAGATATCCAGAAAAACTTGAGTAAATAAAATAAGCTACCTGAAAAATAGCAACGGCCGCAGGTCCATACTTGGCTCCAATAAGAAGCAAAGGAATAGTCTCAGAAACATTTAAGACAAGTTTATGAAGAGTAACCTTATAGCCATAGATAACATCAATTACTGGTGTATTATTATCTTTGTCTGTCTTCCAGAAAATTTCTAGACAAAAAATAGTTGTCGTTAAGACCCCGCTCAAAAAGTAACCAGCAAGCAAAACACCCGCTGGAAATTGGTAAGAGGCGAGAGTAACTACCACTAAAAAAGAAATGGCCGTCGCAAGCATCACTCGCCATGAGGATGCGGTGAAGTTCTGTTTCCCTTCATAAAAAGCATACCATGTGTTGAGTGCATAGAAAGGAACAGAGAGAATACAAGTCAAAAGTAACCAAGGGATAGAAATTCTTAATTCATGGTCTGTAAAACTTACCCACAACAAAATACTTGGAATGATCAACCAGCCAGAAAGAAAGCTGTAGCGTATAGCCCGAAAAATAGCATACGGCCTTCCTTCAGCTACAGCTTTAAGAGCCGCTGCATTAAATCCAGGCAGAGAAAAGAAAGAAAAAAATGCTATAAGAGCCAGAAAATACTGGTAGGTACCATACGTTTCAGGACTCAACCATCGAGTAAGAGCTATAGTAGTCATGAGCCCTACACCAGCCACAAACGCGTAACGAAGAGTAATCCATACGCTGGAATGGTTAGGCCTCAAGAGAATAAGCTGGGTAATAATACTCTTTAAGAAATCCATAATCAAAAACTATTGCATCGAATATAACGTGTATTTCTCCTCCTTCATCAAAACGGGAAAATCGTACTGTAGATCACTGTAAGTCACAAAATAATCAAAGTTATATTTCTGTTTTAGATCCTGAATTTCACTATTCGTAAAGGTGCCGTAGCTTTCCTTCCACTTAATAGATATCGGCTCCCATTGATCTTGTTTTAATTGTCTAGAATATATATTCGAAAGTTTGCCTCGTGAGAGTGTATCCATTCTTTCATACCATACTGGCAGACTGGCCTGAGTAAATCCAAATACCTTAAAACTTGCTACGTGTGAAGTATATTGCGCTGGCCCATACCAGTCTGGGGGGGCAAGATATGCTTGGTTTCTATGCGCAAGTAAAAAATTTTCTATAGAAGATCCCGATCGTACTACTGGTGAAGAACGAAGATAAATGGCGGATTTTTCCAGATTTCCTGTTGCATTTTTTAGATAGCGATCATCAATATGCTCCTCTTTGATAAACAAAATAAGTCCTATCATTACACCTGAATAATACACAAGCATCAACGTTCTTATTTTTCTAGGTTGAACTACTAGAAGCCTTTGCAATAAGTACCTTGGCAACGATGTGATAAGCAAGGCAAGCAAAAAGTACGCTACAAAATATACCAAATATATGACTCTGAACGAGTAAAGCTGGAAACCCGGGAGCCAAGGAAAGATGAAAGTGAAGAAATAAAATACTCCAAACCCAGCTAAAGAAAATCCAGCAGTCAAAGTAAGAATTATAACCTCTCTTTGCTTATCCAAAAAAATACGAGATAACAAAAGCGCACAAAAAACAGTAAGTCCAACATGAAGAAAAAACAACATCCAGGATCCAAATGAAACATGGGTAAGGGCCATATAGGGCGCACGAAAGTATACCCATGTCCAAATAAACTGTTCAGTAGTCATCACTATAGAGCTACCGCTCGTATCCCGCCAAGCAACTGCAAATACAAACCACCCTCCTGCAACTATATACCACCAAGAAGCTGTGACCAATCGAGAAAAGATATATTTTATTCCCCTCCTCCAATACTGGATCGACTCGTTTCTCAATGCCTCAACTGTCCAGATAACTAGCATAGAACTTACTATCACAAGAAATACCAACAAAGAATTAGACACGTGGAATAGAGTAGCTATTCCAAGCACTACCCAAGGAGCTACTGGTTTCTTTTCCAAAATAAATGCAAGGGAAAGAAAAGAAAGAGCAACTCCAATCGATCGTGGAGCCAAGCCGCCATCAATATGAATAAAGGGGCCATAGAGCCAAGCCGGCGGACTGTACAAATAGCCAATCGCATGAAAGAGAGCGATGAATGGTACCACCAATGGACTCTTGGTAAAAACCCTGGCTATGCGAATGAGAGAACCGTAAAGAATGATCAGCGAACCAATATAGAGCATCATGCGCCATCTTTCTTCATCAATAGAAAGAATCGGTCCCAAGGCCACAAGAGGCCCATAAAACGAATATACCCCGCTCTCTTCGACCGAATTAGCATACCAATCCCGAGGAAAGCTTTGTGGATCAATAAAACGAGCTACTCCCGGGTCATGAATACGCCGATCTGGACCAATACCAAGCGGGTGCATACTCACCTCAAAGAGGAGGAGGAGCCCAAGTATAAGGATATCTAGCCACGAAAGCCTCTTTAAGAAACCACTCGTAACTTCTTTTATGTGCCTAAGTTGATTGACCAGCGTTTGCATAGCTCCAGAAATAATGAGCAGAAAAATTGAGAAGGGTAGTGACAACGGAAACTGCCAAAAGAACGATCATGTCGTGAAAATGAAGGATGGAGACACCTAATTTCATTAAACCAAGGCTCATAAGTGAGGTACTTACAATAACTATTACGAAGCGTGAGGCCTGACGACCCACCCCCCCTTCGGTGGCCTGAAAGGTCCAGTAGCGGTTGATACTAAAATTCCAAAGGATTGCGACGCCAAGCGAAAGAGTTCGTGCCAAAAGATAGTAGACCCCTCCATAGCGGGTAAGAGCATAATAAATCGCTACATCAATAGTGAGCGCTACCCCACCTGTGATAACAAACTTCATCAATTTCCACCAAGGAATACTTTGTAGTATTGTTGTAGTCATAGAAAACTAGAAACTGTTCTTCGATACAAATCGAAACTTCAAGAAGGTCCATACCGCAATGAAGAAATCTGTGAACTGAATTTTCTTCCCCTCTTCCGCAGTGCGCGGTGTATACCCAATAGGAACTTCGACAATTTTCACGCCTGAACGAATTAGCTTTACCGTGAGCTCATGATCAGTTTCAAAGCCAGTGGTTTGAATAGTAAATTTTTGTAGAAGCTTAGCAGGATAGATTTTGTAACCCGTCAAAGTATCAGTAATCCACCGCCCAAAAAGTCCCCATGCCAAAAAAGATAAGAAAAGATTAGCCAACCAAGTGACAACTGATTTATCCTTATGCTTTCCAAAAAATAGACCGTTGCCATTCCGTTTTACCTCTCCAAGTATCCGACTCCCGTAAATACTCACAAGTCCCTGGGTGTTTTGAAATCGCTGTAGCATCGGGATATAATCTTGCGGATCATATTCAAGATCAGCATCTTGAATAAGAATACAATCCCCAGTCGCCTGGGAAATTCCATACCGTACACCATCTCCCTTGCCCTTATTGACTTCTATTCGAAGTAAACGTACCTCAGGAAATTGTCGTACAATTTCAGACGTCCGATCATGCGAGCCATTATCTACTACAATAATTTCACGCTCAAAGCCGACCGACTGAATATCTACTTGTAAAATCGTTTGCAAAAGTTTCCCAATAAAAGCCTCCTCATTGTAGGCAGGAATAATAATCGAAACTTTGGGCATACCAAAAACATCCTCAACAGTTTAGTTGGCTACCCGAACTTTAGGTGAAGCTACCGACTGGTCAATGGGAGAAGGGGTCGCTTTCGCATCTGTTTTCTTGGGGTGCCAAAACATAAATTGAAACAAAGTGAGAAGGGATTGTATCCCATCCCACACCGTAATTTTCTTCCCCTGTTCGAGGGTCCGAGCCTGATAGTTCACAGGCACCTCCAGTATAACATGCTCACTGCGAATAAGTTTGATCATGAGTTCCATGTCAAAATCTACTCCTTCCCTGGTAAAACGTAGGCGACGGAAAACCCGCGCATTGAAACCTTTGATACTCGTAAAAGGATCACTGATAAAGCGCTGGTAGAGGACCAGAGTCATCACACTCAAAGCTATACCTCCATACTTACTAATAATGTAGAGGAGACCCTTCTTACCATAAATCCTCTGTAGCGTACCACTCAAATCCTGAGTACGGTAAGCCCGGCTACCATAGACAGCCGAAAATTCTTGACTGATGAGGGGGGCCACAATCCGGTGAATGTCCTCCACTAAGTATTCCCCGTCTGAAGGAAAAAAGACAATCAAGTCTCCTTTCGCTCGTTCGAGTCCGAGGCGATAAGCTTTGCCTCGCCCTGTCTTTCCGGTAACTTGATACGCCCGAATACCCTCTTCATTTTTGGCGATCTCATATGTGGCATCGGTTGATCCACCATCGATCACAATAATTTCTTTATCCAGTTTCCACTTCGTAAAGTGCAGACTCTGGAGACTGCGCAATACTTGTTTAATCGTTCGCTCTTCATTAAGCGTAGGCACAATGATCGAGACCTTCTGAGAGACATGAGCCACTCGTTTTTGGAGCTCGCTCTCCACAACACTCAAGAGTTCCACTACCGTGCGGCTCCCCAAGTGCTTCCCTTTCTCACCCTCGAGATCAATCCAAACTACCTTGTCGAGCGATTGTTCAAAAGCATTCGCATCAAAGGGAACATACGGGACTTCGCCCGAAGCATCAGCTGGAGGTTTCTGGAAGAAGAAGCGTGTGACGAGATCCTGCGCGGGTACGGCCCCTTCAATCTTCCTTCCCATGTACCAGAGAAAGGCCTTTATCAAAGTCGTCGCATCTTCACCCATGATATCGAAATCCCGAGCAATATTCCCGATAAACACTTTCTCGGCTTTTGCGTTCGCCTGAATAGCCTCCGCTACTCCCGAGGTCAAATACGACGGAAACAGCGAAGAATACTGAGTGCCAGGACCATAGATGATAATATCCGCCTCTCGAAGCACCTTTTCAGCAGCAGCACTCAAGCCCGGAAGCTTTTCAAGGTTACGAAGCATCCGAATATTATCGATTTTATATTCACCAAAGTGATACTTAGACTGGTCGAGATAGTCCGGGAGGAGAAAAATTTCTTGAATCCGGGAAGCATCCTGAGGTCCAACCACACTGGCTTCATCGTGGAGATAGCGGCCGTCTTGTTTCATGGCTACCAAGACACGATTTTCACCATTCGTAAGGTTGAGCACCCGCTCTCCGGTGCCAGCAAAATGGGAAAAATCAGTGACTGCACGGTTAAAGTCTTGTCCATTAACCAAGTAACAGCCAGCAAACAAGAGATTACCGAGGGACACATCACCAAAAGGAAAACTGGGGAAAGTGTGAATGCGTTCACGATAGTACTTGAGAAAAGCCTCGAGGTAACGACTAGCTTGGCGCATCATAGTAAGAGAGAGCTCTTCACGCTTCTTCAGGAGCTCATGTTCGGCATACTGATCGCTCTCAAAGCGAGTAAAACTCTCTAAAAGATCCAGTGCCTCCGTCGTATCAAAAGGATCCGGGAAACGGTATTCAATCAAAGAGTGCAAGGCTTGAGAGGCTGGATCGATCTTTTGAGCCAGGAAACGAGAAACATTTTTGCGCACATCGGATGGCCCGAGCATACCCGGAATAAAGCGACGCAAAAGCCCTGTCGAAAGACCATCGTCATATGTATTTACCAAAAGCGTGAGTTCGATATCGGGGTAGCGAAGCAAGGCCTCGGTAATCGCTCCTGTCCCCCGGCCACCCGAAAACATAGCGATCTTGAGTTTGTCGTGAGGAACTTTGGGTGATTGGGCGATACGTCGTTTCAAATAATCTTCAAGGGCCGCAGCGTCCTTGGCATCATTCACTCCAATGGTTTCTTCTATCGCGTCCAGACGATATCCATTCACGCTCCCCTCTCCAGATTCAAATTGTGGCAAGAGCGGAAGAAAATTCCATTCTTTGGTTGCTTCACTCAAGGTAATCCCCTTTTCAATTTCTCGTGTAAATATTTCTCGAAGCCGTTTTGTATCACAAGCAAAGACTCCGCAATCACTCTCACCCATCTCTGGCATGGTCTTGCCTTCACGCTTTTCGAGAACGGCCGTAAAATTTCCAGCGGCATTCGTAGCATAATGCGTGTATGGATTCTCTCGCTGTACCAAGGGCAAGGTCAGCTTGACCTGAGGACGTGACTGATGGAGTTTCTGTACCGTGGTGATCGTTTCTCGGCTAATCGCCGCTTGATCACCCCAAATGATAAGCACATGAGGAGTAGACACGTGCTCAAGTGCTCGATAGATAGAATCTGCCATACCTCGCGACTCAAGCACAGCCGTTTCAAATTTTCCCGGAATTCTCTTTTGGAGTTCCGGTAAAACTATGGGAGCACCAGCTGGAGAAAGGGCGAAGACAAATTCACTGACCTGTTTCTCGAGAAGGTCAATCAAATGATACAAAATGGGTTTCCCGAGAATGGGGTAAAGAATTTTTGGTTTCGAATATCCAAGCCGAGTACCTTTACCGGCTGCTGGAATAATAACGGTCCAAAGATCTGAACGGGGTTCTTGTGGGCACTGTTCCTCAACTTCCTCACGCGAGTAGATATGCATAGTCGTACTTTCGTCTTGGCATTCAGTATTGTCTTTGATGGTACCACGAGAAAGTTTGATCTACAAATTTTTCAAAACCTCAAAAAAAATGGCTATACAAAGCCATTTTTATAGAAGTATAGGGCCTATTTCAGATAATCTGTCAACTATGTATTCGGGCTTGGTTGCCATGAGTTTCTCCTGAGACTCCGTCCCTGTAAGGGCGACAACTTTTGTTCCAGCTGCTTGCGCTGCTTGAATCCCACTCACGGCATCTTCTACCACTACACACTGACTGGGTTCTAGCTTAAGTTTCTGGATAGCTAACTGATAAATGTCAGGGGCTGGTTTAGCATGTTCCACCATACTCCCATCTAAGATGAATTCAAACTTTTTTCCAAGACCACTCTTCCTTAAAAACAAAGCGATTGTTTGCGGAGAAGCCGAGGAAGCAAGCACTAATCGATAGCCCGCTGTAGTAAGATGTTCTACCAGTTCCTGACATCCTTCTCGTAGCACTCCCGCTTGTTCCAAAAGCTCCAAGGCCTTACTGCGTTTCCTTGCTACCAAGTCACTGACAAGAGTTTCAGTAATTTTATGTTTATTTTTAGCCAATACCTTTTTGATCGCTTCGTCGGTACGCATACCCGCAAGAGAAGAGTATGAAAAGTGATGGATACCTATTGATTGGAGGGTTTCTCGATAAGCCTGTTCATGACAATCGGTCGAAAGAAACAGTACCCCATCCATATCAAAGATAACTGCTTCAAGTTTCGAGGTATCAAGCCACATATTTCTTGGCTACGACCTTGGTCTGCCCAATCCAATACTTGAGAGGAAGTGAAGCAAGACTAAGTTTTTCAACTAATTTCTTGAGCAGGCCAAAAAAAACAAAATAATGTGAAGCGCGCTCGAGGACATAGCCGAGCTCAAGCGTCTGCCAGTGACGCGTGATAGAGAGTACCTCAAATCCATGCTTCTTTAGTTGTCGGCGTATCGTCTGTGGGGTGTAGTACAAAAGGTGGACACTCAAGAGAAATGGCCACTTGCGCCCAAAAAGTTTAGCCGGAAAACTACCGAAATCTGGATAATTCACTACCAGGAAACCATTCGGCTTAAGTAAAGCGTGAATTTGGTCGAGTTCTTTCCCTGGATCAGGTAAATGCTCAATCACATCCCACAGGGTTATGAGATCAAAGCTTTCTGATTCAAAATCTTGCTCCAAAAGTGTACCACTCCGTACATCAAGACTGTGTTCGGTTCGGGCATAGTTTGACAACCAGCGACTGGGCTCTACCCCAACAGGGGTGAGGCCAACTTGTCTCGCGGCCTGGAGAAATGCTCCACCCGCGCAACCAACATCAAGCACTTTGGTTTCTGACGAAAGCTTGATTCGATATTTCCGGGCTAACTCTTTCAACGCCTCCACAAAGGTACGAATACGCATGGCGTCCTGCCTGATGAAAGCCTGATCTTCACCGCCAGCATAAGCCTCAATGATCCGCTCGGCCGAAAGACGCGGATTAAGATAAACTAGTCCACACTCTGTACAACGGACCACCTGTTCAAAGAGTGACTGATCACTTGAGGAACGATACACTTTTGTGAGAAATTCGGGAGAGAGCCTGGGTGGAAAAGTAGTCCTGTATACTACCGTAAAAGTAGTCGTCGAACACAATGGGCAAATTATTGTTTCAAAATCTGTCTTCATATTTAAACGAAAATCGTGTAATAAAATCCTTTATTGAAGCCATTTTTTTTAGTATACTGCCAATATGAACGAGCTACAAGTCAGTCAGCATGAGGTTCCGGCAAAATACAGCAAGAGCCCCTCAAAAAATCCTAAAATTATTTTAGGAATTATCCTTATTGCATATTTTTGTCAAGGTGTGTTTCTAGCTATATTGCAGCCAATTTTTACTGGCCAAGATGAGGCCAGACACTACAACTCTATACAGCTTATCGCTGAACCATACCGAGAGCATATCAAGGACCCCGTGCCACTTATCGGGAGTCAAAACAAGAACGATCTCTCAACTTACCGATTTTCGGAGGAAATTCGAGAAACAGCCCGTGCTACTGACAATCATCTCCTTCGCTCCGAAGACTACAATACAACTCGATTCTCTCAATCTTCACTTGGTCCCAATGAGTCCAGCATTAATTCCAGAGCTTGGTCAGTAGCCAACTTTATCGGTGGAAAATACACCCCCGATGCCGTCACGAGCACCACCCTCTATCACTCTATCGCCTCACTCATAGAACGGTTTTTTGCCGACGACTCCATTCTGACTCGTTTTTACCTTATTCGCCTCTTCTCGGTAATCCTCGGTACTATCGCCATATTCTTCGCCTACCTTACTGCTCGCACTATTGGTTTCTCGTCACCAATCAGCCTCCTCATAACTGCCATAATAGCTTTCCAACCAAAACTCGCTCTCTATCTCAGTCAAATCAACTACGACGCTCTCCTCATTCCCCTCTATTTTCTCTTTACCTATCTTTCTGCTCGTATTGTGCGGGATGGTTTTACCAAGCCTAATACGATCGCTCTCCTCCTTACTCTTACTGCAGCCATTTACACCAAGGCCACTGGAGCTCTCCTCCTGATCATGATTCTTCCCCTCTTCGTTCCCATGCTCTGGCAAAAATTTTATCACCACAAAAATGAAAAACAGAAAAGAGTACTCTGTATCAGTACCCTCCTCGGCATCATCAGTATTATGCTTGCTTTCTCACTTTACTTTTTTGGTTCAGCTACGGCCCTCTTTGACAAGCTCTCTACGCTGCCTACCTACCTCGAAAAAAGTCTCTCGTGGAACAAAACTATTTGGCCATCTGAGTCGTATTGGGGGATACTGGGCTGGACCAATAGCTCATTTCTTCAATCAGTGCCCATAGTTATTTTTCTCATCGAGTTCATTGCTAGCCTAGGTCTCAGCCTACTCTTTTTCTCCAAAAAATTACGGGCAGCCTACCCATCACATCTCCCCTCTCAAAAGAACGTCTTATTTCTTCTCTCAATGATAATTATTCTCCAACTTGGCGTACGGGTAGCCGATTGGGAAGCCTTCACAAGAGTTGGGGGCATGACTATGAGTCTTGGCACCCCTGGTCGCTATTTCCTCCCTACTCTTCTCGCTCATATTCTCATTTTGACCACTGGACTCGGTAGCTTTCTCACTTATTTCGGGAAACAGTCTTGGCTGCGGCCAATCATCACTCTCTGGCTTCTTTTGATGGTAGCCTTTACGCTTCACACTATTTTCAATACCATCATATTTCGTTACTACCTTTAGTCTATGACCAAGCGTACCGAAATTTTTTACCTCCTTCTACTTGGAATAATACTCCTCGGTCTTTTGTACCAATTTGCCCGAGAATGGTCCCTACGTGACTCTTCTATTACCTTTAGCAAAGGCGAGCCTATCGCCATTCTTCCGGGAGAATCGATTACCCAGCATTTTCTAGCTCAGTCAGGCTCGCTCAAACAAATCGAATTCCTCGTCCGCAATCCAGAGCCCAAAGAAGGCGATCGCATCACCGTTACACTTGCTGACGCTGACTGCCAAAATATACTTGAGGAAACCATTCTCGAACGCAGTTACTACCAATCAGACAATGTTTTTGTGGCACGGTTCGATAAACCCCAGAAGGCATCTCCCAATGAGCCATATTGCATCAAACTCTTTTTCGACCCCAAACAGGCAGAGTCAAAAATGCTTCGTTTTTTCACCCTTGAATCAAAACCAGATACCCTTGTCGAACTAAGATATCAAAACACGGTGAAAAAAGATCAGGCCCTCGCTATGAAGCTAGCCTACACTGAGCCATCTCTCATCAAAAATCTTGAGACACTCACTGATCGAGTGTCTCAATACAAGCCCTGGTTTCTCAAAGAAGGCTATTTAGTCGTTGTTGTAGCTATCTTCCTTATAACCACTACCCTCGGGACTATCCTGATCATCCTCCTTCCTTAGTCGTAGCAGCTCAGAACCTCTAATCATCATTTTTCTGATCCAAGACCCAGTTGACGATGGCCATGAGTATCGAGAGAAGGAGTGCTCCCACGATAGCGTGGAGAAAAGTATCTACTTCAAATCCCTTGATCATCCCCCCGAGGAGCCACAAGAGAAATCCGTTGATGATAAGGGTAAAAAGTCCAAAAGTAATAAGATTGATCGGGAGCGTAAGGAGTACCAGAATAGGCTTGACGGTAAACCCCAAGAGTCCCCACAAGAGCGACAGTACCAGAGCTGTTTTCCAGCTCGCTATACTCATCCCTGGCATATAATGTGCTACCAGCCAAAAAGCTGCACCACCGAGCACCCAACGAAGGAGTAATTGCATATACGTTACGTTATGTGTCTCTAGTATACCACGTATAGCCCAATGATTTTAGTAAATAAACAGACCCGGCAAGTACTCGCGGTACCTCCGGGCCATGGATCGTTCGAGGATTCCCTCACATATCCTCGATGTTCACTTCACCGTGATAGGCGCCGAGATAAGACAGTTGTTTTCGTAGTTGGCCTCGATCTGGCTCCGGAGGTAGTTGGCGCAGGCCTGAAGATAGTGAACCCCTGTTTTCCCAATGGCGAAGCCCTTCAGGATCTTCTCTGTCGTCTCGCAGTTGACGCAGAGGTATTGGGGCTCAGTGTCATCACCATCAATCTGCTTCCAGACATACCCCGTAGCTGGTCCGTAGAGGTAGTAGGCTTGGCGAGTAAGGACACTCGCAGGACCAGTGCCCACATTCTTGATGCGCATGGTCGGGTACTTGGTGTTCCCCTTGCGGATCGAGGTGTCGTTGTAGTCACCCATCCCGATGTAGGTGATGATGAGGTCGGGGTAGGCAGCGACTTCAAAAGTTGTCGTGAGACAGTTGTCGGTTTCGTTCGATTCAAGGACAGCGTTCTGGTAGTCGGCGCAACCACGCAGTTCGTACCAACCCGGCACTTGCGGAGCAGTAACCGCTGAAAGAGTCTCCTCCCAGTGATCTCGATTGGGCACGAGATCTGATGGATCCGAGCCATCATCAGCGATTTGGATCCAGGGACCTGTCGAACCGAGTGGTCGATAGCTGTAGCTACTCCTGATGGCAGCACTAGGTGCCGTCGTTCCAACATTCCGGATGGC
>CAYNMD010000018.1:0-18343 GCA_964398485.1 uncultured Bdellovibrionales bacterium | reverse complement strand
CAAAAAATGATACCCTAGTAATTGGGGTTACTTTCAAACAGAAGACTTTTCGGACAGCTGTATTACGGCATCGCTATAAGAGAGGTGTTCTTGCCTGGGTTCGGGCTCATTTGGCAGAATTTCCTCAGGGGAGGGCGGTGATAATCCATTTCCAACAGCCCTTTGAGAGATATTCTTCTGATCAGCTTGAACAAACTCTGAGTAAATTTCTTGAAAAACTGAAGAAACTATGAGTGCTCTTTATCACACTTTCATCTACGATCCCCTCTATAATGTCCTCGTGTTTTTTTATGATGCTGTTATAGTGGATTTTGGAATTGCTATTATTCTGACAACCATACTAATCAAGGTTCTTTTTTATGGTCTCTCAAAGAAGCAGATAGAATCTCAGAAGAAAATGCAGGAAATCCAGCCTAAAATAAAGGAGCTCCAGGATCAGTATAAAGACGATAAAGAAAAGCAGACCAGGGCTATCATGGAGTGCTATAAGGAAAATAAAGTAAATCCGTTTGCTGGCTGCCTCCCTCTTATTATCCAACTGGTATTTTTTATCGCCTTTTACCAAGTAATTATTAGTTTTACCAATAACCAGTTTCACGTTGATGGGACCAGACTATATTCTTTTATTGCGAATCCTGGAACAGTTGGTTCTGTTGCGTTTGGCTTTATTGATTTAGTAAAGGCCGCCCCATGGTTGGGAGCTCTGGCTGCCCTGGCCCAATATTTTCAGACAAAAATGATTCTTCCAACAGCCTCTCCTAAAAAAGAAGGAGAAAAGACTGATTTTGCTCAAGATATGGCTCAAACAATGGGTAAACAGATGCTTTATCTCGGGCCAGCACTTATTTTTTTCTTCAGTTTCCAGTTCCCAGCAGCGTTGTCTCTTTATTGGTTAGTGTCGACTCTCATTTCTTGGGCTCAACAGAAGCTCATTTTCCGGAATCAAACATTAAAGAGTTAAGTGATTCGAATATCTAATTTCTTGAATCGACTCCTTTCCTATGAATGACCTCTCTCCCCGTGAAAAAATAGCTCTTGAAGCCAAAGCACTCTTACAAAGAATGGGCTTTGACGTTGAGGTGTCTGTTAGTGAGAAACTCCTTTCAGATGAGCGAGTAGAGTATGTTTGTGAATTAGTGGTCCGAGAGGGGCAACAACTCCTTATTGGCCAACATGGAGCAAATTTACAAGCACTTCTCCATCTCCTAAGAGTGCTCACGAGGAAATTTCTTCCAGAGAGGTCAATACTTAGCCTTGATGTAAACCATTATTTTGCTGAAAAGAAGAACTTTCTAGAGCAGGAGGCTTTGCGTGCCGTAAAAGAGGTGGTAGAAACTGGATTGCCACTCTCTCTCCGACCGATGATTGCTTATGAACGAAAACTTATTCATACGCTACTAGCTGGCCATCCGGATGTGGTTACAGAGAGCGTCGGCTTTGGCGAAGACCGTAAAGTTTTGATTCGACGTAAAAGTGGGGGGGACTCTCTTTCGGAAGAGTAGAATTCACGCTACAGTGAGGGCATGGCATTAGCGAGACGTATAGCGTATAACGTAGTTTTTAATTCGACACTCAAAGTAGTTTCGACAGTTTTTATCGCGCTTCTTTCCATGAGACTCATTACGGGGTATCTGGGGCAAGAAGGCTTTGGGGAATATGCCACTGTACTTGCCTTTTTTGCCTTTTTTGGAGCTATTGGTGATTTGGGTCTAGCCACTATAACTACTCGAGAAATAGCTCGATCGGACAGTGAAGAACCTCATATTCTTGGTAAGATAGTCACCCTTCGTCTTTTGGCGAGCCTCGTTCTTATCGCGGCTGCCCCCCTCTTTCTTTACTTTCTTCACTACCGAGGAGAGGTGAAGTTTGGAATTTTTTTGGCGGTGGTCGCTCTCCTTTTTGCTCAATTTTCTACACTCCTTCACTCGCTGTATCAAAAACGTCTTAAAATGGATCGAGTCGCTCTTGTCGAGTTTTTTGGCAAGATACTTCAGCTAGGACTTATCTATTCTGTGGTTCAGCTTGATCTGGGCTTTATAGCGTTGGTGAGCGTGCTGCTCATTAACATGGGATTCAATTCACTTCTTATTTTCTGGATTTCACGGTCATTTGTGAAGTTTTCTTTACGTTTTGACAGAAAATTTTGGCGAATATTCCTCCGAGACTCACTCCCTTTGGGAGCTATGGCTCTCATTACTTTCCTCTACTTCAAGATGGATACCATACTTCTTTCATTTCTTCGTCCAGCTGCCGAAGTAGGGATCTATAATGTGGCTTATAAAGTAATGGAGAATCTCATTTTCTTTCCGGCGATGCTAGCAGGACTAATTCTCCCAGTACTTTCCAAGGCATATCACCGAGATAAGGTACATTTTCGAGAAGTGGCTCATAAAACAGCTAAAGTTTTTGTTATTCTCGTACTTCCGATCATATTAGGAATGCTTTTCTTGGCCCCAGATATTATTCGTATTGTGAGTGGATCAGGGTTTGAGGATTCTGCTCGAGTTCTTCAAATACTCGCCTTTTCATTAGCCGGCATTTTCTTTGGCCACTACTTCAACATGCTTATTCTCGTAGGAAACATTCAGAAGAAACTCATGTTTCTTTTGCTAGGGGTGGCCGCCGTCAATATTACGATGAACCTTACTCTTATTGAACTATTGGCGTATAAAGGGGCAGCTATCGCCTCAGCGGTTACTGAATTTTTGGTAGTGTTGATCTCGGGCTGGCTGGTCGCCAAAAAAATAGGTTTTATCCCTCGCCCTGATCGGTTACTTTCAATTTTTATGGCGGCTTTGGCTATGGGTATGACACTTGTGTTGTTAACCCCTGGGCCATTTCTGGTGGCTGGTATAGTATCAGCAATGGTGTATGCCGGATCTCTTTGGATATTTAGAGCTATAACTCCAGAAGAGATTGCTAGCGTTTTTAGTTCGAAAGAAGAAGTTTCTCTCCAGGAAAGGATTACGGTGTAAGCACTATGGCTGGTATCAAAACACTGGTTGTTGTCCTCAACTACCGAGGTGAGGCAGTATTGTTGCCTTGCGTAGGTTCTCTTGTTTCGCAGATGGAACCAGAAGATCGGCTTCTGGTTATTGATCAGGGCAGTGAGGATAGACTGATGGGTGTTTTGAAACAGACCCATCCCCAGGTTGAGGTTGTAGTTTCCCCAAAAAATGGAGGCTTTGCCTATGGTATGAACCAAGGTCTTCGATTGGCTATTGCTCGTGGTTTTGACGCAGTTTGGATTGTTAATAATGACGTAGTAGCGCTAGAGGGAGCTCTTTCGAAACTTAAACAGGCTGCGACCGCTTTCGGAGAGAGGAGTATTTTCTCTCCAGCGATTACTACCTCCGACGGAAAGGTATGGTTTGCTGGCGGTGAGATCGAATGGCTTCGCATGCGAGTTAGACACTGGCAGCAATTAAACAGCAGAGAACCATACCTAAGTAATTTTTTGACCGGCTGTGCCCTTTTTATTCCAGTATCCGTACTTAAACAGATTGGTCTTCTGAATGAACGCTTCTTTCTTTATTATGAAGATGCTGAGTATAGTAAGCGGATTCAGGAAGCAGGAGGAAGGCTTTGGGTAGTGCCACAAGCTAGAATAGTCCATCGCGAAGAAAGCCAACGCAGTACCGACAAGGTGTACTGGCTGGTGCGAAGCGGTGTTTTTTTCTTCCTCACTCAAGCTGGAGGCTGGAGAAAGCCTATCATTAGAGCAGTTTTTATTCTGCGAAGGGCAAAAAATTGGCTTGATCGTACCTTTTCCCCTAATCCTGTTGCCGAGAAGGTAAACCGGGCGTATACTGATGCCCTGAGAGACCTTCATGACTGATCCGACATTTTCACTTATTTTTGTCAATTATCAAAGTGCCAAACACCTTACCCGCGCTCTTTGCTCGTGGCAGCGAGTTTTTTCTGAGGCAGAATTTGTTGTGGTAAACAATGATAAAAATGAACAGGCTGTTTTGGATCGATTGGCAAAGGAACATCCTTTTCGGCTTATTAATCTCCCTAATGTTGGTTTTGGTGCTGCTTGTAATGAGGGTAGTCGTGTTGCTCGTGGCGACTATCTTTTTTTTCTGAATCCAGATACAGAATATCTCTCGGGATCGATAAAAGGGCTAGAATTGATCCTGAAATCAAGACCTCAATCTATAGGGGGAGTAGGACTTGTTGGAGCAAATTTACACGAAGAGGCCTGGAGCTCGGGAAAATTCCCAAATATTTGGCGTATTGCAGACAAGTTGTTTTTTGGTTTCCCCAAAAAACCATACTGGTGCCGAAAAACATTCGACTTCCCTCAGTGGGTTAGTGGAGCTGCTTTAGTGGTGAAAAGAGATTTTTTTAGCATGCTTGGTGGTTTTGATGAAAATTTTTTCTTGTATTTTGAAGACGTTGATCTTTGCCATAGGGCAAAGCTTTCTGGTGGGGAAGTTTGGAGAACACCGTTCTTTCAGGTAAAACATCTTGGCGGGTCTAGCCATACTGAAAAGAAGGAGCAGAAGAGGGTGTATTATCGAAGTCAAGAACATTACTTTTCAAAGTATCGACCAGTCTGGGAATTTTGGCTATTAAAACTAGCCCACCGAATGATGTTTCATTAACATATGCATTATTTTGGACTTATTCTTCTAGCGCTACTCCCTTTTCAGATGGCTATCCCTTTGCTCGGTTTTGAACTGCCATTGGCACGAGTGATGAGTGCCATTCTCCTTGTCCTTTGGGGGGTATTATTTTGTATCAGAGCAAGCTCGATAGCCATATCAAGAGATATTTTTCTTCCACTCATTGGATTTCTTGGATGGATCGGGCTGAGTCTTCTTTTACAGCCAGATTTGTCTGGGGATTGGCTTCGTAAACTTGTATTCTTGATGGGTATATATCCACTGGTTATTGTCTGGAGCACCCTGATCTATCAAGGGCATGAGTACTCTTTATTTAAGGCTTTAGTCTGGGGCGGCGTTGTGAGTGCTTTTGCGGCTCTCGGACTATTTTCTCTCCAATTTTGGCTGGGAACAAACCGAATGTTTGAGCTTCTAACACAGCAGATACTCCCGCCCTTCCTTGGCCAAACATTAGCTGAACGAGTAGCGTCTTTCCCGAGTATTTTTGTGGCTATTGGTGGAGAAACATGGCTTAGGGCTACAGCTTTTTTTCCCGATCCTCACGTAGCTGCTTATTTTTTTGGGATGGTTGGCTTTACTGCCTGTGGACTTTTCCTTGACACTCGAAAATGGTACTGGCTTTTGGCTGGATTAGTGCTTATTTTGACAGATCTCCTAACATTCTCCCGTGGAGGATACATGGGCCTTCTAGCGGGGGCAGTAATTTTTTTGGGTATTTCACTGAGACGAGGGAATTGGGATAGAAAATGGATCTTTCTCGTAGGACTAGTCCCAGTTTTGATAGTAATACTTTGGCCGGCCATAAGACGGTTTATTTCCAGCTTTCTTTTAGATGATGCCTCCAGCCTAGATCGCTTCCAGCTTTGGCAAATGGCATTGAGTAATATCATAGTTTCCCCATGGCTTGGTATGGGACTTGGCCAATATGCGGAGTACATTTTTCCCTTTCAAGGAGCGCATTTCCCATACTACGCACATAATTTGTATCTTGATATAGCTGTTGAGGCCGGTTTGGTAGCTCTTTTCTTTTTTGGCTGGTTTCTCGGCGCGGCCTTTCTGGGAAGTCTTTCCAGGACACTAGCGAGAGGAGAAGGGCTCTCTTTAGGAGTTGCCGCCGGATTAGCAGCCTATATAGTACATTCTTTCTTCGAGACGCCACTTTTCTCTACCCATGTAGCTATTGTTCTTTCCCTTTTTATTGCTTTTGGCGCAACAAAAACCACAAAGAAATCTTCTTTTGAGATACAATGAGGTTAGTTATGAACTTCTCTTGGAAATTATGGCTCGCGGGAGGGATTTTTTTGTTCTTTCCACTGGCTAACTTCAGATTGATACCCTCCCTCCCTCTTTATGGAGGAGAGCTCTTTTTATTGGTTCTTCTAGGCCTTTTTTTTGGAGAGTTTCTTTTCCGACAAGAAAAATTTGGACACTGGACTTCTTTTGATAAGAAAATCATCGTCTGGTTAGGAGTTTTTATGGTTGGTATAACGGCAGCTTTTCTATTTAACCACCTCCCGTATCACGCCCTTGGTCTTGTAAAAAGTTTCGTGCTACTACCGCTTCTCTTTGCTGTTCTGTTACGGTGGAGTGTGTCCTCTCTAGGGGAGCACGAATTTGTTTTATCTTTTTGGTATAGTGGGTTGTTGGCTGCGGCAGCCTTGGCAGTAGTCTGGGTTTTTAGTGGCGATAGTACCTATGATGGACGCTTATCTGCTTGGTACGATTCCCCCAACCAATTAGCTTTTCTTTTGGGACCGGGCGTTCTCTTGGGGATATATTCTGGAAGTCGGTCAACAGCCCCTTCTTTTCAGAAGCTTTTCTTTTTTGGAATACCACTTCTCGGCATTTTTCTTCTTATAACGTTAACGAGATCCTATGGTGTGATGGGCGCGGTATTCGCAGCAGGATTTCTTCTGATATCTTTTCTGAGGAAACCAGTAAATCAGAAACTCTTTATTTTGGGAATAATAGGAATATTGTCTTGTTTTATAATTTGGGTGGCTCAGGAATATTCAACGGAAAAATTCCAATCGTTACTTAATCTAGACGAACGGTCATCTCTTTCTTCACGAATAATGATTTGGACGGTCGCAAGCCGAGCAGCCGTGGAAAATTTCCCTTGGGGCATAGGCATAGGGCAATTCCAATCAGTCTATCTCTCATATCAGTCCTATTACCGGCCTTACTTGGAATGGGCAGCACCAGAACCACACAACCTTTTTCTGGCCGTGCTACTTGCTGGAGGGGTCACAAGCCTTGCAGCTTTCGTTGTTTGTGTCTGGATAGGCATAAAAAAGGCACTATTCCTCTTGAAAACAGAGTCTAATCGTCCATTGGCAGCTCTCTATGTCAGCCTCGTGGCATACTGGCTTCTGGCTGGCGTAGTAGACACTCCCTATTTTGATAATTATCCCTCTCTTGGCTGGTGGGGAATTTTTGGCCTAATTTGGGCTTTGTATCAGGGATGGGAAAGTAAGAAGTCGACTCTGTAGATCGCTAGAGACTAATTCGATAGAGCTTACTGCTCTCACGATCAATGAAGAAGAGACTTGTCTCATCTGGAGCGAGGAAGAGGCTGGTTGCATCAAACGCCTGATTCATTTCGTTGAGGGGAATGAGACGCTCCCTTTTCCCGGTCTTGATGTTTACCTTCCAGAACGTGTCCTGAGTGAATAGAGGCTTTCCATAGTAGTCGTTTGGAAGGATCGTTCCCGAGGGAAAGGCGCCTGGTTGGGCGTAATAGAGGGTTTGATTGTCCCGGCTCCAGACTATTTTATTGATAAGAGTTGGGATACGGAGATCGCGATAGTTATTGCCATTCTCATCAACAATACCGATTACAGGAACGGGGGACCCCTTGGATTCAGTATTCCCAACTAGTACAGCGTGTCCATCGGGCGACCAAAGATAGTCGCTGCCAAATTTACCAGTGACAATAACCTTTCGTCCGTCCCCTGTCATACTGAGACTCTCTAACCTTCCTTCGGTAAAACCATCTGGCTTATTCCAGAATGCTAATCGGCTTGATTGGGGAATAGCAGTAAGAAAATAATCCCCCTTTTCAAGATCCACAAGTTTTTTCCAATTGCTCCCATCAAAATTAGCCATATTGAGAGAGGTGGCGCCTGTACCAGGATCAGTGAACTGATAGAAGATGCTATCACCAAGAGTGTTCCATGAGAGACGGGACATCTCTGGCTTTAGTGGAAGCTGAGTTTGATTGCGAAAATCTAGGTAATGCCAAAGCATTTTCCCATCCTGCTCTAGGAGTGCCAGAGCGCTTGTGTAGAGAGGAGACCAGACCAGTCTTTTGACTTCACCAGAGAGTTGTCGCATGAGAATCCCTGTCTCTTTCTGATCGTAACTAATTCGCTTGAGTTGCCTATCTCGAGTGGAATAGTAAAAGAGATGATTCGTCTCTGTCCCCGGGAAAGCGATAGGTTCACTGAGAAAGTTTTCGAAAGCGAGCGTCCGAGCGATGTCCTCCTCGGAAGCAATCTCTTTTTTTGTTGACTGAGCTTTTTTCTCTGGATCAGCCACTGGATTCAAAGTGTTGTGTTTGAAGGCGAACTCGTATACTCCTAGAAAAACTAAGGTGAGCAGAAAAAAACCGAGGGAAATCCAAAAGATTTTTTTGAGCATAATCAAACAATACTAGAACGCAATGTGAATATGATTGGCCTCATTGCAGCGATCTGATGGGAGAGGGGTGCCGTTGTAGTCGCAGAAGGTTTGGCCATTATCAGATCCGGCCTTACGAAAAGCGCTTACAATTGCTGGCCAACTACTCTTGTTAGGGGTAGTGATATCAATCGCATTTCCTGCGTAGTGAGAACTTAATCCTTTGCATCCAGGGATGCCGGCTTCACAATGACTTCCCCCAGTGATGCTGGTGACGGTAAAGGGATACGTACGGGCCACCTCAATCATGGCGAGGAGCATCTGGGTATTGAGGGAAGTTGTCTGGGTGCAGGCTCCTTTTGCAGGGCAGCCATTCATGCAACGAGTAACCGATTGCCCATTGGCTACCTGTTCGAGAGTGAATTGTGGGGAAACAGCGGTGCCATTAGTTGTAGCGCAGCTCCCGGAACTATTGAGGCTGATACCGGTTCCGCCAGCGAGAATAGCCTGGGCAGCCGCTTTAGCATCAGCCGGAGCTGGAACTCCACCCCCGCCGCCCCCTCCCCCCGTCACTGGTGTTGAAGCAGTATTAGGAAGTGCTAACCCTTCGGTAAGATCAGGGTTAATGATGTACAGAAAAAGCCAAGCAAAGAGAGCTACTACGATACCCAAGAGGGAATCAGTGATAATAGTCTTGGCCGTACTTATTCGAGAGGTATTCCCAGCAGCTGTGACATACATAAATCCTCCTACCGTAAGCATAAAGAGAGCTGCTACTCCTATGGCCCAGAAGGTGAAATTGTACAGTTTTTTCAGATAAAGAGAGAGATCTCCAGAGACCCCGTCTTGTCCAGGAATTGACTCCAGCAAAGTATAGTTGAGCTTCCCTACATTGGCAGCTCCTGATGATGGGGCACTACAGCAAATGCGAGGGGAATTGATGTTGGCTATAACGCTACAAGCCCCAATCTGATCACCGCCATTTTTGCAGCCTTCCTGCATGTTAAAACAGGTTCCCTTGAGGGTATTTTGGCAGTAATCATCGGTCCCTGGTCCTGTTGAAGAGGCTTTTATTTTGCAGCAACTAGTCTGCTGAGCCGAGCCATCACAATATCCGAGGAGATCATACTGCTTTCCAGCACTGGCACCAATTTTGTTACAATTAGCATCGTTTGATTGGCAGCTACCCCCGGCGGCAGCACAGGCGGCTGCAGTGTCCTCAGGCAATCGTTCTTGGGCTAGTCCAAGAGGGGTCTGCAACCAAAAAGAAACGGAGAGCACAAAAGAGAACCAGAATATATTTTTGTGTGTGGACATAAGTAAACGTCACTCTTTGTCCAGTATACCTGAATCAATTCAGACAGGGTAGTTTTTAGTAGAGCCAGGAGCAGATTTCTACATCGCACGCATAATTTTTAACCTTACACATATTGAATGTTCCAGCGCCAGGATCGATAGGACAGGCCCATTTGGGGAGTTTAGCCCAGCCGTCACTAGTAGCACAGCTCACACTTTGGCTATTGGGGTTATCACCATTGGCACAACAGTTATAGGCAGCGAAGGTCATGTGTTGAGTATTGATTCCACCATCATAGGTAAAACCAGAAACAGCGCTGAGCTTTCCTTTGTAGAGAGCTACTCCCTGACGAATATTATTAAGTGGAACGAGAATTTCTGGTGGACAGGTAGCGCTACCGGCCCAAGCCGAGTTGGTAATTTGCATGAGGCCGCAGCCACCATCAGAGGCGTGAGCAGTAACGTTGCCACCTGATTCTTGGCAGATAATGGCCTTGATGATTCTCTTATCGACGCCTGTTTCGCTAGAGACTTGGTCAATAGCTGAGAGAACCTTGTCGTCAAAAGTACACTTTCCCCTTTGGCAGGTGCCAGAGCACACTGTTCCTCCACTGCTCAGACTCGCCTTCATTGCTGCCGGATCAGTGCAAGAGGCTGAAACTGGCCCTGGGATGGGAGTTGCGGGAGTACCGCCCCCTCCCCCCGTCACTGGTGTTGAAGCAGTATTAGGAAGTGCTAACCCTTCGGTAAGATCAGGGTTAATGATGTACAGAAAAAGCCAAGCAAAGAGAGCTACTACGATACCCAAGAGGGAATCAGTGATAATAGTCTTGGCCGTACTTATTCGAGAGGTATTCCCAGCAGCTGTGACATACATAAATCCTCCTACCGTAAGCATAAAGAGAGCTGCTACTCCTATGGCCCAGAAGGTGAAATTGTACAGTTTTTTCAGATAAAGAGAGAGATCTCCAGAGACCCCGTCTTGTCCAGGAATTGACTCCAGCAAAGTATAGTTGAGCTTCCCTACATTGGCAGCTCCTGATGATGGGGCGCTACAACAGATTCTAGCAGCGCCACCCGCATCTGTTAGACAGTCTCCCAGTTGTGTACCACCATTGGTACATCCTTGAGATTTTTGAAAGCAGCTTCCCTTGAGAGTATTTTGACAGTAATAATCAGTTCCAGGCCCGGTTCCTCCATTGGCAGCTCCCGCCTTGCAGCAGGCTACTTGCTGAGTAGTGCCATCACAATAGCCTATGGGATCGTATTTAATATTTGGATCAGTATTGAATTTGTAACAGTTAGCATCGACAGCAGTAGAACAGGTTCCTCCGCTGGCGCTGCATTGGTCAGGGGTGGTTACCGTACCAACATTGGTGGTGGGGACACAGCAACCATAGGAATTTGAATCACAAAACCCTACGAATTGGTCACTGCTGGTGCCACAGCCATCTGTCCATGGCGTAGCCCGAAAACGGCACTCCCCGCCTTGCCCGCCACTATTTTTCTGTGATTCACATTGAGCTGTAGTGTAGGTAGTTATTGGGCCATCTGGTAGCGTACCAGCTGAAGCAGATTGAAAGACCATCAGAAGAAACGAAGAAGAAATGAGAAAGGTGAGTATTTTTTGCATAGAGAATTTTACTTTAGTATAGCGGTTCTCGAGAAAATAAAGAAAAAGACCTTTGAGAAGGTCTTTTTCGTGAAAGCTCTGTTGGGTCTAACCCTAGAAATCCCAACTGCCGTTCATGCTGCTCGACTGGGTGTAGTTGACGACGGTAGTTTCAAAGAAATTTCCTTTGTCGCTGTTAACATCCTGCAAGCGGTCGAGATGTTTATACGGATTTTCGATGGCTTCTGGGTAGAGAGGAGCGATCGCCAGCATAGCAAGTCTTTGATTGGCGAGCCATTTCGTGTAACCCTCGGTTGTTTTGCCATTGATACCAGGGATACGGTCACCGAGGATATGGGTAGACCACTCAATTTCCTGATCAACAGCTGTTTTCATCATGCTGGTTATAAGACTTTCGTCGTACAGGTCAGGAAATTCCCGTTTAATCTCACGGATAAGATTGGAGAAGATAGTGACATGAGTCAGCTCATCACGGCGGATATAAGCGATCATACGGCCGGTAGCCAGCATTTTCATGCGGTCGGTGAGAGTGTCGAAGAAGGCAAAACCATTGTAGAAATAGATGGACTCCAAGAGGAAATTAGCCACGATGCCACGGAAAAAGCTCTTGTCAGAGGGGGCATCGATGAAATCCTGATAGATTTGGCCGATGTACTTGTTACGCTCGAGAAGTGTCTTGTCCGTGCGCCAGAAATAGTAGATTTCATCACGCTCTTTGGAATCGACTACTGATTCAAGGATAGTGGCGTAGGACTGGGAATGGATGGCTTCCTGATAAGCCTGGATAGAGAGGATGAGATTCACCTCTGGACTGGTCACATAATCCGAGAAATGGGGCAAATTGACGGTCTGAATAGAGTCGAGGAAGGTGAGGAAGGAAATAATCCCCTTGTAGGCCCTTTGTTCTTCGGACGAGAGTTCGCTATGAAACATGCGAGCATCATCTTTGAGACCAGAAACTTTTTCTGGCACCCAGAAGTTCCCTACCATCACCTGGTAGAGGGATTTGGCCCAGGGATATTTGACGGCATTGAGATTAAAAAGACCAGTAGTGGCCCCTTTAATAATAGTGCGGCGTTCGACGGTATCATCTCCTGCTGGATTAAAGAGGAGGTTCGCCTTCATTTCGGCTGTCATAAATGTAGCATTGAGCTTGTTAGTGGATGAGAGGATCTGTAGTGTTGGGTTTAGCCAGAGCAACTGACACAGTTATCCTTAACCTCTCCAGAGAGACTTCGGACATAGTAGACGGTCTTGATCTCTTTCTGCCAGGCCTGGAGATAGTAGCCGTAGAGCTGGGCCGGAGAGACTTTTGATGGATCAATCATCCACTCAAAACTGATTGACTGGTCTACCCATTTGTAGACAACAGCAATGAGGCTGATGACGTCGGCCATGTCCATGTGAATATACTCTTTGTAGAACCAGAAATTCTCTTTGGAAAGCTTGGGAGCAACCCGGATGGTTGGGGCAGAGAGGTTGGTTTCAACAAAGTAGCGCTTGTAGATTGGGAGGAGAGCCGCGGTAGTGCCGACGACACCGGCTGTGGATGTATTGGGAGCTGGGGCAGTGTGGTAGGCAAACCGGACGCCGTGAGTGGCCATATCGGCAAAGAGCGTCTTCCACTCGGCAGCATGAGGTGTATTTTGCTCATACCACGCCTGATCACGACCGAGGAGAATGCCTTTGGAATATTCGCTACCTGGATAGAGTTCGTAGGTACCGCGTTCTTTGGCGAGATCGACCGAGGCACGATAGGTGTAATAGGCATAGCGCTCAAACAATCGGTCTGTTTCTTCTCGGGCTTCCTCTGAATCATAGGATATCTTGCGCGTAGCGAGGTATTCGGCTAGTCCAAGGTACCCGACACCTACTGAGCGATAGCGTTTAGAAGTACGCTCAGACTCTTTGATGGGGTAATAATTGAGTGTGATAACGTTGTCGAGTACTCGCATGAGGACTGGGAAAACATCTGCCATCAGTGTTGGCTCATAGACGGTAGCCACATTGACCGAAGCAAGGTTACAGACGACGAGATCTCCTGGCTCATAGCGCAGGATAATTTTGCCATCTTCGATGGTCTCTTCGAGAAATTTTGAAGCGGAAGTATTTTGGCAAATCTCTGTGCAGAGCTGGGTAGAGTAGATGTTGCCAGCATGCTTATTGGGATTGAGACGATTGACCGTGTCGCGGAAGAAAACATAGGGCATACCAGTCTCGACGGTTGTTTTGAGGAATTTCTTGAAGAGTTCTTTGGTATCGACGCTCTTCTTCATCTCCAATCGATCATCTTTTTCCAGTTCGAGATAGAATTGTTCAAATTCCTCACCAAAATGGTCTTGGAGTGACTTCCCGTAAAGCTTCTTGATCTCGTGTGGGTCAAAGAGGGTCCAGGACTTTCCTTCCTGGAGACGACGCATGAAGAGATCAGGAATAGACACAGCTGGGAAGATGTCGAAGGCTTTGGAACGGATATCACCTGTCTCTGTCTGCAGATCGAGAAAATCATAAATATCGAGATGCCACACATCGAGGGTTACCGAAATAGCCCCAAGACGGCTGCCGAGTTGATTGACAGCAACAGCAGTATCATTGATCACTTTAATCCATGGGTTTACTCCCCCACTCATTCCCTTTACTCCGCGGATAGCGCTACCACGGGAGCGAATGTTGCCGAGATAGACACCGACACCGCCGCCAAATTTGGAAATTTGAGCCATATTCTCAACGGCATGATAAATACCCCGAAGATCGTCGTCTACGTTGATTTTGAAGCAACTGGAGAGTTGGTGATAATTAGTGCGAGCATTCAGGAGTGTTGGAGTAGGGAGAGAGATACGCTGCTTGGAACAGTGCTCATAGATCTTGAGAGCGAGTTTCAGCCGATTCTCTTTCTCTTCAGGAATGGCGAGGAAGAGGGCAACCGACATGTACATTTCCTGCGGCAGCTCGCGAACATGTTTGTTGGGATTGAGGAGATAGCGCTTGATGAAGGAGACAATAGTGGTGTACTCATAACTTTCATCAGTCTCCTTGGAGAGATATTTTCCTGCTTCAAGGATTTCGGCCTCCGTATAGTATTGGTAAAAGTCTTTGTAGTAGAGACCTCTCTTAATATACTCGTCAAAATGCTCTTTGTACGCTTTGGGTGAGTAAATATCTCGCTGATCAAGGCCGCGATTTTTGATAGCTTTTTTATACAGTCCACCAAGGAGAATGCGGGCAGCGACATTTTGCCAGGCGATGTTTTCTACGGTGACGAGGTCGACACAGGTTTTGACGAGGAGGGCCTCGATGTCTGAAGTTTTGATATCCTCAACCAAGTTTTTCTTAAATGACTCCATGAGGTCAGCAAATTGACACTCCTCCTCGTATCCCTTCGAAGCACGATCGAAGACAACGCGAATCTTTTTGACATCAAAATACTCTTTGGAACCATCTGCCTTGATTACCTTGAGGGTCTTTTCTTCAAATTCACGGACCAAGCGCTCATGCTTTTCTTCGCGTTCTTTTTTACGCTCCTGTCGGTACAGGATATAGGCTTTGGCCAGTTCAAAGTGATTGGCTTTGACGAGTTCTCGCTCAACGATATCCTGGACATCTTCTACGGTCGGTACTCGATTGACGAAAATTTCACCAAAAACACGATCAAGGTCATTGATAACAGCATCGGTTACCGTTGGAATGAAACTTTTGTCAGTTTGGCCGATGGCATCACAGGCGAGCTCAATCGCGTGTTCAATGCGCTTTCGATCGAAAGGGATTACTTCACCATCACGACGGCGAATCTTTTCGAGAGTCATATGTTTGTGTTGCGGAGGGGTTAGGAATAAATGGAGTGCAGAGGAACGGGAGGCACAGCATGCTGAGAACTAGTGACGCTCAAATCGTTTTTGCACGACATTCCAGTCGATGGAGTGCATGAAGGCACTAATGTAATCAGCACGCTTCAGACCGTAATCGAGAACAAAAGCATGTTCGAAAACATCCATAATAAGGAGTGGAGTAGTACCGACCAGGTGTCCAAGATCATGTTCGTTGACCCAGATATTGTAGAGTTCGCCCGAAAGGGTGTCGTGCACGAGGAGAGTCCAGCCAATACCACGCATTGCTCCAATGCTGGTGAAATTTTTCTCCCAGTTTTCCATGCTGCCGTAGGCAGTAGCTATCTTTTCCAAAAGAGCCCCCTCTTTTAGTGTGGTTGGTTCTTTGGAAAGGTTTTCAAAATAGAGTTCATGGAGTCGCATCCCATTCCATTCCCAGCCGAGGCGACGCTGCAATTCGGAATACTCAGGGGTACCAGGAGTCTTTGTGCTCAAGAGTTCTACGAGAGCATTGGTATTCTTTACGTATCCTTCGTAGAGAGTGAAGTGATTGGTGAGGAGGGTATCCGAGAAACCAGAGAGACCAAGTAGGTGCTCAAAGTTTTTTGCAGCGTACGCCATAGGAATAGGAAGAGAATTTAGATTTTGCCAACGAGATCAATGCCAGGCCTCAGGGTCTTGCCTCCCTTGGTCCATCCAGCAGGGCATACTTCCTGACCATTGTGCTCACGAACAAATACGGCTGCCTCGAGTTTTCGAAGGAGTTCTTTGGCAGAGCGGCCGATATTGTTGGCGTGCACCTCATAAGCGACGAGTTCCCCGTCAGGATTTATGATGAAGCTTCCTCTCAGGGAGAGACCAGCATCTTCTCCCTCGTGAATAGCTACGCCAAAGGTTTCAGAGATTTCTCCAGTTGGATCAGCTACCATTGGGTATCCAATTTTCTTAATGGCAGGCGAGTGATCATGCCAAGCCTTGTGAACAAACTTGGTATCACGTGAAACACCAAGGACTTCACAACCGAGCTTTTTGAATTCCTCGTAGTGTTCAGCCATCTCCTCGAGTTCAGTTGGGCAGATAAAGGTAAAGTCAGCTGGATAGAAGAAAACAATGACCCACTTTCCTTGGTAGTCACTCAGGTGACCGTGATGGAATCCTTCATTCTGAAAATAATCAAACTCGAGATTAGGCACTTTGTCTCCAATAGCTACTGGTCCCATGAGGGAGAGCTCTTTGGTTGATTCAACACTGTCACAGCACCCACCGCCACAGCAGTTATCTTGGTACATAGAAAAGAAGTGATTAAAGAATAAATTTGTGCACACTGAGAGTATTTTCTTCGCGTTTTATGGCTGAAAAATTCGAGGTGCTCCACCATCATAGTGAGCTCAGAAATACGTGTCAAATCTCCCCGAAAACAAGTCATTTTTTCACTGAAAAGAAGGCATATTTTGTAGATATATACCATAGGTAGTATATATTAGTTTTATGATACACAAGTTATTTTGAAAGAGCTGAACAGTAGATAGAGAAGTATTATGGGACAACTTGGGGATAATTGAACAAATATCTCCTGGGCGTGACTTTTCAGAAAAATATGGTACAATCCTAAGAACTTTGCGTAATATATGAAGTCACGAATAAACCAAGAAGTAAAGAGTAGCAAGTCTTCGAAAGGGCATGTTTTACAGTTGGTAAAACAGCGTTTTGTTGGTATGCGACTGGATCAATTTATAAAAGCTTTGTTTCCTCATGCTACTCGGGGTTTTGTTCAGCAGATGATTCAGTCGGGTGAGGTATTGGTTGACGGAAAGGTTGCCGAACGTCCAGATAGCAAGGTACGGCTTGGGGAAAAGGTGGAGTGGCCCAAATCTTATCAAGAGAGAACCAAAAAAGGACAGAGTGTATCTGAGGCGATACTTAGTCAGGTGCGGGTAATCGCTGAAGATGAGCATATCCTTGCCTTATTCAAACCAGCTGGGCTTTCCATGCATCCAATCCGTTCTGGACAAGCAGGGACATTGGTGACGTGGTTATCCACTCGCTATCCACAAATAATGGCCGTAGGTGAGAATCCAATGAGACCAGGAATAGTCCACCGGCTTGATAAAGAAACCTCGGGGGTGGTTATTGTCGCTAAGACACAATCATCTTTTGTGGCTCTAAAAAGCCTTTTTCAAACAAGGGCGATGCAGAAGGAGTATCTTGCACTTGTTTACGGTAATATAAAATCCCCCAGTGGAACAATTAATCTCCCGCTTGGTCGAAAAAAAGGCTCTATTAAAAGGGCTGTTCCTCTGGGGAAAAGAGAATTTGGCGGTGAGCTCCGGGAGGCGGTGACCGAATATGAACTACACACACGTTATCCACAGCATGATTTGCTCTTGGTAAAGCCAAAAACTGGGAGAACTCATCAAATTCGTGTCCATCTGGCAGCTCTGGGTCATCCAATTGTGGGCGACAGGCTGTATCGTTTTAAAGAGCATCGTCAGGATCCCCTTCTTCCTCCGTATCAGCTTCTTCACGCCAAAGGCATCCGTTTTTCTCTATTTGGAAAAAAGTACCGTATCGAGGCTCAGTTACCAGCATATTATTCTGATATTTTGTCAATACTAGCTCTTCAACGAGAAGAAAGAGACTAAATCCCCTTGACGAATTTCTTATTGCCGGCTAGAATTGGGACACTTTGCTACTCGTATACAGCGAGTAGTTCTTTTTCGAAAATCATTCTTTCCTATGCGTCAAGAAATCGTGCAGTTCAACCAGAAATTACGTGCCAAGCGAACCGATCTCCCAGAACTTCAGGCTGGAGATGTGGTGAAAATTTATCGTAACATCAAGGAGGGTGGCAAGGAACGTAAGCAGCTCTTCCAGGGGATGATTATTGCTATCAAGGGAGCTCAGAGCTCCTCTCCGATGATTACGGTGCGAAAAGTCTCCTCTGGAGTAGGTGTTGAACTCGTTCTCCCTCTTCTCTCAGCACAGATCGATCGTATTGAGCTCGTCAAACGAACCAAGGCTCGTCGTGCTAAGCTCTACTACGTTCGTACTAAGTCGGCCAAGGTTTTGGGCAAGAAGCTTAAAGAAGTAGCTTTTGACGTGGCTAAGGCAGGTATGGAGGTTAAGGATGTTGTTAAGGAGGTCAAAGAGGCTGCTTTGGCAGAAGCACAGGAGACTGTTCAGTCAGCAGCAGAGACTAAGTAAGAGTGGGCGAAGAGGGTAGCCCCCTCTTTTTCTATTGCTCTTTCTTCTCGTTCACGGTACTTTGGAGTAGTGTCAGATTTATGCCCAGGTGGCGGAATTGGTATACGCGCTAGCTTGAGGTGCTAGTTCCCGCA
>CAYNMD010000017.1:0-19015 GCA_964398485.1 uncultured Bdellovibrionales bacterium | reverse complement strand
CATTAGGGTAGCTGGGACCAAGAAAGTACTTCAGCGGATGACCTTGCCGATCACTTCGATCAACTTGGCTGGATCAAAGGGCTTGACCAGCCAACTGGTGGCGCCGGCAGCGCGCCCGGCCTGCTTCATCTGGTCGCTCGACTCGATGGTGAGGATCAGGATGGGCGTCGACTTGAACTTGGGGTTCTCGCGCAGCTTCCTAGTCAGAGTGATGCCATCCATCCTGGGCATGTTCTGGTCGGTCAGCACCAGATTGAAGTCACGGCTGTTAGCCTTCTCGTAGGCGTCCTGGCCATCCACGGCCTCAACGACGTTGAAGCCGGCGTTCTTGAGGGTGAATGACACCATTTGGCGCATGGAAGCAGAATCGTCGACAGCGAGAATTGTGTGCATGAATATCATCTCCGCAAACCCTCCAACACCCTCGTGTCAGAGTATGGGCCTACTCTAGAGAACTTCCTCCTAAGTGTCAACGGTACGCTGCTTTTTGTCTTGTTTTCTTAAGGTATTTGAGAAGAGAAGAGTGAGCGCTCCAATAAGAATCATAGTGTCGCTGAGGTTGAAATTGGGGAAAAAAGATGCCAATCCAAATGGCCAATGAAGATAATCCAAAACACAGCCATGGAGCGCCCGATCGAGCATATTGAGCCCCCCTCCAATGAGAAGAGCTATGAGTGACCATCTCATCCCTGATCCCCTCCACTGAAAAAGTAGCCAAAAACACCCGAGTAGTATACTCCCTGCTGCAAGCCACAGAAAAGCCTGAGGGAGTGCCATACCCCAAAAAACACCAGAATTGCATGTCCAGTAATCTCGCTCAAGCCACAAAAACCGTAATCCCCCATCTAATAGCCCCACAAAAACAAAAAGAGATACCCAGAGCATCTCTTTCCGCCAGAAAAACATAGAAATAGATTAGACCCCCACTTTGGTCCGAGCGGCTGGATAAGCCTGGAGTCGCTCCAAAGGAATAGACTCGCCAGTCTTCTCACAAATGCCGTAGGTGCCCTCGGCCATCTTGGCAAGCGCGTCATTTACATCTTTAAGCTGTGACTCAAGCGTTTCTTCAACAGCTACATTATCAACATACTCTTCTACCTCGGAAGCATTCTCATCTGGATCATCTCCCAAATCAGCAGCATACTGAGTAGCATAGTCTCCCTCTACTCCTGTTGGGGTACCCAAACGTGATAGTTCTTGTTCTAAACGGGATTTTTCAGTCAAAAGTTTATCTTTGAGCTCAGCGAGCAGAGTAGCATCGAGTGACATACAGCGTATATAAGGGATAAGTAGCTCCATTATAGGAGATTTTTAGCAAAAAGTCGAGCCTAGGAGAAGAAAACACTCTCTAAATGATTGATCATTGGTTCATCGCTCTTCCTAAGAATGACCGACACTACATCAAAACGATACTCTCGCCCTCCCAAAGAGTTTGATTGGAGATAATAACCCGCAATCCGATTAAGCTTGATTAATTTTGAACGAGTTACCTGGTGTTCCGGGAGATATTCCAACTCCCCAAAGCGTGCCATAAGAGTTTTTACCTCAACAAAAACTATCACATCCTCTCTCTCGGCCACTATATCTATCTCTCCCAGCCGTTTCCCATGAGCATTGCTAATATTGCGGCCCAAAATACGATAGCCCTTCTCCCGAAGATATGTCTCCGCTATTTCCTCCCCTCGCCTCCCTATGTCAAGATGTTCGGCCATATACCTAAATTAGGCCTACTGTAAGCCAAATTTTCATTTTTGACAACAAAAAAACGGCCCTTCTTGGCCATCTTCCCTCTGAAATTCCCGACACCCCACATGTGTAGTATGTGTTGGTGCCGGGCTCTCGCCCGTGACGCCGAATAAGTATTTTATATGGCCGTAACGAGAGCCCGACGTGCGTGTGCCCAACATATCTCTGGAGAAGTCTAGCCCGGGTGAGAGGCAATTTCGCTTCTACGCGGAGAGGTATGTGTTTTGTGACAGACGCAAATGGGTGGAAAGTTCTGGTACTTTCTCGATCTTCTACCGCTTTTTGGCTAATGCCGACAAACTTGTGAAAGAACTGATTTTTTGTTTTTTGTTTTTGTGTAAAGCCAGGGTTTTTTATTTTTCCTGGATTTTTTGTGTTTGTTTTGGCGACCGGCTCCTTCTTACCAGAATAAGGAGCAGCTATGAGCATTGTCACAGCGGTTAAGCAGCAGAAGATTTCTTCTCTCGAATATTTTTTCAAGAAGAGAAGTCTTCTGCTCCTAGAAGATATCAAGTTGTTAAGGAATATTTCACTACAACAAATCCAGTATAGCAGAAAAAAACACGAAAGTCAATCACAAAATATTGAAAACCTTTATCTAAGCCTCGTTTTTATTTACTTGACTTACTGTTCAGCAAATAAAATATTTTTTAGCAAAAGAAAAAGTATTTTATTTTCTTTTTTCAGAAAAAAATACCTCTAAACAGCTTTTTTATTGGGACAAACGATCAATAAGTGAGCGGAGAGTGTTCTGACTCGTTCCAATGATCCATGTGTTTCCCATAACAGATGAGTCAATTGAGAGATTCATCGTCTGATCAATGTTGGTATAGCGAACTGGCTGACCCTTGTAAAGTCCCGATCGGAAAGTAAGGCCTGTTTTTGGAGCGGTAGTTGTATCAAGGAAGAACGGTTCCAGAGCTTTAGGCAAGAGAGTCTCGTCACGTGCCAGCGCTACTACAAATGCCTCGTTATTTTTTACCTGAAGCCGGAGACCCATACGCACGGAACTACCATCAAGCACAAAAAACAGTGAGTATTCTTCATCAAGGGTGGCGAGGAGATCGCTTGAAAGGGTTACTCCAAGCAGATAGGCAAGCCGAGAAAAGGCAAGCGGGTTATAGTTTTGATCACGAACCAAAAATTCTATTGGCCCTTGAAGATTATCCTGTTTAACAGCCAGTGCCACCTTGAGAAACTCAGTCTGAATAGACTCTGCTGTTACCGCCTCTGTATCAAACGACAGAAGGTTTGGCTGAGTAGTAGAATAATGATTAGTTACTGGTTTCTGAGGTTCTGGTTCTACTGGGGGCATTGGAGTTGGTTCTGCTACTGCTCCTACCAATGATACCTCTGGGGGGATATGAGTACGCTGCATCCACCACCAAATTCCACCAGCTATCAAAACAACCAGAAGAAGACCTCCTCCGATAATCCAGTGGAAGCGCTTCAGCCACTGAACTACATCAAAAGGCTGTGCTCCACTTTCCCGAGTATCGTTCTCGTGAGAAATTCCCTCTTTCGATTCATTATTCCCAATTTCTAATACCGTTTCAGTCTCAGGGGCCTCTTCAACAAAACTCCCTTGCGGAAATTGAGCTGCCCCTCCGTCGGCCGTCTCAACCAGGAATGGACTAGCTGTTGGTTGTACCGCAGGAGAAGGCATCGTTTCTTGAGAAGAAGCAATACTCGGATCAGCATAAAATGGAGCACCCTGAGCAGCTGCTGCCTCTGGCTCAAAAGCTACCAATGGATCCCTCTGGGGGATTTCTGGCATTGCCTCACCCCGCAAATCATTGTCCATCGTATGAATAGCCTGCTGGATTTCTAGAGGATACTGTGACCTTGGAGTAAGTTTTGGTTTTTTGTTGAACCACGCTGACATAATGAAAAAAGACTAAAAAAAATATACTGGCAAGGATCTAACCTTACCAGTATATCACTCAACTTCTCTACGGAAAAAATTCCTATTCTTGGCCAAGTTGCTGACGAACGAGTTTTGCCTTGGCAAGTTTATGAGAAAGGTTGATCCGTCCCTGAGCATCAATCTCTTTAACAATCACAGGCACTATATCGCCTACTTTAACAACATCATCGACTTTTTCGACACGGTAATCAGCTAGTTCAGAGATGTGAATCAGCCCCTCTTGATTCGGAAGCACCTCGGCAAAGGCTCCGAAATTCATAATACGAGTGATTCGTCCCTGAAAAAGCTCACCAACCACTACCTCACGGGTAATGTTTCTAATCCACTCAGTAGCCTTCTTGGCAGCAGTCTCATCGGCTGAGGTGATAAAGACCGATCCATCATCCTCGATATCAATCGAAACACCCGTCTCATCAATAATTTGATTGATCATCTTACCACCAGGGCCGATAACATCGCGAATCTTCTCTGGATTAATATGCAGTGTAATAATTCGTGGCGCATAAGGCGACATCGTCCCTCTTGGCTCGGCAATAGCTGAGAGCATAACCTCCATAATCTCCAGTCTTGCTGCTTTGGCCTGCTTGATAGCGATCCCCAGCATGTCTGGTGTAAGCCCATCAATTTTGACATCCATTTGCATAGCCGTAATACCATCTTTGGTACCAGCTACTTTGAAATCCATATCACCATAATGATCTTCGAGTCCTTGGATATCAGTGAGAACTTTGAAACTGCCATCGTGACCAGTGATTACCCCCATTGCAATACCTGAAACCGGCTTCTTGATAGGCACACCAGCATCCATTAGCGAAAGCGTCGAACCACAGACAGATGCCTGAGATGAAGAACCATTTGATGAGAGTACTTCCGATACAAGATGAATCGTATAAGGAAACTCTTCTTTGCTTGGAAGGACTGGTACCAGTGCCTTCTCGGCGAGTGCTCCATGACCCACTTCACGTCGTCCTGGGCCACGCATCGGTTTGATCTCGCCTACAGAGTATGCCGGGAAGTTATAGAAATGCATGTAGCGCTTCTTTTCGTCAGTTTCCATGGTATCGACTATCATTTCGTCTCCAGGGGCACCAAGAGTGGTCACCGTAAGCACCTGCGTTTCACCACGCTGAAAGAGTCCTGTCCCATGGGTACGGGGCAAAACTCCCACCTGAGCCGAGAGTGGGCGGAGTTCAGTCATACCTCGACCATCAGGACGGGCATCATGCTTCAAGATTTGCTCGTGCAAAATAGCGTCAGAGAGCTCCTCAAAAATAAGTGAGAGCACCTCTCCCTGATTTGCTTCCTCGGGGAAATTCTCAGCCGCATAAGCCGCTGCCTTGGCTTCAATCTCAGCCACCTTCTCGCTCATCGCTGCCTTAGGACGGAGGTAGAGTGCTCCCGTCAGATCAAGAGAGGTAATAAACTCCTTCATTTTGGCCTCAAATTCAGGACTACCCATCAAAAGAGCTGCTTCTCGCTTGGATTTCCCAGCTTCTTTTTGAATAGAGTCGATAAAACCAGTAATTTTCTGTATGGCTTCATGAGCAAAACGGAAAGCTTCCGTCATTTTTTCTTCAGTAATCTCTTTGGCGCCACATTCAATCATGTTGATTTTGGCAGTGGTACCGGAAACCAAGAGATCGAGATCACTATTCTTCCGTTCCTCACTTGACGGGTTGAGTACGAAGTCACCGCCATTGATAATACCGACTCGCACCGCACCAATAGGACCGCACCAAGGGATATCCGAGAGGGTAAGAGCAGCTGAAGCAGCAATCATCGCCACAAGATCTGGGTCATTCTCCCCATCATACGAGAGCACGGTGGTCACCACCTGCACCTCATTGCGCATGCGAGAGTTAAAGAGCGGACGAATAGTGCGATCTACCGCTCGACCAGAGAGAACAGCGTCATCAGAAGGCTTCCCTTCACGCTTCATAAAGCGAGATCCCTTGATTTTCCCAGCAGCGTAGTAACGTTCTTCAAAATCCACCATCAATGGGAAATATCCCGTGATTTTTGACATGGACTGACTCATGACCGCTGTGGCCAAGACCACCGTATCACCATACTGCACCGTCACAGCACCATTGGCTTGCCCTGCTAAAAGGCCAGTCGACACACTTAATTCACGCCCACCAAGCTGGAGAGACCATTTTTTGGCTCCTTGCATAAGAAATATGGGCCATGATGAGGCTCATAAACACGCGGCTTTGTCTCAGTGACTGAGACCAAGCCGTGTACCTATAAACCACATTCTGGCCAAACAACAATTACGCCTGCACTGTATCCTTTTTTTACTTTATTGTCAAAAGAAAAAGACCCGGGTAATCTCGGATCTTGTTCTCTTGCGCTTTTAGATAAGGAATCTCTTCTTACTCTCGGAAAGGTTGAGAAAGTCATCAGCTTTTTCGATGAGTTTAGCTGAAGAAGACTCCGCAAAAGCCACTACTTCTACTCGGCAACCAAAGGTATTTTGGAGATACTCAACCAAATGAACGTAATCACCATCTCCGGAAACAAGAACAATCACATCAAGCTTTGTTCCCATCTTAATAGCATCAATGGCAATACCTACGTCCCAATCACCCTTCCTTGATCCATCAGGAAATATCTGGAGATCTTTAGTCTTTACATCAAAACCACTCTTGGTAAGGGCGTCAAAAAATTTTTCTTCCATCCCTTCGGTGGTTTTAATACCGTAGGCTAGTGCCCGAATAAGCTTTCGTTCGCCTACTGCCGCTTCAAGCACTGCTTTAAAATTTACTTTTTTCCCATACAAAACACGAGCGCTGTAATAGAGGTTTTGGATATCAACCAATACTCCAACGCGCTGATCGGCAAAACGTGCCATAATCTGTACCTTATTAAAAAATTACCCAGAGAAAACCGAAAAAATATATCCTCTGGCTACTTTTAGTTATACACCCTAGAAAAATGATTCGCCACCAGCCTCAGCTCGTGGCGATATTCCTTCTGGGATTTTACTTCAGCCCAAGCTTCTTGATAAGTGCCTTATAGGCCTTCTCGTTGACCTTTTGGAGGTACTGGAGAAGATGTTTACGCTTGGAAACCATCTTGAGAAGCCCACGACGTGAATGAAAATCCTTGCTATTTTCCTTGAGGTGAGCGGTGAGTCGCTTGATCTGAGCGGTAAAAAGAGCAACCTGATACTCTGGAGAACCAGTGTCTTTGTCGTGTCGCTTCACGTCACTGGTTACTTTCTCCTTCTGCTTGTGTGAGAGGGCCATAGGGCTTGTGTCAGCTACTGTCTCGCTCAGTCAGTGACTGGGCCAAACAGCGCTCGGTGTATAAAAATTAGCTCTTGCAATCTAACACGCTTTCCAAATTCATGCAAGACATTCTTTGACAGGCAATTTTTTGTTTGTTTTAATGAGTCGTCCGTAACAGCGGGCTTGATTCCAAAGTATACCCGTACCTTCAAGAGGAGTTCCCATGCCAGATATTTCCCAAACTGCATCCGTGCTACGCACTGGCACCTTCATCCTCAAAACACCGTGGGATGCCGTTGTCACGTCATACACCGATGAGCGAGAAGGTTCGTTCATCTGCCAAATTGGCGATGACGAAGTCAACTTCAAAGCGGTCGTTCGATTTACCGACTCACCATTACCAGGCTACAAGGGACACAGTACAGACCCGAGTGGCTTCAAGTTGTACTTTGATCCTGGTGACGGTGGAAGGGTGCCTCGTGTTGTGATCACTGCTTGATGGAATGGACATCGGTCGTGTGAAAAAGGCCCGGCGAACTTCGCCAGGCCTTCTTCTTTTATATCTTACCTAGAGCACCGTAAAAGCACTGACTCGATCCCCTGGTTGCGGCTTCATAATGCGCACTCCTTGGGTCACGCGCGAGAGGAGAGGGATGGACTGAAACGGCACCCGGATAATAATCCCCTTCTCGGAGGTAACAATCATATCGGACTCAGCATCTTCCGGCTGAGCGATATAGCCTCCGACGAGCTTCCCAGTCTTGGGGGTAACATTCATCGTCTTAATCCCTGACCCACCCCGCTTCTGAATCTTGTAGTGTTTGAGATCACTCCGTTTTCCATAGCCGTTTTCGGAGAGAATAAGCAGCGTACGATCCTTGCTTCCCTTTTCCACTACATCCATATTCACCACCGTATCCCCCGAACCCAGTTTGATACCTCGGACTCCAGCAGCACCGCGGCCCATAGCCCGGACATCGGTCTCTTTGAAGCGAATGGCCTGGCCCTTCTCAGTAGTCAGTATTACTTCATCATCACCTACTGTCGGTCGCACCCAGTTGAGGGTATCGCCCTTATCAAGAGTGATCGCTATGAGACCGGAGCGACGTACATTGGCAAAGTCCTCAATCTTAGTTTTCTTGACCGTACCACCAGTCGTAGCCATAAAGAGATACTTGGCACCATCCTTCTTCCCAAACGAAACAATGGCCGTAATTTTTTCTCCTTGAGCCAATTGGAGGAAGTTGACGATCGCCTGACCCTTGGCCGTGCGAGATGATTCAGGGATATCATAACCAATTGTCTGAAAAACTTTACCGGTATCAGTGAAGAACATGAGGCTGTCATGAGTCTCGATGGTGAGCATCTTGGCAATTTTATCCTCTTCTTTGGTCGTTGCACCGATGACACCTTTGCCACCCCGCTTCTGGACACGATAGGTGTTCGGATTCATACGCTTGATGTAACCATCATCCGTCAGAGTAATGATAGCTTCTTCGTTCGGAATGAGGTCTTCCTGACTAAACTCGCCAATACCACCCTTGATCACTCTTGTCCGTCGTTCGTCACCAAACTTCTCTCTTACCTCAAGCAGTTCCGTTTTCACCAAGGCCAGGATTTTCTTACGATGCTTCAAGAGGTCCTCAAGATAAGCAATCAGTCTGAGCTTCTCAGCAAGTTCATCCTCTATCTTCTTGCGCTCGAGCCCAGCCAGAGTCTGAAGGCGCATTTCGAGAATCGCTGTCGCCTGCCGTTCAGAGAGCTTGAACTTTTTCATGAGGTTCGCGTGAGCTTCCTCTTTGGTTGGAGACTGCTTGATGGTTTTGATAATCTCATCAATGTGATCAAGGGCTTTTTTGAGCCCCTCGAGAATATGTGCTCTATCCTTGGCCTTCTCAAGCTCGTATTCGCTCCGACGAGTCACTACTTTCTCCCGATGGGTGATATAGTGTTCGAGAATTGATTTGAGATTGAGAATCTGCGGATCCACTCCGTCAACGAGAGCAAGCATGTTGACATTGAAATTTTTCTGGAGGTCAGTCAGGGAATAGAGCTTGTTGAGCACCTTCTGTGGGTAGGCATCTTTCTTGAGTTCAATCACGAGCCGTACTCCATCCTTATCAGACTCATCGCGGATATCCCGGATACCCTGGATCTTATCTTCCTTCACTAAATCAGCCATTTTTTCGATGAGAGTAGCCTTATTGGTGGCATAGGTCATCTCAGTTACCACAATCTGAAAAGAGCCCGCTTTTGTTTCTACAATTTCGGCCTTGGCTCGTGACACAATTGGTCCACGCCCCGTAGCATAAGCCTCACGAATATCTTTGGCATTGTAAATAATGCCCCCAGTAGGGAAATCTGGTCCCTTGATAAAGACAAGAAGATCGTCCAACGTGCAGCCAGGATTATCGATCTGGTGACAAATGGCGTCTACCAATTCGCCGAGGTTATGTGGTGGGATATTGGAAGCCATCCCCACCGCGATACCTACCGTACCATTGAGAAGGAGCTGTGGCAGCTTGGCGGGAAGGACTACCGGCTCATCATGCATCCCATCAAAGTTTGGAACAAAATCAACCGTATTTTTTTCGATATCAACCAGCATCTCCTCAGCAATAGCCTTAAGCTTTGCTTCGGTATAGCGATAAGCAGCAGCACTATCTCCATCCATCGAACCAAAGTTTCCCTGACCCCAAATGAGTGGGTAGCGAAGTGAGAAATCCTGAGCCATGCGAACCATGGTGTCATAGACCGCCGTGTCGCCATGCGGATGATACTTTCCCAGCACCTCACCAACAACGGTAGCTGATTTTCGAAACTTGGCTGTACTCCTCAGTCCCGTGGACCACATAGAGTAGAGAATGCGGCGATGTACTGGTTTGAGTCCATCGCGCACATCGGGAAGAGCACGGCCCACGATGACTGACATGGCGTAGTCAAGATAGGACTGCTTGACCTCTTCAGTAATATTACGCGATTCAATCTTGCCACTATGGAAAGCAGTTTCGGACGACATAAGCGTTTAGACGTTAACGTGAAAGAGTATCGGTAGGAGCTGACTGATCCGATTGATTTTGTGTTTCTGCTGGTGCTGGAACATAACCATTCTCCTCAAAGTTTGGCGTTTCTCTGGTATCAAGCTGTTGCTGAAAAAAAAGCTCTCCTGAAACTTCTTTCTTCCGCTCCTCCAAACTCTTTTCACCAGAAAGGAGCGCATCAAGAGAAAATTTTGAGGCACTGGGAAGTAAACTCTTAGACCCCGTGGCGGCAGCACCAGCATCACTTGAGATAGCACGAAAACTTTCCGAGACCGACAAAGACCAGACTCCAAGAACAAGGAGCATAGCAAAAGCTGCACAACCTACCACATACCGCATACGGATATGTTCGGGTTTTTCTTGAATACGCGTTACCCATTCGTCAAGATTGATCCGCATAGAAATAAGCTTAATTTTTGTCCAAAAGCACTACTTCCATATTCTTCCCCTCAAGATCTTTGGCCTTGATATTCCATTTGGCCAGCGTTTCCTTGGGGCAATTCCCTAAAGCATCACAAAACGCCTTCACATCAGGGAGTTTAGTTGTCATGCCACTAATTTTATAATGCATTGGGATGACAACTTTTGGTTCAATCTTCCGTACTAATTCATCAATTTTTTCTACTGGAAGAGTATCCATCCCTGAGGCTGGTACAAATAAAATATCCACTCCTGAAAGCTTTTCGACTACGCTTGGAGCTGGCTCACATCCAAGCGCCCCCAAGAAGCAGATATTAATTTCCTCTGTTTCAAAAAGAAATATCGTATTTTGACCTCGCTCAGCTCCATTTTGTTCATCACGAAAGTTTGGGAAGCCGAGAATCGATATTCCTTTAGCCGAATACTCCCCCGGCGCAGAAAGCTTCACCGGGCTTCCTTTTACCACCTCAAGCTCTGGAGCATCAATTGATTGATGGGACAAGAGGGCGATATGAGCCTCTCCCTGGGGTGCCCGAAGACCAGTCCCCTTCTCTGGAACGTCCGTTACCATAACTACATCCTCCGTAGCCCGACCGCTCGGTTTCGTAGTAATTTTGAAACAATAATCACCGTAATATTGGATATTCATAGGAAGAAAACCGCGACTAAATTGATATCAAGTATTGCTAGCTTAGCAAGAAAAGCTCGTCCCATCAAGCACTAATTTAGGCTTTTTCTTGCCAAAAATCGTCACTTCTGTTATGCTGGTTCTACTTTTAACTAAAGTAAGACAACTGCATACGGGATGCTTTAATCTCGATTTACAAAGGTTTCTCCTTTGAATTGACGTTGAGCACCCCTAAATCTTGAGGGGTTTTAATTTTTTATCACCCGAAGTTACCTCTCCTTCAACTATTGTTTTCCTATGTCTACCCCTGAAGTAAAGCTCAAAAGTAATCTTACCCCCCTCGAAAAACTCTACGAGGATCACCTGGCTAGTCTCCCAGAGATTGGTGATGTTATTCCTGGTACCGTTATCTATGTTGGCTCAAGCTCGGCCCTCGTTGATCTTGGGGCCCTCGGTACTGGAGTCGTCCTCGGCAAAGAAATGCGAGACGGCCTCGGTAGCGGCAGTAAGCTCAAAGTTGGCGACGAAGTTCAAGCGACTCTCGTAAGCTTTGAGAATGAGGATGGAATGATCGAACTTTCTATCCGAGCCGCCTCCCATGATAAAAGCTGGGAGGATATCGAGGCAAAACTCGATAGCAAAGAGGCTGTTCCCACAAAAGTTTTGGATGCCAACAAAGGAGGACTCCTCATCGAAGTCAACGGGATCTCTGGTTTTCTTCCTGTCTCACAGCTTTCAAGCGAGCATTATCCACGAGTGGAGGATGGCGATAAGAATAAAATCCTTGAGCTCCTCAAAAAACTCGTTGGCGAAACCCTTCAGGTTCGTATTCTCGATGCTGATCGAGAAAATGATAAACTTATCGTTTCAGAAAAGGCTGCTCAAAGCGAAAAAGAGAAGGCTCTTGTTAATTTGCTCCATGTAGGTGATGTTATCAAGGGTGAAATTTCTGGAGTATTCGATTTCGGTGCTTTCGTGAAATTTGCTCTACATGGTGAAGAAAACAAGGGTAAACAACTCGAGGGATTGGTTCATATTTCTGAATTAGCCTGGCAGCTTATCGATGATCCTCGCGAAATTGTGAAGACTGGCGATACTGTTGAGGCTAAAATTATCGGTATTGATGAGGCTCGTATTTCCCTCTCTATGAAAGCCCTCAAAGAAGACCCCTGGGAAAAAGTTGGGGAACGTTATAAGGTAGGAGATGCCGTTTCTGGCTTAGTGGACAAGATGAATCATTTTGGTGCCTTTGTTTATCTCGACAAAGATATTCATGGTCTCGCCCATGTCTCTGAATTCTCAGAGATTTACCCATCCAGAAAGATGGAGGAAATCTTCGAAGTTGGTAAGAGCTATCAGTGGAAAATCCTCTCTATCGAACCAAGGAGTCATCGACTCGGGCTCATCCCTGTCAAAAAGTAACGCGTCAAAACGCCCTCCCTGCGAGGGCGTTTTACTAAAAATACTATGAGGAATGTTTTTATTATTTCTGGGGCAGCTGGGTCGGGAAAAGATTCTATTATTGAGAAGCTGGCCAAACTGCTCCCTATTGAACGAGTGATCACTACCACTACTAGAAACATGCGTCCTTCAGAAAAAGAAGGTAACCCTTATTATTTTGTGACCCCAGAGGTATTCCAACAAAAAATAGCTGCTGGAGAATTTGTAGAACACTCTATCAATGAGAATGGGGGGCATTATGGAATAACAAAACAAGAACTTGACCGCGTTACGAGTCACGGGAATATCGCTATCATCCGTGTAGACTGGAAAGGTGTAGTTACTATAAAAAACCTCTTTCCCGAAATTCCCGCTCTCTACATCGCTGCCCCTATCGAAATACTCGAGAAACGGCTCAGAGCCCGCGATCGAGACAAAAATGAACAATATTTTGAGGAACGCATGCAGTATACTCGCGAATGGTTACAACATCTTGATATTTATGACTACCAGATCGAAAACAAGGAAGGGAAACTCGAGGGAGCTGTTGATGAAGTCAAAAACATCATCGAGAAGCACCTCTCATCCTAAATTAGCTACCACTCACCAGGGGCTTATTTTCATTCGACGTTTTCAGCATTATCTTGCCAAAAACAATCTCCTCCCACGAGGATCAAAGGTTTTGGTAGCTGTTTCTGGAGGTCCAGACAGCATGACTTTACTCGCTGTACTCAGGCAACTTCAATCCAAACATACCCTCTCTCTCCACGTAGCTCATGTGAACTACGGACTGCGTGGGCATGACTCTGATAGGGATGAGAAACTCGTTCAAGATTTTTGCAAAAAAAATGCCCTCCCTTACTCTACGCTACACCCTCGGACCAAGCCAAAAAAGAATATCGAAGCTACTCTACGCGCTGTTCGTTACGCTTGGTTTGAGAAACTCCGTAAGAGGCTTGGTTTTGATGTAGTAGTCACTGGACATACCAAAAATGATCTCGCTGAAACACTGCTTCTCAATCTCATCCGTGGAGCCGGTACCCTTGGACTCTCTCCTTTTCAGCGCCAGTCACCATCACTCGCCAGGCCACTCATCGCTTTTACCAGAGCAGACATCGAAGCATTCCTGGAGGCCGAGGGCATTCCTTTCCGGATTGATAAAAGTAACTTTTCCCCTCAATTTACGCGAAATAGAGTCCGTCATGAGCTTATTCCCCTCTTGGAAACATTCAATCCTCGTATTGTGGATACCTTGGCAAAAACGGCTATTGTTTTAGGTGAAAAAAGCCAGCCAATTTCCCTGGATACAAACAGTTGAAAAACAGACTTTTTCATGCTACTCTTGGGCATGACTCGTTCATAAATAATTTTCAAAATTTACTACATTTCGTACTTCTCCTATGGATAAATTCATGAAAAATATCGGTTTTGTAGTGTTCCTGTTTCTAGCACTTTCCGGAATCATGATTCTCTACTCTTCTCCGGAAAAAAAACCTACTGATATTGGTCTTTCTGATTTGGTCACCGAAATCAATAATGGCACCGTCAAATCGATTACTGTCGAGGGAAATGGGCTAAGTATTGAAAAAAATGATGGTAGCAAGGCTAAGGCTAGCAAGGAATCTGAGAGTTCACTTACAGAAACTCTCAGTAATTATGCTGTCGATAAAGAAAAACTGAAGCAGGTAGAGGTGACTGTTAAGAAAGAGTCTGGATTTGGCTTCTGGGCTGCAGCTATTCTCCCCTTCTTACTCCCCTTCCTCCTTATATCTGGTTTTATCTGGTTTATGATGCGTCAGGCACAACGAGGAAATGCCCAGGCACTCTCATTTGGTTCGAGTCGTGCCCGTATGCTCGACCCAAAGGATAAGAAGAAACGTATCACCTTCAAAGATGTCGCCGGGGCTGAAGAAACCAAACGGGAACTCACTGAGGTAGTTGAATTCCTCCGCCAACCCAAGAAATTCCTTGCTATGGGAGCTAAAATTCCAAAAGGCGTACTCTTGTTAGGCCCTCCAGGAACCGGAAAAACTCTGATGGCCAAGGCCGTGGCTGGTGAAGCTGGTGTACCCTTCTTCAATATTAGTGGTTCGGAGTTCGTTGAGATGTTTGTTGGTGTAGGAGCCTCCCGTGTACGAGACCTCTTCAAACAAGCAAAGAAAAATGCACCTGCTATTGTTTTTATCGATGAGATTGACGCTGTTGGTCGCCATCGTGGAGCAGGATTAGGCGGTGGACATGACGAGCGGGAGCAAACTCTTAATCAAATTCTCGTAGAAATGGATGGTTTTGAGACTGAACAAAGTGTTATCGTTATCGCCTCTACCAACCGCCCTGACGTACTTGATCCAGCCCTCCTCCGTCCAGGTCGTTTTGACAGGCGCGTTACCATGGATCTTCCTGATATCAACGAGCGAGAAGCTATCCTCAAAATTCATGTCAAAGGGAAACCACTGGCTGATGACGTTAATCTGCGTCGTCTAGCTGAGCGAACTCCTGGATTTTCTGGTGCTGACCTCGCCAATCTTGTTAATGAAGGAGCTATTCTTGCTACTCGCCGAGATCAAAAAGTGATCCGCATGCAAGAACTTGCTGAATCTATTGAAAAAGTTATTCTCGGACCAGAACGCAAAAGCCGCGCTATTAATCCGGAGGAAAAGAAGGTCGTTGCTTATCACGAGGGTGGCCACGCTCTCGTTGGTGCTAGCCTCCCTCATGCTGATCCTGTTCAAAAAGTGTCTATCATCTCTCGTGGTCATGCTGGCGGCTATACCCTAGCCGTTCCAAGCGAAGACAAGATGCTCCATACGAAGAGTCATTTCCTTGATGAACTCGCTGTATTCTTGGGTGGCTACGCCAGTGAAAAACTTATCTTTGGTGACTTAACTACTGGACCATCCAATGATCTTGAAAGGGCAACTCAAATGGCTCGCAATATGGTCACTCGCTATGGGATGAGTAGTCTTGGAGCACGAACCTTTGGTAAAAAAGAAGAGCTCGTTTTCTTGGGCCGAGAAATGCATGAAAACCGTGATTATTCCGAGGAAACCGCTCGTGCTATTGATGCCGAAGTTTCGAGACTCATTGATGAAGCCTTCCAAAAAGCTACCAAAATTCTCACTGAAAAAAGAAGTGTCCTCGATAACATTGCCAACACCCTTCTTGAACGAGAAACTTTAGAAAAGGATGACTTTGATAAAATCGTCCGAGGAGAGACACTTCCTCCAATGACTCAAAGCGAAACCCTTTCAGCAGAGTAACTCTATGCGTGCTACCGTTTCATTTATTGACCTCTTGCAGCAGACGGTTGGTTTGTTTAGTCGTCACCGACGTCTTCTTTGGTTTGGAGTACCTTTTGGTATTATTGCGGCGCTTTCCACAAAAGCAAGCAAATATCTTCCCACCATTACGAATGAAGAAGCGATGAACTGGTCAATCCTTCTCAGTAAAATTGAGCACAATTTTCCCAATTTTCTCGGAATACTTGGATTATTGATCCTCCTGAGCATTCTACATTCCCTCTTACGAGGACCTTATTTTCTCAGTCTCGAAGAAACTCTAAACTCTGATAAAGATAAGAAGATTCCCCAACCTATTTCTTCAAGAAGATATCTTCGGTCTGCTCTTATCACCCTAAAGTACGATGCACTGTACTGGCTTGGTATCACTCTCCTGTTAGTCACCGTCAGTCTTCCTATTATTCTCGCTCTCCGTTTTAACCAAAGCGTTGCTCCATTAATTACTGAGCTCGGCTTTATTCTTCTTTTGGTAATAGCTGCTCTATTCTTTATTCTTAAGGAATTCGCCCTCCTCTATACCCTCTTGGCTCACGCAAAGTTACATGTCGCCCTAGAGCTTTCGCTACATCTTTTTAAGAAACATGCGTTCCTAACGCTCCTCTTCAGCCTCTTTCTTATACTACTCTCTCTCTTCTTTACATTTCCGATAAATCTCGCTATCATCGCTAGTGACTTCGTAGAAGTTTACTGGTTACAAAAAAGTTTTGAGTGGTTCAGTATCGGAAGCATCCTTGGTATTAGTATCCTCACTGAAGAAAGTCTCCGGCTCTTTTTCTTTCACGCTCTTGCTGCAGCACCAAAAGTCAAAACGCCCGGAGTTGAAGAAATACTCGAGAAAAAAAAGAATGCTAGCACCACTCCCCTAGCGTAGAAAGCATCCACCCCTAAGAGATTGATCATCGATTTTAGAAAAGGACGATTAGCTCAGTTGGTTAGAGCGTCACATTGACATTGTGAAGGTCACTGGTTCGAATCCAGTATCGTCCACAAAAAAACAGCCAAATCATTTGGCTGTTTTTCGATTCTCACGCAAACGTTAACAAGCCGGGCTACCATCACCACACACTGGACTAGCTGGCGTTGTTGGGAAATTTACTTTTGATTGTCCTGTGGTGCCACCAACCTTAAAATTATTGGTAGCTGTGTTACCAATCTGCTGAATATTATTACGGAGAAAATAAGCCCCTGGTCCAAGAGATCCTTCAATCTCTCGTCTAGCCTCAAGTACTTTTTTATCCACCTTTCCAAGTTCTCGATCAACCTTCTTAGCGACGCTCTCAAAACCACGTTGAATGAGGTTGGTCATCACTGTATTCACAAATGCCCCTGCCGCTGCTGACAAAATTTCTCCCCAGCCATTAGCGTTTGGTATGAGATCCATGGCTGTAGTATTAGCCTTGGCAGTAATGTCTTTAATAATAGATCCTGGAGCAGTAATGACCCCATTTTTTTCTGTACCAGTAAAACCTTGTCCAGCAATAGCCCGCGTCCGCGCCAGATCAGATCGCCGTTGAAGATCCTCTTGAAAAGCACGCTTCACCTCGTAAGTATAGCCCGTAGGATTATTACAGGGATTAGCTACAAGAGCATTGAAAACTCGCCAATCACCATTTTGAAGTGAGGTTAGTGGATTGTTAGTATACTGATCCAAATTATACTTACAAAAGTTTGTATCCCGTAGTCCAGCATTAGCTTCTGCCGCCAAGTAGCTCATGTAATTTCGACCAAGTGATTGGAGATTACCACTCGCTGCTACATATACCAATCCCGAGTATTTCGCTCCCAATGTTTCAGTAAGAAAATCATTCACAAAAACCATACTCTCATCAAGCGCAATACTGTATATGTATCGTTTATAGTCAGTTATAAAAGATGGTCCATTTTTGTGCCCATCACCAGTAAGTTTATTAGCTTGTCTCACAGCAAGTTGGACCGCTAGACTTTTGGCCACACCCTTAAGCATGTCCTCAATAAACTGAAGCACTTTGGTAATAGCTATCTCCATAAAACTCGCCAAAATACTTTCTCCCCAAACACCAGCTCGAGCAGCAGGAGCAGGAGCAGCCATAACGAGAAAACTCGATAGAAAGAGTACCGCTATACGACGACGCCAATTCTTCTTGAGAAACAGACTCTGCATATTTATTTTAGATATCGAGAGGAATATTTTTTATACCCAAATCTGTCAATTTCTGCTGGGACTCATACACAAAATTTTGCACCTCGAGCATTGCTCCTTGTACCTTTGCTAATTCAGCCATTTGCCCAATAGGATCATTGGAAAGATTTACTGACTTAAGCTTTCCACTCATTGAACCAAGAAACTTTACAATTTGTACTGCCTTGAGATGAGTATCTACCATATTCTCAGGAACCTCAACACTTTCAATCTCCTTTAAAACAGCCTGACTTTTTGTTTCGAGAGAATCAACCATGCTGTAGTTTCCAGTAGCAATACTCAAAACAGCCTCTTGAGCAGCTCTTTCAGTAAACCCTACCAACTCTTTATCGGAACGAATAGGCGATGGGGAATTACTCAAAATAATGTAGCTCACCGTCGTTAAATATTCTACAGTATCCTCCTTTGCTTGAGCTGCTTTTTCCTCATCATCTAATTTTTTTGAAACTTCCTTTATTTTCAAAGAATCTACATCAACCTCAGGAAGTTCTACTTCTTGATTCGCCTGTTCCAAAACATTAGCCACCGCTTGATTCAGGTCCTCATTTGTAAGTTCCTGATTAGCATCCTGTTTCTCACTCACAATATTAGCGAGCTCCTCAGTCGCAATTTCAGTAAGGTTTACCGTTTCTACACCTGTTTCTGCAACGCCATTAGCAACTGCCCCTTCAGCCGGAGCAATATCAGGGACAATTCGATCACCAGGCGCTGGCTTAAGTGGATCATAACCACTTTCAATTTCTACTCCATCAGAATAACTATCTCCATCCGTATCATTATTGGATGGATCAGTACCATATGCCTTTTCTTCTTCGGTTGAGAGTCCATCCTGATCGGTATCATCAAGAAACGTAGTAATTACTTCCTGCTCATCTGCTAAAGCAAGAAAACCAAAAGAAAACACCGCAAGAAAAAGAAAAACAAACAAGCTCTTATTGAAAATTTTTGTTTTCAGAGTAAAGTTCATACTTCAGTTACACATGAACATCTTCAGTATACATCATAGTTAACTTTTTTTTAACAACACATCATAAAAGAAAGATCTTTAATAGGAAAAAGCTATGCCTCTTTTATATGTATTTTAAAAACATTAATTATTTTA